>NZ_CP158367.1:2400000-2745609 GCF_040267685.1 Proteinivorax tanatarense
GGGTGTACCTTGTAGCCCTTCTCTTTTAGGATCCTCTCCTATTGCTTCTAAAATATCCCCTATAGCTTTTTCTATTTTCTTTTTGTCCACTTTTATCCCTCTTTCTGTTCAAGATAAGTTACCTTAAAGGCTTTTCTAAGCTTAGTGGTAACTATATTATTTTCTGTATTATACTTTTGCATTTCTATTTGCGAGACTGGCATTATTTCCAATAAAGAGTTTGTTATAAAAACTTCATCTGCACTTAGTAGTTCATTTTTGTTATAACAGCCGACCTTAGTTTGAAGTTTTGAGTTACGGGCTAAATGAATAACTTTTTCTCTCATAATTCCCGGCAAAATTCCACAGGTTATATCAGGAGTATATATAATGTTATTTTTTACAAAGAAAATGTTAGAAATAGCCCCTTCCGCTATTTTGTTATGGATATTTAAAAATATCACTTCTTTAAAGCCAGCCTTCATCCCTTTTTCCTTTGCTAACCAGTTTTCTAGATAGTTCCCTGACTTAATATAGGTTAAACTTGAATAAGGGTTTCTTTTTTCATCAGCAAAACCCAGTTTAAACCCTTTGTCATATTCTTCTTTATTATAAGTATTTTCTCTACTACTTATAATAAGGTTATCAACATAGTCACCTTTTGCGCACAATATTTTTAAAACCCCTTTGGTAACTCTGTTTATATTCAACAAAGTATTGCACTGATCGTACAGTTCTCCATAGGAGACCTGAGTTTCTATACCTACTTTTTTGCATGATTGTTGCAGTCTTTCAATATGGTCCTCTAAAAAAAATATTTTTCCTGCATCAACTTTTATAGTCTCAAAAACACTATGCCCATATTGAAAGCCTTTACTATCTATGGTTACCTTAGCATGATTTTTTTTTACAGCCTTTCCATTTACTAAAATATACATTTCATCCCCCCTGTTTAACTATTCAGGGCTGCTATCAACGCTTTCGCCTTGTCAAATGTTTCCTGATATTCACTTTCTGCATCGGAGTCCCACACAATGGCTCCACCAACCTGCAAATACACTTTTCCTTCTTTATAGACAATTGTTCTAATTACTATATTCCAGTCCATATCTCCATTTAACCCGATATAACCAATAGAACCTGTATAAATATTTCTTTGCGTTGGCTCTAACTCATCAATAATTTCCATAGCTCTAATTTTAGGTGCTCCTGTTATAGAACCACCGGGGAAAGTTGCTTTAATACAATCTATGGCATCGCACTCTTTTTTAACTAAACCCTTTATGGTCGATACTAGGTGATATACAGTAGCATACTGTTCAAGATGAAATAACTCTGTCACTTCAACGCTGCCAGTTTGAGATACCTTGCTAAGATCATTTCTCTCCAAATCAACAATCATCAACAATTCCGCTTTGTCTTTTTCGCTAGAAAGCAAGTCTTTTCTCTGTTTAATGTCCTCTTCTGGAGTATCACCTCTTGGCCTAGTACCCTTAATCGGCCTAGTTTCTATAACATCATTTTTAACTTTAATAAATCTTTCTGGTGAACTGCTTATTACATATCCCTCGCCGAAATTTATAAAGGAGGCAAAAGGAGCAGGATTTATCTTTCTTAATTTTTTATAAAGATTGTATGGGTTCTCTTCTACCTTTCCGGAAAATCGCTGAGTTAAATTGGCCTGATATATATCACCTGCTTTTATATATTCTTTAACTTTATGTACAGCCTTAAGATACTCATCTTTTGTAAAATTGGAGGTTAAGCTTACTGAGGGAGGTTGTTTCCGTTGGATTGACTGTTCTTCATTATTTAATTGCTTTTCCCCCTCAAATAACTCTGAAGTTACCCTACCTACAACAACTTGTGGATCATCATTAATTCCCAAAGCAGTTACATAAACCTTATTCTTTTTATGATCAATTACTATAACGCCATCGTATAACCCCATAAAACAATCAGGAATATATACATCATCCACAGCTTTCCTTGGTAATTTTTCTATATAGTGGCAGAGATCATAAGATAAATACCCTACAAAACCACCAATAAATGGCAAATCAGTGTCGTAATCAAACTTGTATCTACTATACAGTTTTTTAAGTTCGCTAAATGGGTTGCCAAAAACCGTTGTTCTTTTCCCACTATCGATTATGTCGATCTTATCACCTTTGCTTTTAAAGGTCACTAATGGTTCAAAGCCTATAAAAGAATATCTCCCTAGCTTATCTTGATCCATGCCACTATCTAAAATAAAGCTATAATCTTTGTCCTTAAAAATAGAGTATATATCAAAACTTTTTAGCGATGTTTTAACTTCTCTTATATGCATTTAAAACCACCTGCTTTATTTTCTTTTGCCTGTTTGACAAAGTTTTCTAAAAGTTCCATCCCCATTTCAGTTAAAATTGCCTCGGGGTGAAACTGAACTCCTTCTATCATGTATTCTGTATGCTTTATCCCCATTATCTCACCCGTAGCTGTTTGAGCAGTAACTTCCAGGCAACCTGGCAAAGAATTGCTATCTAAAATCAAAGAATGATACCTAGTTACTTTTAAAGGATTTTTTAAGCCTTTAAAAACACCTTTGTTTAAATGATTTATTTCATAAACTTTGCCATGTATAGGCTCATTTGCCCTAACCACTTCTCCACCAAAAACTTGTCCAATTGTCTGATGCCCTAAACAAATTCCTAAAATAGGGATTTCTCCTTTAAACTCTTTAACTACATCTTTACATATCCCAGCCTCGTTAGGAGTACATGGACCCGGTGACAGCACTATTATATCGGGATTCTTTTTTTCTATTTGCTCAATGCTTATCTTATCATTGCGATAAACTTCCACTTCTTCGTTTAAGCATGATAAATACTGAATTAAATTATAAGTAAAGGAATCATAGTTATCTATCATTAAAATCAAATAGTTCACCCCTTTTATCAACTGTATGTATTATACAAAAAATTTCACCTTTTCTCCATTAGCAAATCGTTTACACTTATCTCTACTCCCACAGCTAATACAAGGTCTAGAAACTTTATCACTCTCATACAGAACCTTGTCTAACTGAGTATACAATTTATTTTTGTTTCTATGTAACTTTATCGCCTGTACAATATGCTTTATCTCTTTTTCGCCAAACTTACAATCCCTTAAAATTTCCTTAGCAATATCTCCACTAACAAGGGCATGGTCCGTTCCATCTTTGTATTCTCTCCACCGCCCAATGTCATGTAGCAAAGCTGCAGCATAGATAGTTTCTTTGTCTATACTTAAATTTCTTTCTAATACAAATATATACCCTATCCTAGCAACATCAAAAAAGTGCTGTAATCCATGTTTACAAAAAGGCCTATTTTTTTCTGCATCTCTTATCTTATTTAGGTAAGTGATATATCCATCATGTGTTAATATATTATTTATCCTTTTCATGTAACCATCTCCCATGACAAGATTTGTGTTTTCAATGGGCTTATCTATGATTATAACATTTGATTATTATTTATAAAATATTTGTTTGCTTATGTTTGAAATGTTTTTATTTATATATATATTAAATACAATTAATGCTAAAATAAAATTAGTCCATTTCTAGAAATTATTTGTAGAGGAGGTGAGTCAAAGCAGTAATTTTTAATATTAAAATTTAAGTTAAGGAGGGGAAATTTATGCAAAGTATTAAATTTAAACTAATAGCTCTATTTTCAATTATATGCTCACTGGTTTTTATAGTTTCAGGTATAATTTTATATAATGTTTCAAGCAGTGAGCTAACAAGACTTTCAGAAGACCTAAGCTCTGATATCACGGAAAACAGTGCTGATGCTGTGGGTAGCTTGATTGAGCAAAACCTTTCTGAGTTAGCTATTATAACTGAATATGATGCAGTTAAAGAAATGGACATAGAAGATTCTAAAAGATTTCTGCAAAAAGCAGAAAATAACACCCTATTTACAAGGTTGTCTATAGTTCACCCAGACGGAACAGCTTTTTCTTCTAATGGAGAACAGGGTGATTTTAGTGCAAGCGCTTACATGGAGCCTATTTTTCAACAAGGACAACACACCTATGTTACAAACCCTTTCGAAAGTTCTCTTGATGGCCAACTAATTACTGTTTTTGCCCATTCCATTACTAATTTTGACGGAGAGGTAGTGGGACTTATCTCTGGTTCTGTTCTGTTACAGGACCTAACCTCAGCTGTTGATCAGATTAATATAGAAGGTGAAGGCTTCGGTTGGGTTGTGGATGGCACCGGGGATATTATTGTCCATAGAAATGATAGCCGTATTGGAGAGAGTGTCACAGATAGCAGTAATAGTAGCTATTTAGGTGATAATTTAGATAAGATTATGTCTAATGATAACGGGGTGATCCGCACAGATATAGAAGGTGTAGATTCATATTTGCTTTTTTCAAACATAGACAACACCCATGATTGGAAATTGTTTATTCAAATCCCTAGAAGTACTTTATTAAGTGGTCTACAGCTGTTCACAAGGATTTTTGTTATTTTTGTTATAGGGTCAATATTTACAATTCTCATCACATCATATTTTGGCGCTAATTATTTTACCAAACCAATTAAGTCTTTAACTACACATGCTAAAACCATAGCTGATTTAGATCTTAGCTCTAATGTCCCCAATAACCTACTAGAGCGCAAAGATGAAATTGGTAGTCTGTCTAAATCTTTACAGCTAATAACTGAAAACTTCAAAGAAACTATTAACAAAATCAAAGGTTCTTCCCACACTGTACAAAGCTATTCAGAGGACCTAACTTCTTCTGCTAAAGATGCTGCTCAAATTTCTAAAGAGGTGTCTTCTGCTACGCAACAAATTGCTATGGGAGCTTCTTCACAGGCCACTGATACTGAAGATGGTTCTATCAAAGCAAGCAATTTAGGAAATTTGATAGAACAAAACCAAGACCATATTAAAAATGTTTCTAACTTCTCCTCACAAGTATCTAGTGCAGTCAAAGAAGGTTTAGATAAGGTTCAAGAACTTACCCAAATTTCAAATGAAAGTAATCAAGAGGTACAAGAGGTACATAGTGCCATTGTGCAAACCAGTGATAGCGTGTCTAAAATTAGTCAATCAAGTCAATTGATTGCTTCCATTGCTGAACAGACAAACCTATTGGCTCTAAACGCTGCTATTGAAGCTGCAAGAGCTGGAGAGGTAGGAAAAGGATTTGCAGTTGTAGCAGAAGAAATTAAAAAGCTTGCAGAAGAATCAACTTCTTCAACTAAAACCATTGATGAAGTTGTAACAGAGCTACAAAGTAATTCTAAAAAATCTGTAGAAAGTATGGAAAAAGTGGAAAACATATTATCGCAACAATCTAATATAGTTTCTATAACAAAAGACAAGTACTCTTTAATATTAGATGCCATAAAAACTACAGAGGTAGAAGTCCAAAATTTAAGCACCTCAGGTTCTGAAATGGAAAAAATGAAAAATGACATTCTTAACACCTTACAAAATCTATCTGCAGTTGCTGAAGAAAATTCTGCTTCTACCGAAGAAGTATCAGCATCAATGGAGCAAAACAACTCATCGATTGAAAAAATACAAAAATCAAGCTTGAATCTCGAAAAAATAGCTAAAGATATGAATGAAAATGTAACAAAGTTTAATCTTTAAAAGAGACCTTTTTCAATAAAATGATTGATTAACTTGACACAAATTTCAAAAAAGTATAAGGTTATATTAGTTTTTATTACAATAAAAAGCGATAGGTGCCCGAAAGGGAGAATAGGGAATGAAGTGAAAGTCTTCAGCGGTCCCGCCACTGTAAAGGGGAGTTTCGTTTTTTAGTGCCACTGAACAAAAGTTTGGGAAGGTAAATGAAACTAGGAACCTAAGCCAGGAGACCTGCCTATACGCTTTATATCTAGTAGATGATGGAAAAGTCTACAGTCTATTTTTACATACAAAAATAGACTGTAGACTTTTTTATTTTATAAAAAAAGGAGGAGTAAAAATGAAACTTTTGCAAAAAATTATTAAAAACATTCAACCTTTGGACAGCGAAATAATGAAAAAATCAAGAACGAGGGTGGACAATCTCATTAAACCGCCAAAAAGCTTAGGGAAGTTGGAGGCAATAACTGTACAATTAGCCGGGATAACTAAGAATATACATCCTAGCGTAGAGCATAAAGCTATTATCATAATGGCTGCAGATCATGGTGTCTATGAGGAGGGTGTAGCCCCTAATCCGCAAAGTATAACCATTGAGCAAACGTTGAACTTCCCTAAAGGTCTCACTGGTGTTTGTGCTATAGGTGAAATTTCCAATGCTAAAATTGTAACAGTTGATATTGGAATCAATGGAGAACTTCCGTTAAATTCTGGTGTAATTAACAAAAAAATAAAATATGGGACAGATAACTTTGCTAAAGGCCCTGCTATGACTAGAAAAGAAGCTGTTGATGCTATAGAAGTGGGAATAGAAATAGCTCAACAACAAATAAAAAGAGGAGTTAATCTTATTGGCGTTGGAGAAATGGGTATAACAAATACGACTGCTAGCACTGCCATACTGGCAGTGCTAGGAAATATACCTCCAAAAGAAATTACTGGTAAAGGGTCTGGCTTAGATTCTAAAGGGATACAGCATAAAATAAAGGTTATAGAAAAAGCTATCGATATTAATAAACCAGATCCTGATGATGGACTGGACGTCTTGGCAAAAGTAGGTGGTTTAGAAATTGGAGGAATGGCTGGTGTAATTTTAGGCTCAGCTGCCAATAGAGTTCCTGTTGTTATTGATGGGTACATAGCTACTGTATCGGCGCTAATCGCTAAGTCTATTGAACCTAAGGTCAAGGATTACTTAATTCCCTCCCACGCTTCAATGGAATTAGGTGGAAAAAGAGCCAGTGAGCTTTTAGGAGTTGAACCAATGCTGTATATGAATATGTGTTTAGGAGAAGGTTCAGGAGCTGCTTTAGCATTTCCAATAATAGATGCAGCGTGTAATATGAATGATAAAATGATAACTTTTAAGGAAGCAAGCATGAACCCTTAAAAAAAATAATCCTTATGCGTTAATTGTTAATTAACCCTCGGCCTATACTAGATGTCGCCCCTAATAATTTTGAGTTCTTCAAAACAAGGTTGAAGAGCCAGCTAATCTGATATAAGTTAATGGCACCCTTTTAGGTGCCACAAAATGTTCTATAAGGCTCTTTCCCGGAATATGGCTTAGTATACTCATCTAGGCTTAGCTGGTAATCAAAAGGACTTGATAGAGCACTAATGAGCTTTTTAGTTAATCTAAAATCCTGATGTTCAACGGCAGCTTTTAATGCTTCTTCTACTTTATGGTTTCGAGGAATTATTGATGGATTATTCTTTTCCATTATTTTTTGAGATTCATCTTTAGATTGACACTGATTTGCAATCCTAGCTCGCCACAGTTTCAACCAGTAATCAAATTCTTTATTTTTTAGGTCAGCAATATCTTCTAGGTTTCCAATGGTCAAAGCCCTAAAGGTATTAGTATAGTCAGCTTTGCTATACTCCAAAATGTCAAGAAGGTTGTTAATTAAGTCTTTATCTCCACCTTCTAAGTTAAACAAGCCTAACTTCTTTCTCATCCCTGACATATAGCTTTGATAATAATGTTTATTAAATTCTTCTACTGCTTCTTCTGCAAGTTCTTTAGATTTTTTTTCATCTTTACTTAACAACGGTAGTAAAGTCTCTGCTAGTCTAATCAAGTTCCACTTGGCAATAGAAGGTTGATTACCAAAGGAGTATCGTCCTTGTCTATCTATCGAGCTGAATACTGTATCTATGTCATAGCGGTCGATAAAGGCACATGGGCCATAATCAATGGTTTCTCCGCATATAGTCATGTTATCTGTATTCATTACACCATGTACAAACCCCGTCAACTGCCATTTGGCAATTAAAGATGCCTGTCTTTTTACAACTTCTTTAAGCATTGAAAGATAAGGGTTGTTGTCCTGCAATACTTCAGGGAAATGCCTATTTATTGTATAATCTGCAAGCACCGTTAAGTCTGTAACCCCTCCCCAATGGGCTGCAAATTGAAACGTTCCAACTCGCAAATGGCTGGAAGCTATTCTTGTCAGAATTGCACCAGGTAATAACTTTTCTCTCATAACTTCTTCTCCTGTGCTAACAACGGCTAGACTTCTCGTAGTTTCAATGCCAAGAGCATGCATAGCTTCACTAATAATATATTCTCGCAACATCGGACCTAATGTAGCTCTGCCATCGCCACCTCTTGAGTATGGAGTCCTTCCAGCTCCTTTAAGTTGTATATCCCATTTTGTCCCTTCAGGGGCAGTCTGTTCACCTATTAATATTGCCCTACCATCACCCAACATTGTAAAGTAACCAAACTGATGGCCAGCATATGCTTGTGCCAAAGGCACCACATTTTTAGGTAACCTATTGCCTGCAAAATAATCTGCACCAGTGCAACTCAGCTGTCTGTCATCTAAACCCAAATCTTGAGCTAACTGATTGTTAAAAACTATCATTTGTGGAGCTTTGACAGAAGAAGGCTTAAGCTTTGCATAAAACTTTTCTGGTAAGCTTGCATAGGTATTTTCTAAGTTCCATCCTGCGTTTTCTATTGTTTTAATGATTGCAATTCAAACTCCTTTTTATTTTTATATATAGCGTTCCCATATATACTATATATCATTTCTCTTATGCTTATTTAAATCTATAACCTCATCTGCTATGTTTATAAAATCGTGGTCATGGCTTATTATAATTGTTATCCTGCTTAACTTTGTTTCTACTATCAAATCTTTCAATTTATCAACACTTTCAACATCTAGCGCAGAGCTAGGCTCATCTAAGACTAACAATTCTGGACTTTTAAGAAAATTTCTAGCCAAATTAATTTTTAACTTTTCTCCCCCAGAAATATTATTTGAAGCTTCATCTATAATTGTTTCTAATCCATTATCAAATTTTGCAGGATCCAGTTTCAGTTTATTTAATATTAAGCTTAAATTGTCAAAATTATACTGCTCTAGACCATATGTAAAATTTTCTATCAATTTACTATTGATTGTTTTAGGTTCTTGCATGCAAACTCCTACAAAGTTTTTCCTAATATAATACATATCTAAATTCTTAATTTCATTAGTGTCATAGTGTATTTTACCATCATAGTAATCGTTGTATATACCTAATAACAATTTAATTAAAGTGCTTTTACCAGTCCCATTGCTACCAATTACACAATAAACCTTACCTTTTTTAAATTTTTGATTAAAGTTACTTATTATTTTCTCAGATTTATTATATGAAAATGCTACATTTTCTAATTTTATATTGCTTATGTTAAAAATTTTTTTATTACCGTTTATTTCTTTAGATTCGTCTAGTATTTGCTTTAATCTATCGTAAGAAACTAAGGCTTTTTGGTATGATTCGCCAAAGTTTAAGAAATAACTTATGCTTCCCATAATCATTGAAAAATAGCTTTTTATAATAGTAAATTCTCCTACACTCATGTTGCCACGTATTACTTCCCTTCCCCCAAAAAAGAAAATTAGTCCATTTGCTACAAGCATTGTAAATGAATTACTATTGGTGAAAAGTAAAGACAATTTAGTATGTGATAGTAAAGATTTAAACATAGATTTAAAACTATTACTAATAACTTCGTGAGCTTCTGTAAAAGTTGCATTTATCTTAACTATATTTACATTTTGCAGATGTTGGTTCATTTTAGAAAAAAAAATATTTTGTTTTTCTTTTAAATCATAATTTCGCCTATACAAAGGTTTTCGAAAAATATAGTACAGAAACAGGTACAGAGGAAAAACTGGAATTAATATTAAAGTCATTTTAACATTTATAGTAAAAGATATATAAAAAAGAATGATTATGGTTAAAGCATTACTAACTATATTAAGAAGGTTGTCTAATAAAAAATTAACCACAACACTACTATCATTGTTAATACGATGATTTAAATAGCCACTATTTTTGTTTTCAAAGTACCTAATGGGCATTTTTAACAAATGATTTAAAACATCAAAATTCAAGTCAATCATCGCTTTCGTTTGGATCTTTACATTTAAATACCTTTGAGCAAAAGATGAAACCATATTAAATATGCCAATAGTTATTATTATAAGAGTAATCTTAGTTACGATCTGAAAATCATTAGCTGTTATAAGTATATCTATATAATTCCCAGTTAAATAAGGGAAAAATATAGCCAGAGCTCTCGAAACGAAATTAAGAAGAATAAAAATTAATAAATAAATTTTATATTTCAAAACATATGTCATGGTAAATTTGATAATTTTCATATAACCCCCCCTTTTCCTCTACCAATCGGTTTCATCTGTAAAATTAACTTGCTTATTTTGCTTAAATAATATTTTCGAGCACTTTTAGAAAAAGAATTCAATTGGCTACCTTACCACCAAAATTTTATAACTTTTCTACTATTGTTCTCCAAAATCAGGTCTATAAAAACTTTATATAAATACCAAAAGCAAATCCAAAAGGATTTACTTTTGGCATATTTTTTCTTAATGATTACCTAATTCAATAATAATACACTTGCTTTAGTAACAAATTAATATTTAACCTTACAATTAAAATAATAATTTGCAAATCCTTTCTTTCACTTATCTTCTAAAATTTAAGTTTATACTAGATTAAAATAATATTTTCTATCTCCTATAATGGCAAAAGCAAAATCTGTGCTACTAAATTAACATTTATTCTGCCAATGGCATTACCTGCGCTGGATAACAAACTTGCCCCCCACAGAATTCGCACTGAGTGCAGCGGTCGTTACAAAGTTGACCACCACATCTCGATGAGTCCGAAAAACATCCGCATTCAAACCCATCGTTACAGGTAAAAGTACATAGTTCTTCCATACTATTTCCTTCTATCAAATAAGTCATTAATTCACCTCCCAGTTTTATTTTACATACGAGAAAATTACTCTTCTACTAATGGCATTACCTGTGCTGGGTAGCAAACTTGACCACCGCAAAAACCTTCGCAATGATTGCATCGCGTATTGCAAAGTTGACCACCACATTTTGATGCATCAGAAAAACAGCCACACTCAAAATCTGAGCATTCAAATTGACTACAAAGTACATCTACTAAGCTATTTCCCTCAATTAAATATGTCATAGTTCACCTCCTTTCCACTTTTTCATTATTTAATTCTCTATATTTGTTTAAAGCTATATTCTTAATATAACCTTCTAAAACATACTTGTAAGAAGTGCATCTATCTACTATATTATCTACTCTTCTTCTAGGGCACCCTCCCATACATAACGGTAAAACTTCACAGTCCTTACAGTCCTCATCAATAGTAGGGTCATAAAGTATATATTGGAAAAATTTTTCCAAGTTAATCATTTTGTTCTCAGAAATATTACTAATTTTATACTCACTCCTACCCACATCAGACCAACATTTATAAATGTCACCTTTAGGATCAATAACCATTGAATTTAGGTTATCTGCCGTACAAACATTAGTTTTAATATATGGGTACTTATAATCTATATTGGGCACGAAATTTACTGCTTGTAGTCTCTCATGAAACTCATACTCAACTTTTGAAAAATCACATACTTCTAAACAATTGTTAACGGAATAACAATCATTAGTTGGTTCAATATATCCTGGATATGTTGCTACTGTTTTTTCTAAATTATATTCCTTTATCACCTCTAAAATTTCTTCTAAACTTTTTATATTTTCTTTATCTATATTAACTCTTAGATTAGTAGAAGGTAGATACTTTTTATTTTCTGACAAGTTTGATAATATACGTTCAAATGTTGGGCCTCCATTTTTTAAAGGACGTCTAGAGTTATGTGTTTCACCAGTTCCATCTATAGTAACTTGCATAGCTTTAATATTTAGTTTTTTTAATTTAAGTAAAGTATCCTTTGTTAAATTATATCCGTTAGTCACTATCATGGCGGAAAACTTGATTTTTTCCCGCTTAACAATTTCCAGTACTTTATTAGTTATATTTTCAATAGCTTCCATGGCTAATAATGGTTCTCCTCCATACCATGATATGGATAATTGTTCAATAAATTTTGATTGCTTTTCTATAAATTTTATAATATTATTTTGTACCTCTTTAGACATATAGCCTTCATTTTTTCCCTTTTCATAACAGTAAGTACAAGCAAAGTTACAATCAAGGGTAGGAGCAATAGTCAAGCCTAGTCCTTTAGAAGAATATCTACTAGCAAACATTTTAAATTTAAGTATCTCAAGTTCATTTATATCTGGTTCTATCAAAAACTCCCCTTTTTGCAGTTCCTTTAATAACTTTGCATCTTCAATTTGCACACCATTTTCAACATATTTTTTTAGTTCTGCGTAATCCTTTTTATTAATTAAAGCCAATGAGTTTGTTCTAGAATTGTAAGCTATCAATTTACTTGGGTCTTTTTGAAACTCATAGAAAAAATTATAACTTGATTCTTTCATATTTTTCACTCCCATAACTATTATTTATTGTAAAAGAATTAATACTATAAATTACTCGTATAGCTAAACCATTCATAGTCTTCATCTTTGTCGGCAATCTCATCATTATGACTTAAGCAACAATAAAATTGACAAACAAGTAAAAACGATACTAATGCAAATATAATAAATTTTTTTTTCACTTTACCCCCCCTTTTTTTTTAAAATAATATTCTTAATAAATATATAATATATTATTTAAAATATAGAATACGATTTTAATCGGGTTGAAAAAAATATATTTTATGTTATGGAGGAATTTCATGTGAATTACCACTTAAAACTTTTTGGTGAAAAAGTAAAGTCAATCAGAAAAGAACTTAGAATTTCCCAAAGAGCCATATCTGAACAAACAGGAGTTAACATTGATACTATTCGTAAGATAGAAAAAGGTATGGTTATACCTCGGCTTGATACGTTAGAAATTTTATCAACTGTATTAAAGCAAGATATAAGCAAATTATTTCTGGATTATCGGCTAGATAATCAGGCTGCATTTAAAGAAGTTAAAGCTAAACTAGAATATAAGTTGAATAATAATAAGTATGAAGACCTATATTTAGAACGGGAACAACTTAAAAGGATAAAATTTTCTACAAAATCCGATTACTACCATCTTTTGATAACACAACTATTTTTTTTTGTTGATGCTATAATTTTATATAAAGTAGAAAATAAACCTGAAAAAGCTTATAAAAAGTTAATTAATTCATTAAAGGTAACTAACCAAAACTTTACTTTGGCAGATTATCAAATTTTTATCTACTCCTCTATGGAATTAAGAATTTTAATGAGTATTGGCTTCATTTTAAATAGTTTAAATGAGTCAAATAAGTACTTAGAAATTTTAGAGTTTTGCATGGAAAGGGTAGAAGTAGAAAGTTCGTTACATCCAAAATTGTGCCATAACCTATCCACAGCCTATAAAAGAAATAAGCAATATGAAAAAGCTCTTAGGTATTCAAATATAGGTATCGAATGTTGCAAAAAAAGTACTAATGTTACAGGTCTTCATATCCTTTATTACGGTAAAGGCGTTGTTGAATATTATTTAAATGATCCTAAATATATAAAATCAATAAAAACTGCATTATTATTATGTGACATCCTTGAACAAGAAAAGTTTAAAAATAAAATATTAAAAAACTGTAAAGATATACTTAAGTGCAAATATGAATTTGAAAACTTTTCTATTAAATGATTTTTTAAGAATACAAAAGAAAGGCGACCTTTATCATGGGGTCGCCTTTCTTTTGTATTACACCTTTATTTGATTCCTATAACCACAAACATCTGTTCAGTATCTATTTTTTTTACTATATCCAATCCCGCTTTGTGATAATATTGTTTAATCACTGTAAAATCTGGAAGATTATCTTCTTTTACAGCTTCTCCTTTGCTTTTATGTAGATTATTTATTGCCTCTCTACTCTGAGAATGGCAAATCACTAACTTTCCCCCATTACTTAATTTAGACGCTAGCAATTTTACAGCTTGTTCTTTGTTTTGAAAGTGGGGAAACATTGAATAGCAAATAATATGGTCGTGCTCATTTTTATCTTCTTTAATTTTAAGAACATCATCACACACAAATTCCACGTTGTCATAGTTATATTTTTTTTGAGCAACTTCTATCATTTTGTCGGCTATGTCTATAGCTTTAACATTACCGCTTAAACCTACTTTTTTTGATAAAATGGGCACTAACACACCGGTACCAGTACCTACATCTAGAATTTTATCACCTTTTTTTATTTCTAATAAATCTAGAATATACTCCACCTTATTCATGTCATGATTACATTTAACGTCCCATGAGCTTGCCATGCTGTTAAAAAATTCTTTTTGAGACTTCATATTAACACCCCTAAGAAGCTTGTTGAACATTATCACTGAAATATTTATTTACTGCAAAAACAATTGCAGGAATAAATATCAGTTGTATAATGATACCAGGTATCCCTGTGGCAACTGCTCCTTTAATAAAAATTATCGGACCAGGTAGTTGAGTAGTAAATAGGGTTGTCAAAAACCATACCATTACTCCCGCTACAACTCTACCACAAAACATACTAACTATAAGTGCTATATAAACATTAAGCTGATACTTTCGATAAATAAGACTTGCCACAGCTGCATATGTAGCCAATTCAAAAATCATTATTGGCAACATAGGAAATGCTGGAGGCATACCCGTTATAAAAGAACTGAGCATCGGAGTTAAAGCACCAACCATCAAGGCAAAAGGAATGCTTAAAAAAAAGCCTGCCAGCAACACTGGAATATGCATAGGTAAAAAAACTGGCCCACCTCCACCTGCTGCATGAAACACCATTGGTAGTATCACCCCAACAGATATAAGCAGTCCAGAAAGTGTCAGTTGTTTTGAAATAGGTTTCTTCACGTTAATCTCTCCTTGTGAAATATATCTAACACGCTATGATTTCTTTAATTAAAAATTCTTTACCACTTAAAAGTTCAAGTTTCTCACTATCACAATAAGTACAACGGGTGGCTTTCTCAGAAAATTTAAATACTTTATCGCATTTTTTACACATTACATTTGCTGGAATTATTTCAATATCAAGCTTTGTCTCCTCTAAAGATGTACCATCAACAGCTGCAGGATAGCACGCCTCTACATACCTTGGAATCATTGAAGATAATTCCCCTATTTGTAAAACTAATTTATCTACTTTTTGTAAGTTATTCTTTTCCGCAAAGTGTTCCACCGTCTCTACTACTTTTATCACAACTCCTAATTCATGCAAAGGACTCACCTCATTCTTAATTAAATATAGCAAAGGGGACTCACGTCCCCTTTTATGGCTTAAAATTTACCTATCCAGCTATGTTAGTTGGAGATTGATATTGGCTTGTGTCAGTCCAAACTTCTCCTTTTACAGGATTGCGGCGAAGCTTAACAATTCTATAAACTTGCCAGACAGCAAGAACGACATGAAGTCCCAAAGAGGTTATAGCCAATACCCAGTTTGCTGCAGGATTATAACTAACACTTACATTAAAAGTACTGCCCACAGCAAAAAATGCAGGGAAAGTCATTATCCATAACATCCAAAACGATAGTGTATGAGCTCTATTCTGCATCCAAGTTCCTTTAGCCCAAAATAGAGCAGGAATTATGGGAGCGATATTAAGAGCTATCCCCGAATAAAAAGCATTTCCAGGAGCACATGAATATACATAAGATATATTCCAAACTGCATAAGCTATTATATAAAGCATACTTAAATCAGGCCAAACCATATCTCTACGATTTCCATTAGTTGCATAAATACCAACCCATCCGCATATCAATAACATGCTTAGCAAACCGGCTGCCGCGTTGACATAATTCCATCCACCGGAAATATAATACATGCCATCAACCATGCCTTCAAAACCGTTTATACCAACTTGTAGTTCTCTAATTGCCGCTTCGATAATATTTATAGCTAAAATTGCAGGAACTAAAACTAAATACCATTTATGTTTTTTATGATAATCGGTATATCTTATCACCATGTAAATTAAACTTCCAGCTAGTGCTGAATAAACCTTAACCCAATGGAACCATGATAAAAGTTCACTATCTGAGTTAAGCCAAACAAAAGTTAGCAAAACAGGCATTACGATAAATATAATAATACTTCCCCATTTACTTGCACGAACGATTTCATTTAATCCTATAAGAATTCCTAATACTGCGAACCACATTACCACGTTATGCAAAGGTATAGCTTCAAAAAAGAACATAGAGTAAACCCTCCTTAAAAATAATATTTAATTTTTATGCCAATGGTAGACCGACAATGTCTGCAGACAAGTCGGCCTCCATTACCAACTTTTTAATCCTTTTTAAACATTCCACCAAAGAAGTTTTTCATGTCTTTACCTTTAATTCTCACCTTACGTTTCAAGGCGTATTTGACAACTCTGGGTTTAACCTGTTCAAATTCTACGGTATTTTCATCATATTTTCTTTCTAATGAAATAGCGTCAAATTTACACCTAGTTACACAAGACCCACATCCTACGCACATAAATTCATCAACGTAAGTAGCTCCACAGTCTAAACAACGTTCTGCTTCACTTAAAAGTTGTTCTTCTGTAAATGTGCTACGCAAATCCTCAAAGGTTTCTTTTGCTTTATTTCCATCAACATGAAGGGACCTTTGTCTAGGTAAACGATCATAACCAGCAAGATCTAAGTTTTCTTTGTCTAGTGCTCTATATTCTTTTTTAGCACGTCCTATGGTTAAACTTTGGCCAGGGTGTACATAGCGGTGGATAGAAATTGCGCCTTCTTTTCCTAGTGCAATGGCATCTATGGCAAATTTAGGTCCTGTTAATGCATCACCACCAGCAAAAACATCAGGTTCATCAGTTTGATAGGTTGTAGCATCAGCTTTAATTGTGTTATTAGGATTTAGCTGTATCCCACTATCTTTAGTTAAGCCTCCCCAGTCCATCTGTTGCCCTACCGAAATTAATACATTGTCAGCTTCAACTACTTTTGTGTCTTTATCATCAAATTTTGGATTAAAGTTCCCTTGTTTATCAAAAACAGAAATACATTTTTTAAATTCTACTCCTGTTACTCGTCCATTTTTAGTTACAATTCTTTTAGGTCCCCAGGAGTTATTTATATTTATTCCCTCTGATAAAGCTTCATCAACTTCTTCTTCAAGAGCTGGCATTTCGCTTCTATTTTCTAAACAGAACATATCTACCTTAGAAGCACCGATTCTAGTAGCAGTTCGTGCTACATCTATGGCAACATTACCTCCACCAATTACAACCGTCGATCCTTTTATCTCTTTTTCTTTACCTAGGTTTACTTTACGTAAAAAGTCGACTCCTGTATCGACACCTTCAGCATTTTCACCTTCTAAGCCTAATTTTCTACCAGCTTTTGCACCGATTGCTACATAAAACGCTTTATAGCGTTGGTTTCTCAGCTGTTTAATGGTGATATCTTTTCCAACTTCCACGCCTGTTTTAAATTTGACACCTAATTCCCGTAAAATATCTATTTCAGCATTTACAACATTTCTGCCTAGTCTATAAGAGGGTATACCAAGTGTTAACATCCCACCTAATATTTCTTCTTTTTCATAAACAGTAACGGGATACCCTTGAACAGCTAAATAATAAGCACATGAAAGACCAGCTGGCCCTGCTCCTACTACAGCGATTTTTTCTGTGTGCTCCCCTTTCTTTCTAGGCACATAACGATACTCTGATTTTAACTCTTGTTCAGCAATAAACTTCTTTATATCGTCGATTGCAACTGGGTCATCGATATCTGACCTTGTACACTCTGATTCACATTTTCTAGGACATACTCGTCCGCAAACTGCAGGAAACGGATTTTCTTCCTTAATTAGCTCTAGAGCTTTTGAGTACTCACCTTGGGCAGCAAGCTTGATATATCCCTGTATACCTATATGTGCTGGACATTCTGTTTTACATGGACTAGTCCCTGACTCTACAACAAGCTCTTTGTTGGTTCTGTAATCTGGATTCCATTTATCTGAACCCCATTCGGTATCGTAGGGTAACGGACGTTCTTTTTCTTCTAAAGGAGTTTTTGTACAAACCTTTTGTCCTAATTTCAATGCATTGGTTGGACAGTTTTCTATACATTCACCACAAGCAACACATTTTTCCTTATCCACTTTAGATACATAGTTTGAGCGAATCATGTCAGGGTTGTTAAACATCCCTGCTATTCTAAGTGCAAAACAAGAACAGCCACAACAATTACAAATGGCATGAGTTTTGCCAGGTCCATCTAAGTTCGGAATACTATGCATCAAACCATTTTTCTCAGCCTTATCTATAATTTCAAATGCCTCTTCTCGGGTAATTTCACGCCCTCTTCCTGTTCTGATATAATACTCAGCAGCATGACCTAGCTGAATACACATTTCTTCCTTTAAATGTCCGCATCCCTCGCCCATAGCTTCCCTGGAGGTACGACAAGAACAGTCAGAAACTGAAAAAACATCATTTTCATTAAGATATTTCGAAACTTCCTCATAGGAAGCTCTTCGGGTTTCTCCTTGAATTGATTCTTCGATAGGAATAACACGCATAGGACCAATTCCTACTGGGAAAATCCCTGCCCCTTGGGGCCCTTTAACTTTGCCGTACTCATCAAAAGCTTCAGCAATTTGAGGGTATTTTCTTACATTTTCTCTATGGTTTGCCATCATTTCCATATGGCCTGGAACCCATATATCAATCCAAAACTTATCAACACCATCAACTTCATTAACAAAAGCTGCACCACAATCAGCTAATTCCAACAAAAGTTCATGGGTTTTTTCCTCAGATTTTCCACATGCATCAGCCACTTCTTTTGCGCTTAGGGGTTTTCTGAACTCAAGGCAAAGACCAACCTCAGCCATTTCCTCTGTAACAACTGGCTCTAAAATTTTATATTCTGGGCGCTCTGGTGTAATTGCATCTTTTTTGCCTCTCTTAGTTCTGCTAATTTTATTAGCAAGATCTAAAACCTTTTCTTTTACCATAATTGTCCCTCCCAATTTTATAATTGATAGTCGATTGTAAAGCTTATAATTCCTGATGTGACAAAGTAACTATAGATAATTTTATATGATTTTAATCCGATACAGTGTTAATCAGGTTCTTTACAATCCACTAACCTACTAAAATAATTTTAGTTTTCTCTGACCTCAACAATTGCCACATTATAAACCTTTTCTTCTTTGTCCCCCATTTCTCAAGTGATGTGAATGTTATAATTTTCTCAACCTAAGTATAGATATTATGTCAGCATTTGTCAAAAATAAAAAAATCCTGTCACATCAGGGTTTTTCCCACTTTAGTTTTTAAGTTTGGTTTACACAGCCTCATTTTTCATAGACGATATAAATAAGTATTTTCCACTATTATATATGTTTAAAAGTGTAAAGTTTTCTCCAAAGTAAGAATAATTAAATAAAAATTCTAAAAATATTTTTTGACCAGATAGTTTGTATGTTTTATACAATTTTCCATAGAAACAGTACTCATAATTTCACCGGCTAAAAACACATTATCTCTTCCTTGCATCTTTTCCATTTTTTCATAGAAACCTTTTTGTAAAACATTAGGTTTCACATAGGGTCCCTGCCATTGCCAGCTTTTATATTGATATAACCTGGGATTACTAACTCCCAGCTTTAACATATCTTTTTTCAAAATATCTAAGGTATCTGCTTTTGAGTATTTGTAGTTGTTATATGCGTACACAGTCAAAAGCTCCTCTTTATTGGTTGAATCCCAGCGAGAATTCCAGATTACTAAATGTCCTTTTTTTGAGGCATCTAAATTTTCTAGTATACAACCGCATCCTTTAGGGAGATTGTCTCCAATAAAGGTATACACGGTATATAGATTATATTTAATGCTTCTTAAATAGTCCACCATCTCACTGTCATGGCAATACATATGGATAAATTGATTTAGTGGCGAAGTAATAATTACCTTGTCATATTCTATGGTTTCAAATTCAGTCTCTAAAAGTAAAGTTTTATTTTTTGTCCTTTGAATATTAATTACCTCTTGACCCAACTTTAAGTTTTTAATTTTTTTGCTTAGACCACTAATTATAGAAGAAACTCCTGATTTCCAAGTAAATAACTCAGGAACTTCTAAAAAAGCCATTACCGTTTCAAAATTTAACAACCTTAAAACATATACAGCTGGTATTTCGTTAATATGACCTAACCCATAACTGGAAAAATGATGCATGTAAATCTTCTTTAACACCTCTAGTTTGTGAAAATCACACCACTTTGCAAAAGGTAAGGTCAATTGTTCTTCAACGTAAGAAATATTGTCATCTCTAAGAGATTTGTATCCCTCTAACACTTCCGGCAAACGGTCTATCTCTTCTAAAAATACATCTAACTTATCTTTAGGAATCTGCAAAATCTTATTACCCTTAGCATCATAGCTGACCCTTGACAAACTTGGTCCATCAGGCTTTATATTTAGTTCTTTCATTAATGCTCGCAAGTTTTTTTGCACTGGCAGGCCAAAAAGAGCACCTAACTCATAAGATTTTCCTTTATGCCAAATGGTGTGTAACTTTCCCCCCAATCTATCCTCTTTTTCAAAAACAGTAACATTATTATACCCTTTTTTTTGTAACTCTAGAGCCATATAAAGTCCCGAAAAACCACCACCTACTATAGCAATCCTAGATTTCAAGTCCCTCATTTTACATCAACTCGCTTCTTTTGATTAAGTAAAGCTAAAATCCAAATTGGCAACTCCTCATAATTTAAACCTTTATTATTGGACTGTTCAAGAACCACCTCTATTGGTGTTTTCCCAGAGTTTACCCCTTTTGATATGGGTGTTAAAAAGTTATAATTTCTTAAAAACTTTTGAAATTCCCTTTCAACTTTTGAAAACGAGTTAACGCTGTTTTTATTTTCGACATAGCTATAAAAATCTTTGACTAAAAAACGATTAAAGTCTGTCATCTCATCTAAAACACTATTTTCTTCATACTCAACAAACCTATGATTAATGTTTAAATCATCAGTTACTTCTATTAGCATGTTCCCTTTTACAAAGTAAGGTAAAAACTCTTTAGTTTTATAAGTTAATAAATAATCTATGCTTATGTTAAAAGTTTTAAGCAAATACATTATTTTATGCTCGAAAAAGTACCAAACATCTATGTCCTGCTTTTTATTATAAAGCTTAACAACTCCTAACCTAGAATAAACATCATAGATGCTGTATTGATATATTTTTCCCACTCCATCAAACTTACCGATAAAATCGATCCTCTGTATTACGCATTGACCTGGGTAGTTTACGCTTTTAGCTTGATCCCCAAAAGGAATAGCTTGTCTCTTTTTTTTCTTCACGCTAATAGGATAAGTCTTATTTTTAGAATACTCTAATCGCTGTCTTTTTTGAGATAAGTTATGACGCTTCAAAACGTTATATATTCCTGATTCTCCCAAATCTAATCCTTCAGATTTGAATTCATAGTAAATACGCTTGGGACCATCTAGGGGATATTTAGCCACATAATCTAATATTTCCCTTTCTACACTTGAGCTGACTTTATTGGGCATTTGTGGTTTTTGAGGTTCCTTTGATTGTAACCCCGCTATTCCATTTTTTTGATAAGCCCTATACCAGTTATAAAAAGTCGTTCTGGAAATTCCAAACAACTTACATGTCAAGGAAACGTTTTTATGTTTGATAGCGTGCTTTAATACTATATGTTTACTATGTGAATTAAATCCCTCTGATTTCATAGCACCTTCTCCCTCTCTAATACTTTATAATACTTTATATATCATAATTAGACATTTACCGTAAAATCCCTTTTAATGCTCTAATGGTTAAGCATTTTGCCACATTTTGAACAAAATTTATCATCTTCATAGTAAGTTCTTCCATGACAACTATTACAAATTTTTGTATTTCTTTTTGAAGTTTGTGCTAATTCATGGGATATAATTCCTGTTGGTACCGCTATAATTCCATAGCCGACTATCATTAATAATCCAGAAAATAACTTACCAATTGGAGTTTGAGGGGAAATATCACCATATCCTACAGTGGACACAGTTACCACTGCCCAATACATTGACTCAGGAATGCTAACAAATCCATTTTCTGGTCCTTCGATTATGTACATCAAAGATCCCATTATAAGAATAATAAATGATATTGTTAACAGAAAAACAGTTATTTTAGGCCTACTTGCTTTAAGGGCTAGCAACAGATGACTTGACTCACTTATATATCTTCCCATTTTTAGGATGCTAAACAACCTTAGCAACCTCAGTATCCTGATAACAACTAAAAATCGCAGCTGTGGTATAAATAATCCCAGATATACCGGTAGTATTGCCAATAAGTCAATAATGCCATAAAAGCTTAAAATATAGGATTGTTTGTTATCAACTACCCACACCCTTAATAAGTATTCAATTGTAAAAATAGCTATAAAAAACCAACCCAATGTTATTAAAATCAACTCATATTCATGCCGGATACTATCTACACTTTCAATAACCACTAAAAAACTATTGCTTAAAATAACAATTACTAAAATAACATCAAAAATTTTTCCAGCCTTAGTTTCTGTGCCAAAAATTATTTCTGCTAATCGTTCCTTAAGACATTTATAACTAGAGTTCAAACCGCATCCCTACCTTCATTTAGTGTAAAAACATCTTAGTTTATAACATTCTTTACTTAAAATTCACTGTAACCTTCTTCTCCTCGTTAATTATTAACTCATTTACATTAATGCACCGTTAATTTGCACTAAAAAGCATCTTCGAATTAGTATTATTTTAAGTATTATACCATTCAAAGATGCTTTTTATCGTCTTTAAACTTCCTATTTATTTAGATTTTGTTTTCTTATTAATCTTTTTCTTCATTGATTTCACTAAAAATCCACCTTTAAACCTTCTTGCTTCGTAGGAAATTATAAAAGCTCTTGGTTCAAATTTTTCTATAATATGAAACAGTTCTTCTTCCCTACTTCTTTTTGTTAAAATATCCAACCTGTAACGTTTGCTGTCTCTTCCCTCTCCTTCGTATACGGTAACTCCAAAACCTTCATTTCTTAAGTGGGTAATTAATTCTGTGTTTTTATCCATCAAGTTAACCATAAGGTTATTGTATCCAATAGCAAGTTTGTTTTCTATAGCACTGCCAATCAACATACCAACACCAAAACCCAATGCATAAACAATTAATGCAACTGTTCCAGTATCTCCACTAAACACCAGCGACAAACCAAATACATACACAAGCGCCTCTAAAAATCCCAAAAATGATGCCATGATAGTGACATTTTTAACAAGGAAAATAGTTCGAAGTGTAAATATAGGCACATAAATTAGCTGTAATATTAAAATCAAAATTATTTCTTGCATTTTAGCCCCCCTATTTAGACTCTCTATTAAATGGTATCATATTTTAAGCTCCTTTTCTATTTCTATAAATTGTTAGTAGCTTTATTATCCAAAAACTAATCTTCTGTTGAGTATTAAACAGAAGATTAGTTTTTGGTTTATATTTTCTTTTATCTCTATCAAATCTGCTCTGCTTAGTGTCCTTCTTAAAGTGGTTAGCGCAGACACTCTATTACTTATTTTTTTTAAGCTCCCTCATATTATATAAGGTAGCGTTGACTTCTCCACCTATTATTAAAATAAATCCACTTAAATAGAACCAAAACATCAATATAATAACTCCTCCTAAAGTTCCGTATGTAGCTGAGAAATTATTAAAGTTTGCAACATAAATAGAAAAGCAATACGAAATTAACAGCCATCCTAAAGTTGCTGTTATAGCGCCGAAAACAACATGACCAAAAATCAGCTTTTTGTTTGGTGCTATATAATAAGTTAACATTAAGGCTGTTATCATTATTGCTGCTGAAATTATCCAGCCTAAAAAGTTTATAAAAGTTATTGTTTCAGTGGAGAAATAAAAAATACGTCCTAAAAAAACTAATATAGCTTCTCCAAATATTGGGATTAATAAAATTACAAAAAACGTTACTACCATGCCTAAAGTCATAAAAATAGAAATTAACTTTAATTTTACAAAGGATCTGGTTTCATCAACATTGTGTACTTTATTTAGCGCTCTCATTAAAGCATTTATCCCATTGGAAGCAGTCCAAACTGAAGCTAAAATTCCGAATGATAACAAACCACCTTTAGGTTTTGCTACCACTTCTAAAATTGTATCTATAAACACCTGGGCTAAATCAGATGGTGCAAACTCATATACAAAGTGATGAATCTGTTCTATGTTAATAGGCAAATAAGAAAAAAGAGCCAAGATAAAAATCAAAAAAGGAAATATAGATAGCATAAAGTAAAACGCTAGAGTTGCTGCCCAGTCCTGAATTGGGTCTTTTTTAATTTGTTCAAAAAACTCTTTTAAAAACAACTTAGGAAACCTTACTAAATTCAATAAAAATTCACCACCTTTTTGCTAGAGGTCTACCTTCTTACACGAAAATTTATATTTAATTGAATATTTCGAGACATAAGTGAAAACTCCTCCTTTTTATATATCATATTGATTCTACTTCGCAATATTATAAAAAAAATCTATTTTAGGAAGGATTTTGCTTTTCTTTTGTCTAAATATTCTTTAAGTTTTTTCTCCACAATATTAAGATAGAGGGGAGGGTTAGTTTAGAGCCAATTACCTATTAAAAGGAGAGATCAGTATGAAAAAAATTTATTTTAAAGCATTATTACCAGTTTTAATTATTTGCATTATTTTTGCTATTATTCCTTCCTATGCACAGGCTAGTTCTAAAAACCCAGTGGTTTTTGTGCATGGATATTTTGATTCCACTTCGGATATCTTTGGAAAATCTAATTTTAGCTCGCTAAAAAATTATTTAATTGAGCAAGGGTGGCCCAAAGATAATCTTTATGTAATTCAATTTTCTAGTATTACAGGGAGTAATGTAAACAACGCCCACGAACTAAGTAAATTTATAAACGATATCCTATCAGAAACAGGAAGTAAACAGGTAGACATTGTTGCTCACAGTATGGGAGGGTTAAGTTCTCGTTATTACGTCAACCAACTGGGTGGAGTTGATAAAGTTGGTTCATTAATTACCATAGGTACACCTCACTATGGAACTCCTCAAGCTTATTTAGCAAGTTGGTCTGCTGGAGGGCGGGAGATGATTCCCAGAAGTATTTTCCTAAACTATTTAAATAACGATCTTTTAACACCTGGAAACATTCATTACACTTCAATCTACACTTACCTTGATGAAGTGGTGCCATATAGAAGATCAAGAATCGATGGTTGGAATAATGTAGGGGGATTTTACAATCTACACATTACCATGCTGATGCATAACTCAGTACACGAAATTGTAAGAGATAATTTGTCTCAATAGTTTTAAGCAACTATCCTGTTCTAGCGCCCAAGTAAATATAAAAGGCATCCTTTGTGGAAAAAGTTATTTCCTAAGGTTGCCTTTTTTTATCCTTTTACTCTCTAGTAAACCAAGCCCATAGTTCTTCTCCTGACTCCCTGCTAATGTCTTTTACTGTAAATGTGGCACTTAGCATTGCTGTTAATACAGTAGAACTTATGGTGGTAAGGTTTTTAGCTTTCTGAATAAAATTCGTTTTGAGTTCTATTGATTGAATTTGGCTTTTTTTCATTAAAACTGTGGTCCTAGCAATAATGCGATAACGAAAAATAATATTTTGATCTAAAATGACATAGCTACCATCTTTATACCTCAGATATCCTAAAAACCAAGAAATAGGGAGTATCAACAGACCTGCCCATACAAAAGGGTTAGATACCAAGTAGAATATCACAAGTAAGGGAAGTAATGGGACAGTAGACCTAGTAATATAACGCCTTAAGGCTTTTTGAGGTAGATTTTTAAAATCTTGACAATATGCTCTGTCAGGTGAAACAAAGCTTATAAAATCTTCTATTTCACTTTTTTTAATCATTGGATTTAATAT
Source organism: Proteinivorax tanatarense (assembly GCF_040267685.1). Taxonomy (GTDB): domain Bacteria; phylum Bacillota; class Proteinivoracia; order Proteinivoracales; family Proteinivoracaceae; genus Proteinivorax; species Proteinivorax tanatarense. The sequence continues at coordinate 2,426,048 of NZ_CP158367.1, forward strand.
TGTTTTAAATCCGCTGTCCTCAGAAGCACCGCCGGCTACCTCCACTTCTACAATTGCGTAACCAAAAGGTTGCCGTAATAGCCCTTCTACTATTCTTATAGCTTGAATTCTATGCACTTTTAAACTTAGCTCTTTTTTCTCAATAAGCCCTCTAGTGATTTTAATTTCCGCTTCATCTTTAACTATAGTAAAACCTCCATAGGACATGACGAACCGAACTATAGAAATAAGCCAAGATAATAAAAATATCAAAAATACAAGCATAACAATAAACATTAACTGAGTGTTTTGAAAGATTCTAAAGGCGGAGCTAAAAAATTCACCTGGTACAATTGCCATACCATTTCCTACTATTACAGCTAAAAAAGAGAAAATTATTCCTAAGCCACTAGAAGTCATACCCGCTAAAATTAGACGTTTATAGTTTATTTCCCAAACATTCCTTGTTGACTCTGAAACAGAAGCGGTAGCATCAATGTCTTCTACACTCTTTTCATCTTCTAAAGCTTTACTAATATACTCTGCTTTATTTCTATCTATAGCTTTTATATGAACCTCAGGCTCTAGTCCTGCTCCCGCAGTTTCAATTTGCATAGTTACCAGGTCAAGAATTCTCCACAAAATCCCTGCTTTAGTGTTAATAGTCTGTACTCGTTCTTTTTTTATATATCGGTCTTTTTTTACAAAAACACCTGACTTAACATGAAGCACCCCATCAGAGTAAGAGTATTTTAAAAAGTACCATTGCAAAACACTATTTAATATACTAATTAACAGTGAGCCTAAAATAAAATAACGAAAAAAATTATTTTCAAAAAAGAGTGATGTGGATCGGACTTGTAAAATAAAAACAAATATTATGGGAAATATAAACTCTTTTATGCTAGCTAGAAATCCTGTCAATATGATGATTGGATGAGATCTCTCTGGCTTAAATTTCTTCATCGTTTATCCTCGCTAAGGTAGAAATCTGTTTTCTTAACTCCAAAGCTTTTTCCATTTTTAGTGCAGGTATTTTATGATTGGTGCCTGCCGTTGAAATTGATAGAGTTGCAAGCTGAAAATATCGTAAAATCGGTCCCTGCTCTGTATCTACATGTTGTATTTTAGCCATTGGTATCAGACTTCGTTTTACCACCAGTATACCATATTGAATATCCACTTCATATTCTTTTATTTCATAACACCAGTAACGTTTTCGTATAGAGGGAATAATAAAAATGTTTAACAGCCCTAGTACTATTGCTAAAGACATTAGTATCCATAAAATAAAATTTGGAAACGGCCCCCATAAGCGTGAAGATACTATAAATCCAATAATAATAAAAATATAAAATGCAAAATAAATGCAACCCCCAACTCTCCACGCTTTTATGGCCTTAGGATGAATCTTTTCCTTCGGTCGCTTATAATCCATAACTTACCTCCTTAACAAAATATTTCTTTCCTTACCTATGAAATATATTATAAAGTCTATTTTAGGAAATGAAAACCCACATTTTAAAAACAACTACTTAATTCTTTCTCATTTTTTTAAGCTTGTACTTATAGCCTAAATAAGGCAAACTGGTAAAGATTACAGCGACAAAGCTAATAGTAATAAGTATATAGTAAATAATATTTATTTCCTGCAAAAACCTACTGATTATTATGAGTGATGTAAATATAATTAACGAGTAAATACTGCTTACTTTGAACTTTCCTGCAATTGTTTCTAGATTATCAAATTTTGAAGTATTATCTGTGTAAATTGGTTTTATACCTTCTGGAGCCGAAAAAAGATGTAATTCATCTCCTAAAGTCAGTTCATGCTTCCAACCTGCTGATTTAAATAAGGAGAAATAATCTTCACCTACATTTTTTTGATAATCAACTGCAAAATCTAAATTCTTAGGCTCCCCTTTTTTAAAGCGGTAGCATAGTATTGGCAAAACTACCCCATCAATTAACCAACCCTGTTTGGCTAGATTTTTTAGCTTTTTCATGTCATTCTTTTCTAAAAAAGCATAACCACCGATTAAAACGTATTTTTTTTCTTTCATAACTTCTCTCCTTTCTCTTTTAGTTTAATTTCTGCCTGGCATACCATATTCTTCTTTCTTCTAACTTCATTTTTTAACATTCGTAGCCCCTTGTCTGTTATTTTGTATATTTTCTTATTATCTTTTTGCTCTTTAGTCATTTCAATAAGTTCTGCTTTCAATAATTTCTTTAATGAGGTATATAAAGAACCGGGCCCTATTGTAAACTTTCCATTGGTCATGTCATTAACATTTTGCATAATTAAATACCCATGTTTTTCCTCCAAAAGACTTAATAGTATATAATATATTGTATCTGTTAATTCACCCATATTAATTGAGTCCGTTCTAGCCAACTAAATTCCCCCTTACTATATCATTAAATGATATATCTTTATTTATAATATATCATTTAATGATATAGGTTACAACTACTTTTTGATATTTGTGTATTACTTAAAAACAATATCGCCAATAAATAACTTGGCGATATTGTTTTACTACATAACCTTGAAGTTAAGAGTTTTGTACAAGTTCATTAAAGAACCGTAAACTCCTCTTTACATTTTCAACAGACACTCTCTCATTAGTATTATGCATCCTATTGATTTCTGATGCTTCTACTTTTATAGGAGTAAATCTATAAACATTATCACTTATCATTTCATATTTTTTTCCGTCTGTTCCACCAATAACTAAATAAGGCGTCACTATAGCTTCGGGAAATACTTTCTGTATAGTTAGCTTAATTTTTTCAAAGGTATCGTTTGATGGACTTGTTGTAATTTCTGATGGTTCCCATTTTTTTATCAGTCTAACAGATACTCTGTTGTCATTTATAGTGTTTATAACATGTTTTACTACATCCTCTGATGTTTCTCCCGGCAAAATTCTAAAATTAATTATAGCTTTTGCATGTTGAGGCAAAACGTTAGAAGCATCACTACCTTGTATAACAGTTGATGCTGTAGTTGTCCTTAATAGAGCGTTTCCTGTTTTTGATTTAGAAAACACTGATTTAAATAAAGGTTTAAAAAGCCACATATTCGCTATAATAACTTTGTTAGTAAAGCTCATTTCTGGTCCTATATTTTCAAGCATTTCTTTTACAGGACTTGTTATTTTAGTTTTTAATTGCTTTTGTTCTAGTTTCACTATGCTTTTACACAGCACTCCAACAGCTGTATTTTGTGGTGGCATAGATGAGTGCCCGCCAGAATCCTGACAGGATATTTCTACATCAGCATATCCTTTTTCTGCTACACCAACCACTGCAACTGGTGTAGCTACTTCTTTTAGTATATCTTCGGTAACACATCCACCCTCATCTAGAACATATTCAAATTCTAATCCTCTATCTTTAAAAAGTTCAGCTATTTTAGCAGCTCCATCTAACCCTCCGACTTCTTCATCCTGACCAAATGCCAAATAAATATCTCTTTTAGGAGCAAAATTCTGAGACAATAAGTTCTCCACTACCTCTAAAATAGCAAATAGCTGTACTTTCATATCTAGAGTACCCCTACCCCATATAAATCCATCTGCAATTTCCCCACTAAAAGGCTCATGACACCAATCTTTTTCTGTCCCACCTTCTACTGGTACTACGTCCAAATGGGCAATCAACAGTGCTGGCTTTAATGTTCTATCTTGACCTTGCCATTTATATATAACTGAATGGTCAATCGTTTCCTTCTTTAATTTTTTTTGGATATTGGGATAATTTTTCTCAATTATATAGTGTAGTTTTTTAAACTCATTATAATCAATCCTTTTTTTATCGCTATAGGAAATTGTTCGACACTTTACCATTTCTGAAAACCTTTGTAATGCTCTTTCTGTATTTATATTAATGCTTTTAGGGGCACATTTCACAGTTCCCTTTTTTTTAAAAGTAAGTGTTTGTATTAAAATAATCAGCAATATCACAAGGATGGTAACTGTTAAAAGTGTTAACATTTGAATCCTCCTTTGTATTTACCTTCTTTTTTCAACTTCTATTACGCCTTTTTTCCATAGTATCCTTGCACTCAACAAAGTTATAGGAAGCATCACAATTATGGCAACTCCTTCAAGACCACTTTTTAAAATACCAAGTTTTGCAGCTAAGGAAACTAATAACACCGGCAAGATAATGGCAGTAGATTTACGCTTCACTATATACTCTCCTTCACCTTTACCCAAAAAACCTAAGAACAAACCTCCAAACAGTGCAGGTAGCATGTAAGTAGTGGCCTGCTGCACTGAGTCAGTTTGCAACAATGGCTGTAGTGGAACTAATAAAATAACTCCAAGTGCTATTATTAATATAGTTAGAATAGATGATAAGGCTACAGCAACTGTAGAAATAGCATCTCCTTCAGGTGTATTAGGCTCAACATTAGCTATTTTCATGGCGTTTATTACACAGGGAAGCTTTAAGTTTAGGACATTACCGGTAGTAAAAGTTAAGTAACATGAGGAACCCAATAAAGGGGTATAGCTTAACACCTCAGCTATTCCTATGGGTATAAACAAAGCAAAAACACCAATACCACCGAGTATCACTGAAGAAATAGGAGGAAAAATATCATATATAGCGCATATAATTGTTGGAATCATTAGTATGTAAATTATCAGTATAGTCGTTCCAGTTCTCCCAAACCTATGAACCCACCTTAGATATGACTCATTACTCTTCTCCACAAAAATCACCTCCTTCTACAAAAGCAAATTAGACCAACCAACAGAAGCAACCATTGCTAATATAAGCGTTAGAGCTAATATAAAGTCGTTTAACCACAACAATCTAAACCTTTTAGCAATATATCCTAAGCTAAATGCTATAAAAGCACTGGTAAACAATGTAGCTGCGCTAACTGGATTATCAAAAATCATTAAAGGAAAAAATACAGCTATAAGGGTCAACATAAAACATGAAGTCATTACAATGCCCCATGTATTGTCTTTCCTTTCTCTAGCCTCCATCAAACCTGTTGTCATTTTTTTAGCAAATGGTAACAGGACCAGAAATCCCCCTAAAATTCCTATAGACATTACAAACATAACAGCTCCAAACACTTGAGGATCATTTGCCTCAGCCATTAAAGCAATGCTGTTATACCCCATCCCTTTAGCTGCCATATCTGCAGCCATTAGTTCATATGCAACTGAGCCTAACACCGATAATCTCCACCATGGCCAAGGAATACCAAACACAGTGGCCAACGAATAAAAACCTATTACAATTGCTATACTGGGAACTATGGTAAAAATCAAGGTTGACTTTATAACCTTATAAATTGTTTTTTTGTCTATCCCTAGTTCTAAACACCTCTTGTAGCTCTGTATCAAAAACACAGATGCAAAAGCTATAATATATAACAGTCCAAAAATAACAAGTAGATACAGCAAAGTACTATTCGCTACATCTTGGAAGCTCATTTTTTTCCCTCCTTTGATTTTCAACCCTCAAAACGGATTTAACCAAAATATACTGTATAAAGGTTACTTTAAGTCAATAGCCATATATAAAAATTTCTAAGCCGATTAAATCAAAACCTAAACCAATGTTTAATTTTTCTGTAAATTAGCTCCTATATAAAGCATAAAAAAAAGAACTTAAAGTTATCTTTAAGTTCCAAAAAATTATTTTTTCCTTCCTAAATATGTCCATTGATTGACATTATTACCTCTTTCTAAAAATGAGCCGTATTCACCCACCTCTAAGGTAATTGGCTCATGGATTAGCGAGTCCTCCTGATTAAAGTACTTATTAAACAATTCTTTTATCCAGACTTTAGAATAATACTTTTGATACTTTTCATCCAATAACTTAGGAAAGTCATATAAATTAAAATAAACGTAGGTACCTACCCATAATCCATCTTTTTTTAGCATTTTGTTTAAAAACGATATATTCTTCATTACTTTTTCAGTCTTTTGGCTATCATAAAAAGAACCATTTACTTTATCTATTATAATATCAACGCAATAATTTTGAAGTGGTATGTCGGGATAGTTTGAACAAATAAAAATGATATCTGGTCTATGTTTTTTCTTTTCTACTATTTTTTTAGCATACTTTAAAGAGTCCAGATTGTTGTCTACAGAAATAAAGCATGAGTCTTCAGGAAGATTTTCGCTCAACCTACTTAAAAAAGCACCTAAACCTGTAGTGTTTTTCATAATGATCTTATTGGATAAATTTGTCTCTAATACTTTTTTACCAACCCAACTGGCCGCTAAATAGACATTATGAATAAGTTCTTTGTCAGTATTATTTATGTACCTGCGCTTTAATTGATCAAAATCCATATATTTTTCATCTTTAAACTTCATGCTAGTAATTATTATTCCCTCTTGTATTATAAAACTGTAATTGCAATTACTACAACACCCCTTTCCATCTAAAACAGAGTTATTTCTCACATTATCACTATCAATAATGATATCATTATTACACCAGGGGCATGCTAATAGATTTAAGAAGTGTAGTGGGATGCCTAACACGCTTTTTTTATTAACACGTTTAGAAATTTTATAAATTTCACTATCCATAACCTCTAATATCTCATCTATTTCTTTTTTGTTAATTAACAGCTGAACCTTTTTCTTTTTATATAGTTTCAACATATAATCAAGGTATTCTTCATCTTCAGAAGCGCTTAAGATATTAAAAGACAGAAATTCTTGAATTTCTTCTAAGTTAAAGTTAAACTTCTTCATTTTATTGATTAAGTAGATTGTTTTATCACATTGTTCATCAAATATATATTGAGAGTTATGTTTATTAGGTATCAGAAGTCCTAGTTTAATATAAAAACGGATAGTTGATTTAGGTACATCATGCTTCTCAGAAAATTTGCTTATTTTCATTTAACCACCCTTCCCTAAAACAATCGCAAAATCCTTCTTTAATTAATTGACTGCTATGTAAGCACCTTTTTTAACACTTAAAAATATAAGCTTTGTTATTATTATATTTCCTTTTTTGTCACTCCATTACATTTTCCAGATTAATTCTTATTTTTTTCCTTTTAATCTATATAATCTACTTTTTAGTACCCATAAAATATTTCTTTTTTGTATTTTGATTTGCTTTTGCTTTTCAATTCTTTTAATAACTTCTCCACAGAGCCACCTAAGTTATATTTATCTATATCCTTCAAATCCACCCACTTATACTCTTGAGCTTCATCGTTTAAAATTACATCACCAAAGTCGGTTTTACATACATAATCAATAAATATAAAATGCTTATCTTTATAAAATCCCTTTTCAAAAACACTTTCCTTAACACTAATTAATTGGATATCATTAATTTCTAAGCCTGTTTCCTCTAACACCTCTCTTTTTAAAGCCTCTTCCATTTTTTCACCTAAATCTATGTGCCCTCCTGGAATCACGTATTTATCATCCCATTTGTGAGATTTACAAAGCAATACTTTGTTATCAGGATTAAAAACTACTGCACTTACAGTTGGTTCTGGATATCTTTTCACTAAATTTGTTGACATAATATATCTCTTTCCTCCTTTAAACTTGGTAATAACCCCAGCAAATTCTGTTAAAAATTCCCTAAAAAACAAAAAGGGCGTTAAGCACCCTTTCCAAAGTACCACGCCTATCTTTTTTAGCTTATCTATTTTCCTATTAATAGTAGTTCATAGGGTTTGTGTGTCTTCCATTCAACCTTACCTCAAAATGCAAATGAGGACCCGTAGAAACTCCTGTAGATCCAACATGACCTAGAGACTGTCCTTGGCTAACAGTTTGACCTGATTTTACACCAATATTTTCCATATGAGCGTAAAGTGTAGTTTTCCCTCCACCATGGTCTACGATAACGTACAGCCCATAACCAATACTTCTATTTCCTCCTGCAAAAATAACTTCTCCTCCATCAGCAGCTAGTACATTTACAGGATTGCCATTAAAAGAAGGTGACCCAGCCCATCTTTCTCGGTAAATGCCTATATCAATACCAGTGTGCATGCTAGTTCGCCTCGTGATAGGATGTGTTCTGTAACCATAATGCGATGTTACCCCACGAGAACCTTGAACTGGCCAAATAAGTCTACCTGTAGCTTTTTCTATGCCTCCACCTTGAGGAGGAGCAGTGTCATTGTCCGCTGGTTTATTATCTGTGTTATTGTTGTTTGAATTGTCATTTTTTTGTTCTGCAGCCTCTGCTTCCTTTTCACGTTCTCTTCTTTCCTGCTCTTCTCTTTCACGTTTTTTTCTTTGCCTTTCAAGCTCTTTTTCTCTTTCAGCCATAAGTGCTACAATTTGTTGCTCCGCTTGTTTGGAAGCAGCTTCTTTTTGACTTATAACTTCTTGAGTATTTTGTTTTTTAGTCTGAAGCTGAGTTGAAAGGCTATTTAGGCTTTGTACATCTTCTTTTAGCTCTTCCTCAGCCACTTGGGCTTGAGCAATCATTTTCACTAAACTATCTTTTCTTTCAACTTGTTTATCTTTTTCTACTTTTAAGTATTCTCTTTTTTCTTTTACTTCTTCTATAAGTTCTTTATCTTCTTCTAAAATTAACCTAAGTGCATTAAATCTTGAAAGAAAATCAGAAAAACTTGAAGCAGATAGCAAAACATCTAAATATCCCACAGACCCTTTTTGATACATGGCAATCAACCGAGTATCCAAATACTCGGTATTTTGTTCCAAAAAATCTTCTGCTTCTTCAATCTTTAGTTCTGTTTTAGCAATTTCACTTTCCGTAGAAGTTATATCTTCATTTAATTGTTGAATTTGTTTTTGGCTTTTTGCTATTTTATTATCAAGTTCTTCTACCTCTTCAGTTAACTCATTTATTTCTTTATCAAGAGAATCTACTTCTTCACGGCGATTTTCTATGCCTTCTTCTATTTCCTGTTGCTTTTGTTTTTCTTTATCTATATTACCCTCAATACTGTTGGCAAAAATAGGGTTAATCATTTGTAAAGATATTAAAAAAATACACAACACTGCAATAAGAAACTTTGATTTGTTAAACAAACCTACCCCTCCCTTCAAATACCTAAATTAAAATTAATAGTATAATTCGACAAAAAAAACAAAATACCTTCTTAAAACTTCATTTATATATCTTCTTATATGTTATTGGAATATTATACAACTATATAATGACACAGAAATTTGTTATAATTTTTATGTAAACTTGTATTTATTTTAAATAATTGTGTTGTGATCAGATACAACCCCTATACAAACATGTCACTTGACATTTTCAATAGTAGTACAAAATAATTCTTTAAAATTCTATCAAATCACATCTTTTAGATTTCCGCAATCAAACTAATTAAAAATAAAGAGGAGGGGAGAGGAATGGACCCAATATCACATGCCATTATAGGACTTTCTATCTATGGATTAAATAATGCTCCTGATATAAGTAACCCAGCTTTAATAGGTTGTATAACTGGGGCGGTGGCTCCGGATTTTGATATAATCACTAAATTTAAAAGCGACTATGTCTATTTAAAACATCATCGTGTGGGAAGCCATTCCCTTTTAGGTATAGTCGTTTTGTCAGTATTGATTACTTTATTTCTTTCGATGTTCTATGCAGGTTTTTTCTTTAAAGAAGTTTTATTTTGGACATTTATTGGCACCTTATCACATGTTTTTTTTGACTTGCTAAACTCTTACGGTGTTGCATTGTTATATCCATTTAACAAAAAAAAATATACTTTTAATCTTATAACCATTTATGACCCCGCTATTTTATTATTAAGTGGATATATATTTTTCTTTAGTGAAAGAAATCTTTTAGATAAATTTTTAATACCACTTGTTTTTGTAACTTATCTCGGGTTAAAACAATATAATAAAAATTATATTGTTAAGAAACTTAAGCTATACTATAGCAAAGAATTAAAAAATACACACCCTATCAAGAAAATAAATGTAATGCCTTCAGATTATGGTATCTTAAAGTGGGATTACATTATTAGTACCGATGATGAATATATTGCTGGTGAGATTAGTGGATATAAAGGATCACCTACTTCATTTAAGCGCTTTGCTAAAGTTTCCAATTCTTTAATTGAAAAAATCTATAATGAAGAATTAGGGTTATACTTTAAAGACTTTACGCCAATTTACCATGTTGAGCTTGAACAACAAAAAGATGGGTTCATTGTTAAAATGATCGACTTAAGGTACAAAATAAAAAATAGGTTTAAACATCATGCCTTATTCTATTATAATAATAATGCAAAACTTATAAAAAGTGTATTTCATCCCTTTAGCATGGACAACCAAATAGAGGTAAGCAAAAATAATAGATACCACTAACTTTATAAGTTGGTGGTATCTCTATACGAAAAAGGAATTATACCTTCTCCATCTTTATAAGGCTTATGCCTAAAAACTTCTTTTTTGTAATATATTCAAAGCTTTCTTCTATATTAGATACTTTTATTTTTATTTCTGGCATCGCCTTGTTTTGTATGTATAGTTTTTCTTCTTCAGACACTGTTTCTAACTCCAGATTATCTGAAAAGTATTGATACAACGTGTTATTTTCATAACTCACTTTATATTCTGTTATTTTATATTTACCAAATATATTTTTTATATTTAAAGCTATTTGCATTTCTCTATCTTTATATTCATCGCTAAAGGAGTACTGAATGTTTTCCCATTCCCTATACATAGTGAATACTAATATAGCTATGTCGTTTCCATCTCTAGTTGCAACACAGCCATCGCCTATCCAAACCAAGTTTGTTTTCAATTCTTCAATAAACTTTAAAATATAAAATGTAGTAAGCTTTATACCTAGTATGTTACAAATTGGATAATTATCGGCAATACATGCTTCATCTTCTATTTTGCATAAAGAAACATAAAAATTGTCGTGGTTTATATTTAATAATAAAAAATTCACAAAAATATTATAGTAAAAAAAATCATATTTTTTAGGTACATCACGATCATCTACAATATAATTAAATGTACATATTAATTTTTCGCTATTCTCTAAATGTAAATAAACTTTCAGCTGTTCTATAAGTGTATTTATACAATCACTTAAATTTACAAAGCTTTGTTTATTCAAGTAACTATTGAAGCAGTTGATATCCATCCGCAAATAACCAATGCTGTCTAGCATTCCTCTTATATCTTCTACATACTTTATCTCTTCTTTATTCATGTTAATTGATAAAGGGCCAATATAAACTCCAACAATATTTTTAGTAGTCCCAAATTTGCTTATTAAAATATCAGATAAATGTTCTATCTGCTCTATCGACTGTTTAAAAAAATTAACCATAAGTCCACTAATATTTAATTCAAATTTCCACTTTTCTAAATTTGTTGTACCTATTATCATTGACAAAAAATCAATGGCTGATTTAAAGTTTAAATAATGTTTATCATTTAAATTAGTTGAAGTACACTGATTGTGAAAATCTAACCCTATCTGTAAAACAGGAGTTATTCTATGTTTGGTAAGTACATTTACTAAATTTCTTACTTCCATCTTTGGTATATATTGTAATTTATCTTCTTTTTTTAGACAAAATTCCCCTTCATTTAAGTGAAATTTAATTATTATAAACTCAAAACTTAAATCAGTTAATACTTTTTCTAAATTATCAAGGTTGTCACCTACAATGTCTTCAAGCTCAATAATTTTACACCATTTTTCTTTTGTATTAAAGCTTTCCGCTCCTTTGATACCTATCTTATATTTTTTATCCTCAATCTGTAGGGTATTATATCTTTTTATTCTTTCTTTTTTTGTTTTTTTTAAAAAATCCCTAACTGAATAGTGATCTAATAGGGTATTTTCCTCATTTAACTTATCTAAGCAGTTATACTTTCGTCTAAAGTCAGTAGGGGACATGTTTAAAATTTTTCGAAAATCTTTATTTAACAGCTTAACATCTGCAAATCCACTACTTATAGATATTTTTGACACTGTTTCATTTGTATTTAACAGTAAATCCACAGCTTTATTTAGCTTTTGTTTTAAAGAGTATTGGGTAAAATTTTCACCAGTAATTTTTTTAAAAACTCTAGAAAGATAGGAGTAGCTAACATTATATCTCATAGCCATTTTTTCCAAGCTTAAATCTTCTTCAATTGAGCATGATTTTTCTTCCACAATATCAAATATAATCTGTTCTATAGTATCCGTTTCACCTTTACAATAAAAGGTATCGTCCTTAAATAAACAATCCTTAAGGTTGTTAATTAAATCTTTCAACCTAGATAGATGAACCTCATATTTACTCTGAGCATTTATATTCTCTATAAATAACAATCCTAATGCATAAACAATTCTATCTTTTACTGTTGGGTCTAGACTATTGCTTTTTAGTAAAGAATCCTGTGTAATTCCAGAAATTTCCTTTAAATAACTTGGTTTTATTTGGAAAACTAGCATTATATTATCTTTTGAATCACTATATATACTATGAGCTTTATTAGCGTTAATTATATAAAGCTCCCCTTGATTTAATATTTTTACACGGTTTCTTTCTGAGACTTCAACTGTTCCTTTAAGTACATATAAAAGCTCTATTAAATTATGAGCTGTAAACTCCATTCCCACTATTCTCCGTAAAAATACTCTATATGGTAACTTTCGTTTAGCAATAATTATTTTTTGATTGTTAAATAAATTCTTTTTAAAGTAATCTAACTCGTTAATTTCGCTGTGCCAATTTTGTAAACTCACTATAAATACCATCCTTTTCCGCAAAATATAATCTCTAAGGAGTTAGCTCTTCAGCCTATAGGACCGGAATGCCCTCCTGCTCAAGTGATGGATAATTTACTAATATAATTGGACTTGGTTAATTATAAAATTCAAAGCTACAATTAGATAGTTTCTTAAAAAATTACTTTGTTTCCACATACTTTTTATTAAAAATATCTATAGTTTTGTTTTTATTAGACGTAGTCTTACTTTCTTTATAGTCAGACTCTTCAAAGTTTACATTTTTTCCATCTACGTTAAACTTTTTGTTTATATCTCTCAACTCTTCTAGCAAATCAACATTTCTTGCCTGTAGCTTTGTTTTCTCTTGTATTAGCTTTCTAATTTTGCTTTGATCATTTTCATGCCTACTGATAATATCCTGAATTGTTTTACCTTGATGCTCCATTTGTGAAAGCATTTCAACCATATCTTCTTCCAACAATTTAATTTGTTCTCTATAAGATTCTGAATTCTTTTTTAGTAGCAAGAATTCCCTTTCCTTGGCTTGACTGTTCTCCAAGTGTTCTTTTAAAACTTCTTTATCTATTTTCAACCTTTCATTTTCTTCTTGAAGATCAAAAAAATTAGTATGCATTTTATCAAATTTTTCTCTCACATCTTCATAGTATTTGTTGTCTTTTTCTAAGGATGAATTTTTATCCTCTAAATTATCTATCTGATGTATCAGTGAGTTAACTTTATCCTCCATAGAGTTTAATTTGCTCCTCAACTTTTTATTCTCCTCTCTTTCCACAGATAAAATACTATCTTTACTCTCTTCAAGTTGATTTAACTGCCTTTTTATCTTTTGTTTTTCATCTAGTTCTTTATTTAACTCATTTTGTAACTCTTTAATTCTTTCTTTCTCTGCTTGTTTTGTGTTTAACTCTAGTTGCAACTGCTCTTTAAGCCTATCTTTTTCCTCTAGCTCTTTACTTAACTCTTGTTGTAACTGCTCTTTAAGTCTATCTTTTTCCTCTAACTCTTTACCTAACTCTTGTTGTAACTGCTCTTTAAGTCTATCTTTTTCCTCTAACTCTTTACCTAACTCTTGTTGTAACTGCTCTTTAAGTCTATCTTTTTCCTCTAACTCTTTACCTAACTCTTGTTGTAACTGCTCTTTAAGTCTATCTTTTTCCTCTAGCTCTTTACTTAATTCTTGTTGCAACTGCTCTTTAAGTCTATCTTTTTCCTCTAGCTCTTTACTTAATTTTTGTTGCAACTGCTCTTTAAGTCTATCTTTTTCTTCTAACTCTTTACTTAACTCTTGTTGCAACTGCTCTTGAATTCTTTCCTTTTCCTCTATATCTTTGCATAATTCTTGTTGTAACTGCACCGCTTCTAACTCTTTGTTGGACTTTCGCTCCAGTTGCTTCTTTAACTCTTCCTTCTCTTCTAGTTCTTTGCTTAACTCCTGCTGCAACTGTTCTCTAGCGCTATCTTTTTCTTCAAGCGCAATACTTAACTCTTGTTGCAAATGCTCTTCTTCTTTAATTCTTTCCTGGAGCTTTTCAAACTCTAATTTCAATGATTCACTTGAACAGTCTTTATTTCTTAAACTATCTAGCTCAGTTCTTAAATCAGAAATTTCTTTTTTATATTTCTCTACTAGCTCATCTTTCTCTTCAACACTATTTGTAAGAACATCTATGTCTTTTTCTAATTTTAATAACTTATCTCCATTTTCGTCAGAGAGTCCATCTAGTTTTTCTCTCAATAACTTAATCTCTTCTGACTGATTTTTTATCTCATTATTTGAAGACTCTAATTCAGTTTCCAACTGTACTAAATAGTCCGTTAACTCTTTTTTCTCTTGTAGCAATTCTTCCTCTTTATCTTTAGCAACATTAAACTGCTCATTCTTAAGTTCAAACTCATCAAACTGCTTTTCCAATTCTTGTGCTTTTTTTTCCGCTTCATGAAATTGTTTTTTTAGTAAATTGTTTTCTTGAGACAGTAGCTCTTTTTCCGACATTAATTCTTTAAGCTGATCCTCAAGATTTTCCCGCATGTGTTCCACAGATTCCTTAAATTCATTAACATATTTATCGACGCTACCCTTAGTATAACCACCAAATAAAGTTTTTTTGAAGTTATCACTAATACTTCTTTTACTCTTAACCCTATTGGAACCATTACTTGAAAAATTAGTATCTAATTCCATCTCATCATTTCTTTCAAAAAAATCAGACATATTTTTCTACCTCCTCTATATTTAACACTTTCTTTTTAGTGTCTTTTTTTAAAACTCTCCTAAATTCAGAAGATGTTTCAAGAATATGTTTGGTTCCTTTTATCCTTTTACTAATTTTCCAAGGCTTCAACACTTGATACCCAATGACATTTAAATACTTATCTAGATAAATAACACACAAATCAAATTTCATAAAACACGTATGGACTCTACCACAGTTTGGAAAAAACATGCCTTCGTTTAATGATATTTTCTTCTTAAACATTAACCCTTTCAACCTACTCCAAAAACTATCTGCAATTTTAAGCTTAGTTATCATGGTTCCCCTCCGTTAATTACCTAAAGCTTCTATTATCTGTGGAACAGCTGGTCCTAAAAGCACAATAAATATAACTGGAAATATAAAAACAACCATCGGAATTAATATTTTAACAGGGATTTTAGCAGCTGCTTCTTCTACCTCTTGTTTATGGGATATTCTTAACATTTTAGATTGAGAATTAAGAACATTCTGCATTGAAGTTCCTAGTTCATCAGCCTGAATTACAGAACTTGTAAAGGACTTCACTTCATCTATTTCACATCTCTCACCGAGTGCTTTAAGCGCATCTTTTCTTTTTTTACCTAAGTTAATTTCTCTTTTTACGATGTGAAATTCATCAATTAGCGGTCCTTTTGTTCTTTCAATTACATACTCTAGCGCTTGATCAAAGCTTAGCCCAGCTACAATACTCACACTTAATATATCTATTACTTGCGGCAACTGAGACTTTATCTCTTTTTTCCTATTAGAGATTTTAGTTTCTAAAGAATATCTGCGATAAACATATCCAAAAAATATCCCAATAATTAAATACAAAAATAATTGTATTATATTAGCTCCAGTTCTTGATCCGATATAACCACTTACTACACCAAATCCTATAATAATAATTAAATTCATAGCTCTGTAATCCTTAGGGCTCATGTTTATACCTGCTTTGGAGAGTTTTTGACCAAGCTTTATCTGTGATTTTTTTTTGATTGGGAATAAGTTTGCTGCTGATTGAATCATTTTATCAACAAGTGGTTTAATAAATCGTTCTTCAAAAGATAACTCCATTATGTCATTATTTGGTAACGTTGGCTTATTAACATTTTTAATATCTTTAAGTCTAGTTTTATAAACCTTATGTTTCTCCCCTAAAACATTGAAAAGTAATATTACCAAAATATAAGTAATAATAGACACTAATAAAGGTATTTTTATCATAATTCCTCCTACATCTCTATGTTTATTAGTTTTTTAATCGTTATATATCCCAATACTTCCAACACAATACTTAGTCCCAATAGTACATGCCCATAAGTTGTATTAAACATTGGTGCCATATACTCAGGATTTACCATAGATATCATAACCAAAAGTACCACTGGCAACAGAGCTATTATTTTACCAGAAATTTCTCCCTGAGCAGTCAATGCCTTTATATTGCGTTTTATTATTATCCGATCTTTTATGGTCTCCCCAATATTATCTAAAATGTTTGATAGGTTACCCCCCACTTGCCTTTGAATGGCTACAGCAGTGGTCATTAGTTCCATATCCTTAGATTCCATTCTTTTAGCAACATTTTCCATAGATTTTTCTAGTTCTTCTCCTAATTCAACTTCTCTAACTATTTTCTTAAATTCAGTACCAATTGGGTCCGGTAAATCCTTTGAAATACTAGATAATGCTTGCTCAAAAGTAAAACCAGCTCTTAAACTATTAGATATAACCATAAGTGCTTCTCCTAGCTGTTGATTGAACTTTTCCATTCTCTTTTTTTTCAAGATAGACACCAATATAATTGGAAATAACAGACCTGAAACAACTAGCGTAATTACTATAACAATTCCTCGGCTGAGGAGAAGGGCAAAAAAACCTGGAAATACAGTCACAATACCCCATAATAAAATAAACTCTTCTGGCCTTAAATGTAAGCCAGCTAACATCAAATCTTCCCTTAATTTCTCTGGTAGTTTAATGCTTATTCTTTCTTTTGGTTCCTTTCTTTTGCTTCCCGCTGGATACTCAAATAAGCTGTGTTTTTGAATATCATTTAATCTAATCTTATATGTTATATACTTCCTATATACAAACCTCATAAACAAGTCGACAATATTGTAAATAAAAACCGTTAAACAAACTAGCATTATTATTTGCATATATTTTCACCCTATTTCGTAAACCATTCATCTTTTATCATAACACCATTTTCTCTTAAAGAATCTACAACATAAGGCCTAATGCCTGTTGGGACAAATTTGCCCCTTATTTTCCCCGATGCATCATACCCTTCCTGTTTATATACAAAAATATCTTGAAGAGTTACTATATCACCTTCCATACCAGTTACCTCAGAAATTGCAACTATCTTTCTAGAACCGTCCCTAAATCTAGATTGTTGAACTATAATATCAATAGCTGAAGCAATTTGCTCACGAATAGCCCTGACTGGTAGCTCCATACCCGACATCATAACCATCGTTTCCAATCGAGCTATCATATCTCTTGCAGAGTTAGCATGAGCTGTGGCTAATGACCCATCGTGCCCCGTGTTCATGGCTTGTAACATATCTAAAGCTTCTCCTGAACGAACCTCTCCAACAATTATTCTATCAGGCCTCATACGCAGCGAGTTTTTCACCAAATCCCTAATAGCTACTTGTCCCTTTCCTTCCACATTTGTAGGCCTAGATTCTAATGTAATTACATGACTCTGCATAAGCCTTAACTCTGCAGCATCCTCAATAGTAACTATCCTTTCATTATCAGGGATAAAACTAGATAGAACGTTCAGCAAAGTAGTTTTACCACTTCCTGTACCACCGGATACCATAACATTACATCTTCCCTTTACACAAGCTTCCAAAAAAGATGCCATTGGAAATGATAAAGAATTAAATTCAATCAAGTCTTTTATCTGAAGGGGATCAGTTTTGAATTTCCTTATAGTAATCGTAGGACCATTAAGAGCTATAGGAGGCACTATGGCGTTAACACGAGACCCATCATTTAATCGTGCGTCTACCATGGGGTTAGCTTCATCACAACGTCTTCCTATTGGCGATACTATTCTGTTAATCACTTGAATTACATGAGAATCATCTCTAAAAAAAAGTTTAGAAGGTTGGATTTTTCCATTTCGCTCTACATACACATCTTTTGCTCCGTTAACCATTATCTCAGAAACCTCTTCATCCCTCAAAAGCGACTCCAGGGGACCCAATCCAATGATATCGTCATATATTTCTTGCGCCAGGCTTTCCCTTTTATTTTTTGTTAAAACTTCTCCTTTTTGAATAAGCAGCTCATTTATAATTTCCATAACATCTATATCTTCTTTTGTTCCATCATTCTCTTGTACCTGTTTATTATAAGAGTCTATTACCTCTCTATGTATAACAGTTTTTAGACTGTCATACTTATCAGTTTGCTCCACTTCTTCAGAAAAGTCCATCATTTTAGGAGTGTTAAGTTCTGAAAAATTTTTTTTCTTTACTTTTTCAAGCCTCTCAGATAACTTCATTAAGCCTCACCCTTTTTGTTTTTCCGTTTTCTTGAAAATATACCTAAGCCAGGGATACCTTCCTTTCTTCCCTCGTCTGCATCAGATTCGTCTATTTCATTAGCTATTTTTTGATATGCCTTGGAAACCTTGGATAAAGGCGACTCCATAACTATAGGCCTCCCTTGATTTATAGATTCTAAAGCCAATTTATTGTCAAAGGGTATGCTCTGCCATATTGGAAATTCTAATGCTTGGGATACATCCTTCACCTTCACTCTACTACTCTCCTCTTTTGCAACTAAAAGCTGTATTTTCTCATTATGTACCAAAGAATTTACTATTGATAACCCTTTTTTAGTGCTTCTAAGGGTAGCTAAATCCATTCCAGTAACATAAATAAGCAGAGAAGATGCATCAAAGCATGATAAGTTTACATTATTAAACCCAACACTAGTATCGATAATTAAATAGTCATAGTATGTTCTAAGAACTGATATTATTCTTTCTATCTGAGAAGGTGATATATGATCGGCATACTCCGGACTAGATGGAGCTCCCAATACATTTATACCAGATGAGTGTACTGACATGTATTTTCGAATAACATCTGCATTTGGGTTGCTGTGCTCCTGTAACAACTCAGCTACAGTATTTCTTGAATCCAAGCGCATTGCGTAAGCAACATCACCAAATTCCATATCAAAGTCAAGAATAGCAACCTTTCTTCTTTTTTGAGCCAATTTTATAGCCAGGTTTGTTACTACTGTGGAACACCCTACTCCACCTTTTGAGCTGAAAACTGTTATGACTTTTGACTTCCAATTAACGTTTGATGTATTTTCTAGCGCAATAAATCTTGCCGATTCATTAGCATGAATTGACTTTATTTGAGTAACTAAAGTCTCTCGATCTACTTGCATCGGTAAGATGTAATGAACTCCAGTTTGCATTACTTTTTGAATAATATCATTGTTATATTCTTCAGTAATTACAACAGGTACAGATCTAGGTCTTAACAAATATATTTGCTGACATACTCTCAATAATAAATTGATACTTTTAGATGAAACAAAAACCAAATCCGGCTTGGTCTGAGTGATTTTATCTAAAACCTTATTTTCATCACTTATACTACCAACAACTCTAATATCATCATCTTGAAGTAATGAAAATATCCTTTGACCTGTCATTTCTTCTGCAAAAATTAAAACTTTAACTTCCATATTTACCTCCTGTTGACTACTTCTTTATATCTTCTAAAATCACACCATCAATTCCTTGTTTTTCCTCATCTGCCTGATTTCGTAAAATAAGACGATTATCGTTTGCTACAGTTGTTGCAAGTGATAGGTCTAATGCCTCTTCTGGAGTAACTGCTAAAGTGACAGTCACGTATTGCATACCCTGCTCACTTTCAACTGCTGGAGGGTTCATTAGGTTATCAACAGCTAATACTTTTCTATTTTCCAAAAGTAAAACAGCCGTTTCTTCTTCACCTAATACCGAGATTACATCTACCTGATCTCCTATTTTCAAAAGTCCAGCCACGCCGGAATCCTGTTCTACATTGATAGTTATAGCCCTCATTTCTTCTGGTACAACAGAAGACAATCCAGCTCTTATACTTCCCGATTCTTCGATTTTTTGTGTTGTTATTATATCTCCTCTAAACATATCTACCATGGCTACTTTTCCTACAACTTCATCCACATTTGACACTGAATTTTCAGGAACAGCTTCATTGTGAATCTCTTTGACTTTTACCATATCCGCTGTTATCTCTGTCAAACTATTTATATCTTCTCTTACAATAATCGTCTGCACTAAGTTTTCATTTGAGGTGTTATCATTACTACTTAATGTAATGATTAATCCTAATAAAAAAATACAAGCAGCTGCTACTGTGGCTATCATCTTAGTATTTTTCAACAACATTCCCCTACCTTTTTTAAAAAATCACTATTACGGGCTCCAAACTCTATTTCTTTCCTTAAATTGTCTACCGGGTATCGTTACTTGTATTGGTAACTCATTAATCCCAAGCATTCTCAAAGTTGTACACTGATATGTATCTGTTAAAATAACTGTAATATCTGCAGTTCTACGCCTATGTGTTGTCTCCACCTCTCTCCATATAACATCAACCTGATTTCTCTCTAACCCATTTTGCTCAGCTATATCTTGTGCAATCTCCCTCATAGTTTGTTCTGGGTGATATGAATTCCAAAGTTCTTCTGATAAATCAAATCTCGCATCCCTTATTAAGTTACCTACTTCAATCAGCTTATCTCTTTCATTGAATGCCAGCACTACATCTGTTGCTAACCCCAAAAAAACTATCAGTAATATGAACGTCCCCGCAAATAATACTAATATATCCCCACTTTCATTTTTCTTGCAATTATCTAGCATTTTCCACACCCCTTTGTATTAGGATTGCATTCTAATCCTTCGCGCTTTATACAAGTTGTTTGTTAGATTTATACCGTCCCTAAAAAAAGGTTTGCTAAGTGGGGTTAATGGCTCTATGGTATATTCTATTACTCCTTGGATTTCTATGGTGGTAGTGCCAAAGTGCACGTCTGCTTGATCACTAGGGACCCCTCTAGGAGCGTTATATTTATATACTTTGCTTCCTGGATATATCGAAACCTTACCATTAGATATTGAAACATTACTTAAATCTATATGATTAGTTGTATCCTCATTTGCTTTGCTAAACTGCTCTCTAAGTATTCTATTGGCACGAAATCCGCTTCTGACTATTGGGCGATTATTAGTCATAACCCATTCTTCCTCTTGAGGTAAAGAAATATCCCAAGATGTACGCCTACAAACATGATTAAACATAACTTTTTGATAGGTGATCCATCCAACGTCTATAACAAACATCAATAATAATAAAAAAACAGGTAAAACTAAAGCATATTCTACCATAGCTTGTCCTTGTTCATTTTTTACCACTTTTAACATATTGCACCACCTATCTTTTGTGTTCTACTAATCCCAACCGTCTCCCCCACAATACATAAGTCCTGTAAAGGATTCAGAAAGTTGAATACTATCTCCTAATATAGTTTTAGTTATAAACATCCCAAAGGGCATTTCGTAATCAGCAGTAACAGTTACATATTTGACATCGTTTCTGTTATTTATTCGATCAAATCTTCTAGTTCTCTGGTTGTAATGATGCCCTATAAACCATCTTTCTTTAGTCTCACTTTCTTCTATACTGACATTTAAATTATCAGAATTTAAATTAGTTCCTTCATTTATAATTTGCAATACAAGTTCATCAAGATTATTGTGTTCAGAATGTGCTCTTATCCCACCTGTCACACCCTCTTCTTCATATAGAGTTATGACTTTTTGTACTTCTCCGGCCACATGCTGCAGTTCCATCTTTACATGAACCGCTCTTCCCATATCAAAGATAAGCCCGAGCATAATCAGAACCAAAGGTAGAACTAAAGCAAACTCAACAAAACTGTATCCATTTTCTTTTTTTAATAACCCTTTTATTTCTTTTTGCATTTTTTCTCTCCTCAAAGAGTATAGAAGGGATGATTAATACCATCCCTTCTTTTAGTAAAAAAGCTTTATAAGAGATTAATTACTAGTTACTTCCAGTTAAAGTATTGCCGATATCTTCAAAAATTCCCTTCAAACTGTCACCTACTGCAGTTAATGCTACAATTGCTACAACAGACACCAGCACTAAAATAAGACCATACTCTACCATGCCTTGTCCACTTTCTTCATTCAAAAACCATTTCATAATTAAGTTCCTCCTCTTATAAGTTTATATTTAATAACACACTGACATTTCAGCATGTTAAAAGCAAAATTATCATGTCGGTATAATATCTTTAACTTTATCGTACATAGGTTTAATCAAGTTGTTACCTAAAAGTTCTAATGCACCTACGGTAACTAAAACAACCAAAGCTAATATTAACCCATATTCAACCATCCCTTGCCCACTTTCTTCATTCAATATCGTCGCAGGTAAAGCTAAATAATAGTTACTTTCATTATTATATTTCATCCCAAGTGACCTTCCTTTCCCAAAAATCAATTATGATATAAAATTCACAATTTCTATCAATACTGGTTGGTACATTACTATCATAAATCCACCCATTATTTGAGTACACATTGGAAATCTACTCCCAACTTTTATTTTATAAGTAAATAGTCCATACAAAATATAAACTAGTAAAAATGCAGCAATTCCCACAACAAAAAGAACTATTTTATCTAAACCAACCATTAAAGATAAAGCCATAACTAATTTTATATCTCCAGCACCAACCCCTAAAGAACCTGACATTAACTTAGTCAATCTAGCTGAAATGAAAAATATCATGGTTACAATGGCTAGTGCTAGAATTCCTGCTCCAACCCCTTTAAAACCATTGATTATTAATTGATTAAGCAATCCTGTAATTAATAAAAGTAAAACCAACTCATTGGGAATAATCCTTATTCTTTCATCAGTTCTTACTCCAAATAAAGCTAGAGCTGACATGACAGCTGTTAAGATAGCTGCATATAAATCTAAAAAACTAAATGCCAGCAAAAAACCTATTGATAAAAGTATAGCGTTTATCCATTTATCACTATTCTTTTCGCTACGATATAAAGTATAAGTTTTATTATTTTTCCCTTGCTTCCACAAGATTATTTTTTTGACGGCACTAGAAATATAGAAACCAAGTACAAAACCTAATACAGCAGTTACAAACACCATCACATTCTGCATTACTATTTCTCCCTGTTTGATTTGTTGTTTACTATGATATTAAATTCCCACTAATTCTACTACCAATTTATTTACTTGATTTTTCTTTATCCTTGTTATAAGTGTCACATATTTTCGACTGTTTCTTTTTTTTTGACAATCAACTACCATTTTCTTGTCATTTCTTTGTTTTTAGACTTTATTAGACCCTGCCAATTTTTATTAACTTGTTTCTAAACATCCAAAGCACTTTATAGGTAAACTGCAGTTTACTATATAAGTGCTTTGGATGTTTATATTATAATTGTAAAGCAAATACACCATTCCTAATTATCCAGGTATTCCTCCCAAAATATATAATAAAAGCTTAATCTTAGAGAATAATACCTCTAAGATTAAGCTTTTATTGTTAACTCAAATATTAAATCTATTCTTCCCAGCATTCCACATTCTCTAACCCTTTTACATTTTTTGAGTAAAAAATCGGGTCTTTTCCTTCTTTTCTTTGTTGAATATAGTCATTCAAAACCTTAAACGCAATGTTACTAAGCATAATTATTGCTATAAGGTTTATTAAAGCCATTGACCCCATAAATAAATCTGCCATACTCCAAACCAAGTCTAAACCTGTTAATGAGCCAAAAAACACCATAAATAGAACTGCTACTCTATAGCACAAAACTAACATTTTGCTTCCTTTTAAAAACTCAATATTTGTTTCACCATAATAATAATTCCCTATAATTGAACTAAATGAAAAAAGCAAAATGCTTATTGCAATGAACGTATTGCCCCATGAACCTACATGAAAACTTAAAGCTGCTTGAGTAAGCTGTATCCCACTTAAACCATCGTTAACATACTCTCCAGATAATAGAATTATAAATGCTGTTGCACTACATATAAAAATAGTATCAGTAAAAACACCTAGAGTTTGAATTAAACCTTGTTTAACAGGGTGGGAAACTACTGCTGTCGCAGCGGCATTTGGAGCACTCCCCATTCCTGCTTCATTTGAAAAAAGACCTCTTCTAATACCTTGCATCAAAGCAGCAGCCGCTCCTCCTCCTAATACAGGTTTAAATCCAAATGCATCACCTATTATAAGTGAAAACATTTCTGGAAGCATAGTAATATTAGTTATAAGAATAAATAATGCAATAATTATATAAGCACTGGCCATTATGGGAACAATAATTGCAGATACCTTTGCTATTCTTTTTACTCCACCAAAAATTACTGTAGCTGTAACAAGTAAAACTCCTAACCCCACTACACTTCTATTTAACCCAAAAGCTTCTTCAAAAGCAAAAGAGATCGTATTTGATTGTACAGAGTTAAATACTAAACCAAAGCAAACAGTTATTAAAACAGAAAATAGAACCCCCATCCACCTTTTTCCTAAAGCTTTATCCATGTAATATGCTGGTCCACCTCTATACCCACTTTTGTCTTTAATCTTATAAACCTGGGCTAGTGTATTTTCAATAAAACTTGATGCAGCACCAACCAAAGCTATTAGCCACATCCAAAAAACTGCTCCAGGCCCACCAACCGAAATAGCCAATGCTACTCCTGCCAAATTACCAGTTCCAACTTTGGAAGCGGTGCTGATACAAAACGCTTGAAAGGGCGAAACTCCTTTTTCCTTATCCGAAGGTTGTTTAATCAGCCTAAACATCTCTTTAAAAAACCTAAATTGTACAAAATTGGACTTTATAGTAAAGTATGTTCCAGCACCTATTAATAAAAATATTAAAACATATGACCATAAAATTGTATTTCCAAGTGCAATAACATTTTCTAAAAAACTAACCATTAGAAAACTCCTCTCTTATTTAGTATTATTATAAGCTCTTTATTAAAGTAAAAATAAACCTTGAACAAAAACTGCAGCAATTGCTATCGGTAATATCCATTTTATAAGAAACTTCCAAATGTTTTGAAATGGCAAAAAATGCTCGCCGTTAGAAGTAGCTTCTTTTATAGCATTTTCTGCTCCCCATATCCACCCTACAAAAATACATGTAAACAGAGCTCCAATGGGCAAAAGAAGTTAGTCTGTTAAAAATACAATAAAGTCAAAAATATTGAGATTGTTAATGATGGTTATATGCGACCATACCCCCATCCCCAAAGATCACCATAAGAACCTGCCATATATGGAAACTTCCATAGGTTACCTAATCCGACTGCAGATCATGATGCTGCTAAAATAAATCCAGCTTTTGAACTCCATTTGTCACGTTTATTACTACTATTACTACTAATAATATTCCCCCCAATCAACGCAATGTTTTTGCAACAACTTTGTCACAGTAAAGAAATAAAGTAATTAATATTATGCAATATTTTTTTTAGTATTGCAAGGGTTAAATTAAAAAAATACTTTTTCTCGTTAAATAACATTTAAGAAAAGAAAATAATTGACTTTGTTTATGTAACGTGTTAAAGTGCGGCCTATGAAAGGGGCGAAAGTAATTGAAAAGATTAGGATTATTGCCAAAGCTTATTCTTGGTATTATTTTAGGTATTATCATTGGAAGTACACAGATAGAAATATTAACTAGGATATTAGTAACATTTGGAGGTATCTTTGGGAATTTTTTAGGTTATATCATTCCACTTCTTATCATTGGTTTTATTGCACCAGGTATTGCTGAACTAGGAGAAAAAGCTGGAAAGCTGCTTGTAATAACAGCAACCATTGCATATATATCTGCTCTTGTCGCCGGTATAATTGCCTATTTTACAGGTTCAACAATATTACCAACCATAATCGCAGATGGAGGTGGAACGGTACAAGAAGGTGTAGAAGCTCAGCCATATTTTGAAATAGTCATTCCACAAATTATGGGAGTAATGTCAGCATTAGTTACAGCCTTTATGCTCGGATTAGGTATGGCTGCAATTAAAAGTAAAACTATGTTAAGCTTTATGCAAGAGTTTCAGTGCATAATTAAAAAAGTAATAGAAAATATTATAATTCCATTTTTACCAATTTATATAGCTAGTATATTTGCAAACATGGCTTATGCTGGCGAAGTAAGACAAACATTATCTACTTTTGGAAGAGTTTTTGTATTAATACTAATTGTCCATATAGCTTTTATAATATTACAACATACAGTTTCAGCCCTTCTGACTAGAAAAAACCCTTTTAACGCTATTAAAAGCATTTTACCAGCATATATAACTGCTATAGGAACTCAGTCTTCCGCTGCTACTATTCCAGTTACTGTTAAAAGCACAAAAAATATTGGAGTATCTGACAAAGTAGCAGAGTTTGCAGTTCCATTATGTGCAACTATTCATTTATCCGGAAGTACAATTACCCTTACAATGTGTGCTATCGCTGTGCTAATTTTGGAAGGGGCCGTTATTAGCTTTGGACAGATTATGCCTTTTATAGCTATGTTAGGTGTAACTATGGTTGCTGCACCTGGAGTTCCAGGAGGCGCTATTATGGCAGCTTTAGGACTATTAGAAACAATGCTTGGGTTTACAGAAAGCCAGTTAGCATTAATGATGGCTTTGTATATTGCTCAAGATAGCTTTGGAACAGCAGCAAATGTTGCAGGGGATGGGGCTATAGCTCAAATAGTCGATAAATATAAGTAATAATATATACGCACATTTTAGGAATCTATTTTCTAATATCGTCCTATCTAAAATAAAATAACAGTCCCAAACAAGATATTTGCTGTTTAAAAAATGAAAATCTACCCACCCAGGTAGATTTTCATTTTCATTTTTAATTTTAAAAAAAATCCATCTTTGCCTTTATTTAGAGTGCTATTTTTGCAGATTGTTAAAGTAAAATATCGCCAACTGAGTTCTGTCTCTTAGGTTGAGTTTATCTAAAATAACACTCAAATAGTTCCTCACTGTACCTTCCCCCAAATAAATTTCTTTTGCAATTTCCTTATTTGAAAGCCCTTTTGCTACTAATTTAATAATTACATATTCCTTGTCTAAAAGGCCATACTCTTTATAATCTTTCTTATTCTCCATATCAAAGGCAACAGTAGGGAGCTTGCTGATTATCTGCTCACCAAAAACATTTTGCCCTGAACACACAGCGTTAAGCGCTGGAACAATACTATTGTAATGTTGCTTTAAAATATACCCCTTTGCCCCTATTTTTAAAGCCTTAACAATATACTCATCATCTGCAAAGGTTGTTAAAAAAAGGATCTTTGCCTTGGGAAATGTATTCAAAATTTCTTCAGCTGCATCTAATCCACTGACCCTACCCATCCTTATATCCATTAAAAGAATATCAGGAATATGCTCTTTGTAAAGCCTTATAGCCTCTGCCCCATTGCTAGCTGTTGCTATAACTTTAAAATTTTCATTTGCCTCTATAATAGTCTTTAATGATGTTGACACCAGAGTATCATCATCTACTATTATAATTTTCACGTTTACCTCCCCCTATACAGTTTGCTTTTTTTAAGGTTTCATAAAAGAAATAAAGATTTTAAACCCGCTAGATTGATCAAAATTTATAACGCCATTTAATGACGCAACCCTCTGTTTTATACTTTCAATCCCCATACCTTTAAAAGTTGCTAAGCTTGCTTTTTGTTTTCCATTATCACGTATAACTAACTGATAAAATTTAGGATGTTCATACAAAGTTATAGATACATGGTCAGCATTAGAGTGCTTCATGACATTTGACAAAGCCTCTTTAATGATGGCAATGACTGCATATTTAGCTTTCGCTGGCATCTTTTCACTCACTTCATACTCTAATGTTGTTTTGCAAAAGGTAAAATTTTTTATTATTTTATTAATTTCACCATAAAGGTCGATAGAGTGTTCATGCAAATCATGGACACTTTTTCTTATGGAATTCATGCCTTCATCTAAAGTAACCCTAACCTTTTCTAAACTTTTTATGGTATCGTCCTCTTTACTAACAGCTATAACAGCTCCTATTTGTAAAATTGAACTGGATAAAAGGTGTCCTACATTATCATGTATTTCTCGTGCAATTCTATTTCTTTCGTTTAATGTAGCCAAATTTACTTCTATATCTTGTTTAGTTACTAATTCACTAACTTTTTCCTCAAGGGATATGGATAGCTCTGTTAAATAGTCCCGTTGTTTTATATAATCTTCCCTCAATTTGTTTTCGTAAGTTGCTCTTTCTTTTAATAGATAAACAATAACATAGATTACTAATAATAATCCCATAGAAGCAAAAGAAAATTTCTCAAAATGCAGTACATAGGGTACAAATGCTATAACCGTAATTATTTGTTTATTTGATTTTAATAAATCATAACTTATTAGCGGTAGAAAAAAAACAAATTGCGGATAAATAGTTGTCAAGGTTAAATAAAATATAAATCCCCATTGAGCCATTTTTTCATTATTAAAGTACTCTAAAAAACTACTTAAAGCAACAGCTAACAAAATGGCAATAACTCCTTTACTAGGGGTAAATTCTATTAAAAGAATTATAGAAGTTATAACAAAAATAATTATTTTATTTAATATGTTCCCCATAAAGCTCCCCTCACTTTTTTCCTTTATATGGCTCTCAGTATTTTAGCTACTACTTAATCATAACACATCATTTGCCTTTTTTTTATTTTTTTCATCGTAACCACACTATTATAAGTTGACAATTGTCATAGCACCCTATGACATATTACACTGCCTCACTATGTGTATTTCTAATACAATAAATTAAAAGAAAGGAGATGACGCTATGATTAAAATTCAAAACTTAGTAAAAAGATATGGTGAACTAGTCGCCCTTGATCATGTAAATATACAAATAGACGAGGGGGAAATTTTTGGTCTTTTAGGGCCTAATGGTTCAGGAAAAACAACAGCTATCAATTGTCTTTTATCTCTTTTAAAATTTGACAAAGGCACAATTGAAATACTTGGAAAGGAAATGACCCCATCTTCCTATGATATTAAACGTAATATTGGTATAGTCATGCAGAACGTGGCAGTTTTTGACGAACTAACTGTCTACGAAAACATTGATTATTTTTGTGGTCTATATATAACTGACAACAAAAAACGTAAAGAACTAGTAAAAGAAGCCATAAACTTCGTAGCATTAAATGACTTTATTAAATTTCATCCCCCAAAATTAAGTGGTGGTTTGTTAAGAAGACTCAATATTGCTTGTGGTATTGCCCACAAACCAAAAATAATTATCTTAGACGAACCTACAGTAGCAGTAGACCCGCAAAGCAGAAACAAAATTTTAGAAGGCATCAAAAAACTAAATGAGCAAGGAGCAACTATAATCTACACATCTCATTACATGGAGGAAATTGAACAACTGTGCTCAAGACTTGCTATTTTAGATAAAGGTAAAGTCATCGCTTGTGGGACAAAGGAAGAAATCAAAGGAATGATATCATTAGGAGAAAAAATTGTTGTGGAAACATTCAATATAAATAATAGCCACTTAAATAAAATGCGTGAAATACCTAATGTCGTTGAAATTGAGCACAAAGCCAATATGTTAACGGTAAAACAAAAAAACGGTCCTAGCAACCTAGTTAATATAATTAATTTTATCACTGAAAATAATATTAGCTATGGAAAGATATATTCTGAACAACCTACTCTAAATGATGTATTCCTTGAAATAACAGGAAAAGAATTGCGAGATTAAGGAGGTTAATTATGTCATATCACATCTTTAAATATACTTTAAAATCTCTATTCAAGGATAAAATGGCCTTATTTTGGTTAATTTTTTTCCCGCTTATCCTGGCCACCTTTTTCAACCTAGCATTTGAAAACTTAATGTCCAGCGAAGGATTTGAAAAGGTGGACATCGCTATAGTTGGCGAGAATGAAGTAACAGAAAATCTTAACAAAGCAATGGAAAAAAGTGAGCTTTTCAATATATACCATAAAAATGAATATGAAGCTAAGCAACTTTTGTACGATAAAGAAATTACCGGCTATATAATCAATAGAGATGAATTAGAACTTATTATCCTAGACCAAGGTCTGAATCAATCCATTACAAAAATTTTCTTAGATAATTATGTTCAAGCTTCCAGCACCATCTATAACATTATCGAAGAAAATCCACAACTAACCCAGTCAGGATTTTTAGAAGATATAGATTTTAGTAAAAGCTTTTCTGAAGAGGTTCCTATCAACAATTCCATGAATGTACTAGTAATCTTTTATTACGCTTTGCTAGCTATGACTTGTTTAATATCAGCGGTTTCTGGGTGTAATGTCACTGCTATGATCCAAGCAAATCAAACTCCCCTGGCTGCGAGAAATAATCTGGCTCCAACACATAAGCTAAAAATGTTTTTATCAATGGGTTTAGCTTCAGTTTGCTTCCAGTTTATATCAGCTATTCTAGCCGTTTTTTATATATCACAGGTTCTAAAAGTAGATTTCGGTGATAGGGTTATTCACATAATTATATTATGTTTTGTGGGATGCTTCACAGGCACAATGTTTGGAGCTATGTTTGGAGCTTTTACAAAGTTCAAGCTAGAAGTAAAAGATATGTTGGTCTCTAATATCATTATGGTGATGTGCTTTTTATCTGGGATGATGGTGTTGCAGGTAAAGTATATTATCCAAGAAAAGGCTCCTATTATTGCGTATATTAACCCTGCAAACCTCATTACAGATGGCCTTTATGCACTGTACTACTATGATACTCTTGAAAGATATTTTTTTAATTTAGTAATGTTAGCTATATTAGGAATAACTTTTTGTATTATTACCATCCTTGTTTTAAGGAGGCAGAAATATGCAAGCATTTAAAATCTTTTTAAAAATTATATCTCGAAAATTCCTTATATCCTTTTTAATTTATACACTCATATTCGTCGGTGTAATGACTTTTTTTTCCACTAGTGACATTGATCAAATAGAGGATGCATTTGAGCTATCTCAAGTTAGGATTTCTGTTATAAACAATGATAATACACCTTTAGCCAATGGACTAGAAAAGTATATTAATAGCATAGGTAAACCAGTGGAAATCAAAAAAGATGACAGTAGTATCAAAGATGCACTTTTCTTTAGAGAAACAGAGTTTATTGTAACTATTCCCCAAGATTTCCAAAAGAATTTTAGCTCCTCTAACCAACAGATGATAACTACAATGTCTATACCAGATTCAACGAGTTCGCAATATGCTACAACCGTTATTGATAACTATCTAAACACTGCTAAGTTATATATAACTGCTTATCCCGAAATGCCCATGAAAAAAATTAACCAAAAAGTATACAATGATATTTCAAAGGAAGCGAATATTTCATTTTTAAACCCTACTCAAAATAACAACAATGATCTATCTGGATTAAACACTTACTTTAACTTCCTCTCTTATTTATTATTAGCAATGTTGGTGTCTATGGTGGGAAGAGTTATGCTGATTTTCAATAATAAAGAAATAAAAATGCGGCATTTTTGTTCTCCTGTAAGCAACATTAGCTATAACCTTCAAATTATTTTTTGCAACTTTTTTATTGCTTCTACTATTTGGATAATATTTCTTGTCTTAGGTTTCGTTATCAATAGTTCCTTTTACCAAATTAATTCATTGCTATTTGTAGTTAACTCCTTTGTTTTAACGGTTTTCTGCTTAAGTCTAAGTTTTTTTGTCTCTACTTTTTCAACTAAGAATTCCATTGACCCCATAGCCAATTGCCTTTCCCTCGGGTTAGCCTT
Organism: Proteinivorax tanatarense; assembly: GCF_040267685.1. Lineage (GTDB taxonomy): Bacteria > Bacillota > Proteinivoracia > Proteinivoracales > Proteinivoracaceae > Proteinivorax > Proteinivorax tanatarense. The sequence goes on from NZ_CP158367.1 coordinate 2,457,951, forward strand.
TTTAGGTGGCCCATTTATCCCACAAGATCTTTTGAGTGATAAATTGAGTACCATAGCGATCTTTAACCCTTTATATTGGTATGTAAAAGTAAATGATTCCATCGTTGACATCACAAGTTTCAGTTTTTCTACACTTCAGCCTGTTATATATGGGATAATAGTTCAGCTTGCCTTTGCTTTTGCTATATTAGCTATAGCGCTGGTTGTAATTAAACAAAAACGACAAGCACTTTAATGCTATTAACTATTAAGAAACGGTTTGGATTTATCCAAACCGTTTCTTAATACTGATTTTTTATAGGGTAAAATCACAAACTTTAGCTTTCAATACTTTTTAATCTATTTTTTAACTTACATCTTAAGTCTACAATTGTTTCATATATAATATGATTGGTTCCGGAAATATTAAAAGGTAGCTTTTCATCTTTGTTTTTTCTACACATTAATATAGTGGGTTTGTTTTTCCCATGGCTTAATCCAATTTCATACATTACGTTAGGATTTGCTCCCGAAGTATCGCCTATTACAATATCTGATTTATCAATTTGCTTTCGTATCATATCAATAATTTCATCATTATGTTCTATTTCATCTACACGTTCAACAATAGCTCCTAGTTTATCCGCAATATCACGGATGCCAAGGATATAGACATCATGGAACTCCTTAGAAAAAGGGATAGCAACAAAAATTCTTTTAGCTTTATTATTTCTTATTTTAATTTTATTGCTTATCATTTTTCTTTGTTTATAATCTAAGTTTACAACCAAATCTTTAGCTTTTATTAACTCAATACCATATTCCGCTGCTACAATCTTTGACTGCTTACTAAACCCACTTATACTTGCAATTATTGCTTTGTCAGCTAGTCTCTTTTGTTTTAAAAAATGAAAACTACTAGCCATAGACTTAACAACGCTAACGTCTACTTTTCTACTATAGCCTTTGCACTTAACAATTGTTGTTATCTCTGTTCCACATGCTTTTTTCTCTTTTACCAAAATATCAATTTGTATTCCTGCTAGACCAACATCTACTTTTACTTTTCTCCCTAGCTTATAATAATAAAAGGCAACCCTTTCTTCAAGCTGATAGTTTCCCAAATTTATATAGTCCATGTAAAATACCCCTAAACTATTATATTTAAAAATTTAACAACCGCTACTTTTTAAAACAAAACCTCAATTATTTCTTTGTATAAAGTGTTCTGTCATAAAAGATGTATTAGCAGATAGTTATTTTATATTTAAAATCTAAAAAAGATGATTTTTGCGAAATGCAAAAATCATCTTTTTAATGCTTTACTATATATTATATTTTACTACTAAACTAGGGTCTAGCACTCTAAATGTAAAAGACTCAGTTATGAATAGTTTTACTTTTTTGTTGTCGTGGCCTTCGTACCCTATACTAAAGTCTTGGCCTATAGTCATTTCTAAATCTTCATGATCATACGGTACTAATAGAGCACCTTCTAATTCTTTTGAGTAAACTATTTCAGTCTTTAAAAAATCCTCAATTAGTTTTTTCAATGGGTAGCCTTGGGAAGTTTTATTTATTAATTTCCAGCCTTCATCACCCACGATCAATGTATATGGACCGCTAGAGTAAGCGTGTTGAAGTTTTAGCACCCCAGCTGAAATTGATTCTAAAATGCCATTAGGCTCATTACCAAAACTTAGGTTATGCTCCGCTACCTCGCAAAGTCCTTTTATACCTCCGTCTTTATATCCATTATATATTGTGTTTTCTTCAAAAGCAGCTACTTTTTCTGCCGCTTCTTCTAAGGAATCTAATTCAATATCTTTAGCTCCACGGATGATATTATCCATTTCCCATCTATCTAACTCAAAGCTTATCCGTGTTTCTACTAAAGGTTTAACGCTATACATACCAGTTTTAACTTCGCCGTTATTCTCTGGTAATAACTCTAGCCTGCCATTTGTTACTGCATTAAAGTCCCAACCCTTTGGACCATCAACTTTTACAACTTTTCTAGCAGACAGGTGGGTTTTTAATACTTTGGCAGTAGTTTCTTCAATTTCCTCCCAAGCTTCCTTACTCAAAGGAGCTAATGATCTTTTAAGCATATCCATTTTTGTATCTCCCCTTTTTAGTTATTTTTTCATATCTCCAATAGACAATCCGCCAGAGTCCTCTCCTTCTTCACCATGGTGCCCCATTATAGGACCTTCTTTAAATAAAGTCTCTTTTAACTCTTCATCCCAAACACCCATATTTCTTCTAAGCCACTCAATGGTCATGACGGCATGTTCTATTTCTTCATCTCTGTTATGTTCGAATATTTTCTTTAAATCTGGGTCATTTGTAGTAGCAACTCTTTGGTTGTAATAATCTACCGCTTCAACTTCCTCTTTTAAGCTTGTAATTGCTTTAGAAATGTTTTTAGTTTTTTCATCTAACTGTTCAATCGGCTCTTGATAGTTACTCATTATTTTACCTCCCCATATTTATTATACTATGTATGGTAACATATTCCTTCCCCTTTTGCAATAAGTTTTTAGAATGTTTTACTAATATAAATAGTACTCAGTACTGAATTTCCAGAGTTATTTAAAAGAAAACATCCTATAGCATAGGGTTAATTTTCCTTAAATCAATATGTCTTTTCCCTAATATAAAAAAATGGCTATTCTCAGGTTTTTATTGTTAAAGTATCTATTTAAGAGATATACTACAGTTAGTTTATTTTCTCAATAAATTAAACCACCTACAGAACAACTCTAGTAGGTGGTTTAATTCAATGATTATCTTACTTTTTCTATCTTTTTCACTGTGCCATTACTTAAAGTAATAATTTCATCAAACAAGGTTGTTTTATCAACGGAAAAGCCGTGGGAGGCAACTACTATAATCTTTTCCCGTTTCTTAAACCCCATCAACAACTCTATTGCCATGTTGTAGTTTTCATCGTCTAGCGCATTAAAGGGTTCATCTAAAAGTAAAATGTCCGGCTCCTCCATTATAGCTTGACAAATTCCAAGCCTTTGTTTCATACCTAGTGAAAATGTACTCACCTTATCATTACGATAGTTATACAAATTTACTTTTTTTAGCGCTTTCTCTATGTCAGTTAATGAAATTCTATTATTTATTGAAGCTAAGTATTTTAGATTGTAAAGGGCAGTTTCCCCTTCTAAAAATGAAGGGCTTTCAATCATAACACCAAAGCTATAGTCTTTATCTTTTACAACCTTCCCTTTATTTGGCTTTATTAACCCACAAAGCATTCTAAGAATCATTGTTTTACCACTACCGTTATGACCTTTCAACAAATACGCCCTTCCTTTTTTTGCTTCTATGCTGACATCATGTAGTATTTCTTTGCCCTTTAAATCTTTATGTACCTGTGATAGTTTAATCATTTTTCACCTCTCCATAAAATTCATATTCTTTATTTTTAAATATACAATAAAGTATCGTAGCCAATATCAATAATTTTGAGGTAATTAAAAGTATTGGGTGTTTCTGATAGTTTGGAGATACCACAGTTAATACTGACATAAATTGGCTATAGTAGGCTAAAAATTGAAAAAAGATTAGCAATGTTAAGCAGCTAAAGTAAATAACAGACTTTTTAACTCGAATCATGTTAAACAAAACTATAATCAAGCCCCACTTCATAAAAGTCTGTACATATAAGCTAAAAATAAAAACTAGCCATTTTATCTCCATAGGAGTTGACTGAATAGAAAAAGCTAGATCTGCCAGCAACTTTAAAGCTGACAGTATCAACACAGTTTTACCAACTTCAAAAATTGTAAATTTATAAAATGCTGCCTTTGAACTCCTTGGAATAATATAATCTGATAGTAAAAATAAATTACTTGTTTTACTCATAAGAAAATATATAAAAATTGCACCGACAGCTAAATTTAACGTTAAAAGAAAAACTGACAGATCCCCTGTTCCATTGTTCACAGCTGTAACAAGTTGTTCTATTCCACTAAAATTCCAACTTTTAGTATAGCTCACCGCCATCCTGTTAATCAAATAAAAAAAAGCGGTGACATAAAAAATATTCCTTCGTTTCATTATAAGTACTCCCTCTTGCTAATAGTGGCAGAGACATAAACCATCAACATAAAAGCTATAAAAATTAAAATAACATACAAATTGTTATTTACAAAACCATAAAAATCACTATCCCCCTTAACAAAACTTATGGTTAGCAGAGAAATCAAAAAGGTAAAATTGATAATAACATTTGTTAATAAAGCAATTACATGCTTTGAATATCTCAAATAAATTACTAGATAAACCATGTAAACATAAATACAAAACGAAAACAACTTAAAACTATGAGCAAATAAGTTAGTCTCAATATTTGCCCCTAAACTTAAAGAAATCAAAACCAAAATCAAATAAGTCAGCGCGCTATAAAAGGCACTTAAATAAATCCCATGCTTAAACAGCGCAGATAACAGCCCTGTTTTATAACGAGTTAATACCTCAGCACTCAGAAAATTCTTTCGAAAAACATATAAAAACCATACAAAAAAGAAGGTGTTGTTAAACAAAAGCATCTGCGGGTTGTCAATTAAAATATTAACCGCTTCTTCGTTTAAAGTATTATTATGCTTTGAAAAATACCCCAAACTCATATAAACGAAATTAGCTGTATATAAAAAAAACCATATAATTTGTGATTTTCTTAATGCCATACAATATAGTCCTCTGTATAAGATTCAACGTTAACACTGTACATGTATATGGTAAGGGCCAACAAAAGTAATGGCAGAGCTACAAAAGACAAAACTGTATCTAAAAGAGATGTATGGCTTATAGAATTGAAGTAGACACTCTTCAAAAAGCTGTCTGGAACAAAATATCTTGTAACGGTACCAAAAGTGGGAGAAATGTTTCCTATAGTAGAACTTATAAACAAGAAAATAAAATAGACAAAGAATGGAGATATCTGTATTAGGTATTTATTCTTAAGATAAGGAGTGCTAAGAGAAACCAGCGACACCACTAAGGAAACAAAAATTGGCCCCATTATTATTTGCGCAGTCAAAGCAAAAATATAATTTATTCCATTTATATCACCTAGTCTTGTAAATGTCGTTATATCCTGAGCAAAGCCAGTTCCTCCAATAGCAATAGAGCCTAACAAAAGAACTGTATGAAACAACAAAATAAAGGTAAATATGTATAAAACTTGAGCTATAACTAAATTTTTTATATACCTCTCATAACCTAACCTTGAGACAAGCAACGACCCATATCCAGATTGGAGGTTGCTAAAAGTTGTTGAGCAAAGATGAATGCCAAAACCTATTAAAGCTACAAGAATAAACACAATATAAAAATCCCCAAAAATAAATCTATCAAAATATGCCACACCAGTATAGCCATTAACCATTTTCTCAACAGCAGCTAAGTTAACATCCTCCGCCCCTGAATTTAACACTTTTATCCATTCTTGTTTATCTAAATAAGTAGAATAGTAGCTTAAAGCAACTAAAATTGACATGAAAAAGATTAGCACAAAGTTAAACTTTGACTTTAAAAACCGTAAATATTCGTTTTTCAACAAAAAATCCACTCCTTTCTTAAAATTTATTCAAGGCTAGATACCTTGAATATGAATCAAATTATCTAGCGTTAATTTGGAACCTAATAGTTCTAGTTTAGTTCTATACAGGTTTAATTTGTGCATGATATCTATAACCCAGGTGTACCAGTATTATTAAAACCTGTTATTGCTGAACTTGTAGTATTTACTGCCACCGAATCACTTCCCCGTATTCCATCTGAGTTAGCCAAGCCAACTTCGGGATTAGTACACATTTCTTTTGAAGTTGCTAAAACATCGAATTCAGAGTTATTTGATTACTTGTAGGAAGTGATGCTCCGTATATTTCTCCAGTCATCATTCCATGCTAAATCAACAGTGCCCAATGGTCCCCAACTATAGGTGCTGCAGATGCAACTGTTGAAATTAGCAACAGGGCAAAAAAGGTCATACTAAAAATCTTTTTATATAACCATTCCCCTCCTAAATAAATTTATAAACCGGTTTATATTTAAAATAATAACATTTCTGAATATTCTCTTTAAGTATTTTTTGAAATACTTGTAATATTTGTAAATCATGTTTTTTCTGTTAACTAAGTTTACATCTATCACAACTTTAGTTCTCCACTTGATATCTTTTGAAACTATAATATCCATAAATAAGCATAAGTATCGAAGAAATAACAGAGAAAACAACTATAACTATTGGCAGCATAACCACATTCCCAAAGAGATAAAAAGCCTCAAAGTTTTTAAAATGATGCACACCAATTAAAACATTTGAAGGTGAAAACAAGAGTACCATACTTACTATACCATCGGCACTTTCTATTCCATCAACAAGTAACCAGTTAAAAGTTATAGGAAGTAATAGCACAATGCCAGATACAACTAAAGAAGTAAATGTTTTTTTTATTTTTGCTGAAATAAGTAGTATTGTTGACACAAAAAATATCAAACCTAAAAAACTCATAGCCAGCACAAAAAAGTAACTACTTAAGTAAGTAAATGGATAAGGGCTTGGATTTTGGACCCAGTTTTGAAGAAAAGATTTTGAACCTTCTAATCCAAATAAGACCGCAATCATAATAAAATTTATCAATTGAATAAACACCCAGGCTGAAACAGCTATTACAAAAGATATGATAATTTTTGCAGCAATTATCCTATTCTTCCCATATTTTGTAGTCAAAATCAAAGAATCGGTCTTTTTCCAATATTCTTGTGAGAAAATTGGAGACAAAGCTACTACCAGGAAAACGCCAATGGTATAGGGCAACACCGTCTGCATAGCATGAAGTCTTGACCATCCCCAGCTATAATCATAATAAACCACATGTTTATTGCTTAAATAGCCATACATCTCCTCTGCTTTTAAAGCCAGAGCCTCTCCTTTTTGTCCTTGATAAGTCTCCCGATAATATTCTGCTGTCTCATTTCCTTTTTTATCAGCCCTGTGATAAAAATTACCTGATACTTCTGGTTCCTCTAAGCGCTGGAGTTCTCGACTCTCTAAAACCTCTTCTTTCACAAAGAAAAAAATATTTGATTCAGCTTCTTCCCTGGAAAAACCCCTATCAACTAATTCATCTATCTTAGCTTCCTTCTCTTTATCACTTATTTGGTTTGCTGGATCGTACAGTATTGATTCTTTTTGATATTTGATGTTTTGTATCCAATCATCATCAATATACCCTGCAAATTCTGTTCTATCCTCTTTAATTCGTTCAACCTCTTGTTTGCTGTATTTCAAACCATAAGTTGGTTCACCTGGAAATGTTCCGTAAAAAATCATTAAAAAATTATATATTATTACTAAAGCCAGCACTCCTATAACCATAGGTCTTTTTAGCACTTTTTTCATTTCATACCCTATTAGTTTTTTCAAAACATCCCCTCCGTCAATTTTCCACTTCACGTTTTAAAAAAGTGTTATATACGTTAAATATAAGATAAATAGATACTAATATAGCTACAAATGGCACTACCAGTTGCATTAAAACCACATTTCCTGCAATATAATAAGCATTAAAATTTTGCAAATGACCTGAGCCAACTAATATCCAAGCTGGTAAAAAGAATAAGCCTTCCCTTATAATGCCACCAATTAATCCGTCAATCTCAAAAGAAGATATAATGTTGGATAGTAATAGTACTATACTACTTATGGTTAGAGTCACAAATGGACTTTTACTTTTTACTGATATAAAAGTAGGCACACTGATAAAAAGCATTACACCCGTTAAGCTTATAAAGCTTACTGCTAGAAAATGGGTTCTTTGTGTAAAGGCGAAGGGGCTGAAATTAAACACCCAGTCCTGCACAAAACTTTGCCCGCCTTGTAAAGTAAATATCAATGATATCAACAGTAGATTTAAAAAGTTAATGAGCAACCAACATCCTAACCCTACTAAAAAAGCAGCTAAAATTTTTCCATAAATCAGCTTGCTTTTCCCATATTTTGTAGTCAATAAAATACTATCAGTTTTTTGGTAATATTCCCCGGAAAATATGGGAGACAGTGCAACAATTAAAAATAACCCTATAGTATATGGCATTAAATTTTGCATATTAATCAATTTTTGCCATCCTAAGTTATAATCATAATAGGCTGTATAGTCGTTAGCTAAGTTACCGTACATTTCTTCCGCTTTAGCAGCTAGACTTTCACCTTTATTTCCTGTGTAAGCTAAACGATAATGTTTTCCTTGCATATCTGAAAAAAACTGTGCATTATCATAAAACCCAGAAGCATACTCTGCGTCTAGTAGGGCGATGTACTGATGACTATTCAAAATCTCCGGCTTTAAAAATGCGGTGTTCTCCAAGTTATCAACATACTGCCTTGAGTAACCCCTTTCTAAGTACTCATTCCGCACCTGTTCTTTTTCTTTCTTGGAAAGTAAGTTGCTAGGGTTCTCCCTCACAGAGTATAAAGTACTTTGAATGTAGTTAGTCCATTCTTCATTTATATCTCCTGCGTATTTTCCTTGTTCCCTCCTTGTCATTTCGAGATCTTGTTGTTGGACTAAACCACCTTCAGAATTTATAAATATAGCTACGTAGTTAACACTGAGAATTAGCAAAAGTAATACTAGCACTATAGGCCTGTTAAGGAGTTTCTTGACCTCAAACTTAATCATAGTTAACATCTACGCTTCTCCCCTGAAATGAAATAGATATAAATCTTCAAGGCTTGGCGATACATTAACAGCTGTTTTTTCTGGACATTCTTCTGACACAATTCTAAGCTCCACCGTATCACCGCTATGTTTAAGGTTGCTAACAATATATTTGCTGTTATAACTTTCTACATCTTTAGGCGATACTTTCAAGTTCCACACAAAGTTATCAATGGAACTACAAATGCTATCTGCCTTTGCCTCCTGAAACAGCTTTCCATGTTTCACAATAAAAATTTTGTCCGCAATGTATTCAACGTCAGAAACAATATGGGTGGATAGCAGAACAATCTTTCCTAAAGAATTATCACTAATTATGTTGCGAAACTTAGTTCTTTCCTTAGGATCAAGCCCTACGGTAGGCTCATCTAGAATTAATATTTTGGGGTCATTAATTAAAGATTGAGCTATTCCAAGCCTTTGACGCATGCCTCCAGAGTAGGTTTTTATTTTTTGTTTTCTAACATCATAAAGTCCCACAGTGTTTAATAAATATTTACACCTTTCCACCGCAGTCAACTTAGGCAACCCCTTTAATGAAGATAAGTAAATCATAAAATCCCAACCGGTAAAATCAGGGTAATATCCAAAGTTTTGGGGTAAATATCCTAATAGTTCACGGTAAGCCTCATCCAAAGTTGAGATGCTTATTCCATCAAGTAAGACTTCTCCTGATGTTGGGCGCAAGATGTCACACATCATCCTCATTAAAGTGGTTTTCCCAGATCCATTAGCGCCCAATAATCCATTTACCCCTTCACCAAATGTGGTGGAAAAACCATCCACTGCTATTTTATCTCCATACTGTTTTGTAAGTTTTTTTATCTTTAATTCCATTGAAGTTGTACCTCCTTTTTCTTTAATAATTTGAGGCAATAAAAGAGTTCTCCTAGCATAAACGCTGAAGATAAAACAAATAAAATAATCCACATAGCCTCAGTTACCACAAGAAAAAAACTTAGCTCTGTAATCAGTTTCATCAAAACTATCAAACAGAGGGAAATACTCAGATATATGACCGATGAACGGATTTTTAGCAAGTGAAAAATTAGCAAATGTATACCTGTAATAATATTAAAGGGTACTAAGCCGTAAATAATCAATTGGGTAAAAGGAATACTGTATTGAACCGACAGATAGGTAACCATTAAAGATAGAACAAGTAGGTTAACACTGCCTATAATAAAAAGACGGGCCGCTATAAGCTTTGCCATGTTATTTTTGCAAACCTCTTCAAGTTCCCCCATGCCGTAAATCGCTCCCTTAATTAACTCTGGACCTGCAAAAAAAGCAAGCATAGGTGTTAACGTAAATAACATTCTTTGAAGATCAACATTGGGTTCAGTTACATTGATTGTAGATAATGTCAGCATAATAATAAAAGTTATCTGGGTTAACCAAAGATAGGGAGAGATATATCCTAGTTGTTCTTTAACTAAAACATTAATTGGAGTTTTTGTTGGCACTATTTTTTTCATATCTTTTTGTCCTAGTTGTATAGTCCTTAAGATATCTTTTCTTTTTCCTTGAGGAACGCGATACTGTTGAAGCAATTCTTTAAAATCTTTATTCTTCAAGGTAATCCTCCTCACTAAGTAATTTTTTTAATTTCTTCTTTCCTTGTTTTAAGCGAGATTTTACAGTTGACAATTTTACCCCAGTTATATTTGAAATATCTTTTATCTTCATATCGTGATAATAATAAAGAATAATAACATCTTTTTGAGTGTCAGGAAGGGTGTCAATTTTACCTTTTATGTTTATGGCCTGCTCATTGTGGATAACTTGTTCTATAGGCTGAGGGCTATCATCAGCTTTCTGTAGAGCATCAATATCTTCATAACTATACTTATTTTTTTTGTAATAATCATTACAAGTATTAACTGCTATTGTAAATAAAAAGTTTTTAAATTTACCTGTAAACTTATAGCTATAAATAGCCTTAATTAGCTTTAGAAAAATATCCTGCGTTAAGTCTGTAGCCACTACCTTATTACCTGTCCTTCTAATACAATAGCTAAATATATTTTGGTAGTGTTTTTGTACTAAAGTTTCAAAAGCTTGTTTATCTCCTGCTTTTATTTTCCTAATTAATAGATAGTCCTGTATAGTGATAGCCTCCTTTCATCTACCAAACACTCTACATCTATATTAACTTAAATTCACCTAAAAAAGTTTTAAATATGTAAAAAATCTTTTGTAAATTCACCTTTGAATAATTACCAAAACTAAAAAAGGCATAAAAATGGGTTGCCCCAGAATTAATCTAAGACAACCATACTATTTGTTTAATTTTAAAATTGAACGTTAATCAATGGTACTATTACATCCAGTTAAGGTGCGATAAAATTTCCTAAAGTGCCCATTTCCGTTCTTTAGTAAAAGCAATGGTAATCCATTTATCAGGTGCTAAAGGGTCAACAAATTGAAAAATTTCTTCTCGAATTTTATCTTGGTCTTCAATTGTTTTTACTTTTGATTGATCATTAACAATAAAGTCTATTTCTATCCAAAGCATTTTTCTGCCTTTAGAAACCCTTAAAAATGATTCATCTAAATTATATCTTTCTTCTATGCTCAAAACCATTTCATCTAACTGTCTACTTAGTTCACCTTCTGGTGCACTAGCTAGTATTTCTTTAAAAGACTTTTTTATTTCCTCTATTGGAATCTTTATAAAGTATAAACAAACCAATATCACTATTATTGGATCCACATATGGAATAAGAAAATCAAGTTTAGCTACTTTACTCATTCCAAACGCAAGGACAAAGGCAGCTAAAACACCGGCACTTGCATAAGTATCCATAAGCCATTGATTTGATTCTGCTTCAATTAAGGTGGAATCAGATCTTTTTGATTGCTTTTCTAATCTTTTATAAATAGCAAAACATATAATTGTGCTTATCAGAGAGTATAGAGTCCCTAAATCAACGTTAATATCTCTTCCCCCTGTAAAAACTGCATATAAAGCAAATATAAAAGACAAAGAAACCATAATAGCAATTACAACATACTTAACCATAATAACCAATGGCTCCACAATAGCTTTTCCAAAAGGATACTTTCTCCAATCATTTTTTGAAGCAAATCTTGCTGCATATAAAGATAATGTTGATAATCCAATGCTTAGCGAAGAATATAATCCATCAAAAATAATCATTTGTGATTTTGCTAACAGGCCTAAAACTACTCCCATTACCGAAAAGAATACGCCTGCATATACTGATTCTAAAAGTAATTGTTTATCTTTATTTTTATCTGCACTCATTATATAACCCTCTCTAACTTAAATAACTATTACAAGAAATTAACTGTTTTTTATTTGTTTTGTTTATAGTATGTCTTAAAAAATCCATTTCATTGCTTGCTTACAAAAGTAAAACCAATACCTGGGCCATTATAGCCACAAAAATAAGGGCAAATGGGTATGCAGCAGCGTAGGCGATGGCGGGATCTTCTGACTCCACCAAACTATTTAACGCCCCTAATCCAGGGGTACTTGTCATACCACCACACATTGCACCAAGTGAGTGAATCATGCTGAGACCGTAGATTTTTTTCCCAAGAAGAAAACCAAACACAAGAGGAACCACAGTAATAACAGCTCCAGCAAACAGTAGTCGTACTCCCTCTTGCTGAATAATGTCTACAACCCCTGCTCCCGCTGTAGTTCCTGCACCAGCAAGAAACATTGCAAGCCCTATATCACCAATAACTTGATTAGAAGGTTGAAAAAACCTTGCTCTAATTGGCCCGATCTTACCAAAGTGTCCTATAACAAGAGCCACAAACAGTGGCCCTCCAGCAATTCCTAAAGTAATTGCTCCAAGGCCTGGAAGATATATAGGGGTCATGCCTACTAAAAGACCTACAAATAAAATTAAACTAAAAGAAAAGAGGTGAATGTTAGTTACTTCCAGGTGCCTCCTACTAAAAAGCTGCTCTGCTTCGTTAAGCCGATCTTCACAACTGACAACTGTAAGAATGTCTCCCTGTTCTAATCGCCAACCAGCATTCTGATTAAATTCAAAACCACTGCGTTCTATTCTAGTAACGGTAACTCCATACTTGCGCCGAAGAGCAAGCTCCCGTAAACTTTTCCCCACCACTTCTTCTGATTCTACAGTAATTCGACGCACTTTAACATTGTCATGATTGGCAAAGTTAGTAGTGACTTTTTCACCAATTTCATTACATAACTGTTCAAGATCCTTTTGATTTCCCACTGCTACTAAGCGATCACCCTTTAGGATAACAGTATCACTTAAACCAACTATTGTTCTATTACCACGAATAACACGGCTCAAAACCACAGAGGTTCCCTCAGCAAGGCGAAGTTCTTTTAATGTCTTTTTGTGGAGATAATCTTTAGTTACTTCGATAGTCATAACTTCTGGGGTTAAGCTCCGTTTAATAGGATTCGCTTTACCAGTTAAATCCTGCATCAAATCAATCTTTAAAATTTTTGGAAGCAGTTGAACAAACAGAACAACCGCTAATACTCCAAAGGGGTAAGCAATACCATATCCAACAGAGGCAATTGGATCCCCAGTTGCTTCAAGGGCCGCCGCTAAACCTGGAGTACTGGTTAAAGCACCCGTCATTATTCCTATGCTTAGGGCGGCGGGCAATTCCATAACTGTTGATACGACAAAGGTTGTTATACCAGCAACAACTATAATGGATATACTAACAACACCAAAAACTACTCCAGAGGTGCGAAGCATTCGAAAGAAGCGAGGACCTGCCTGCAAGCCTACCGTTACAATAAATAAACTTAAACCTAAATTCTGGATAATTGTAGATACTTCATACCCTAAGTGTCCAAACACCATTCCCACAAATAAAACTCCACTTGAGCCAAGACCCACACCTTTTATGGATAACTGCCCAACTAGTGACCCAATAACCATAATTAAAAATAATAGTATCAGTGGTTCATTTAATAATTCAGCCAAATCAATCTCTCCTAATGCTTTTTATTTTACCGTTATTTTAGTATAAGTGCGTGCAATAAAACGACTCCGGATAAATTTCCGGAGTTAACAGGTTTAATATTAAGTAAGTTCTGCCAATGTGCTGACAGAACTTTATTTGTACCAATACTTTTGGCGACACTTTTTTAGCACTTCACGTTTTTTATACCCTGTTAATTTTATTATACCATTTATTATATGTTTAACAAGGTGGGCCTTCAATCAATGTTTTTTCCATTTCAGTTGTTATAATAGAGCCTTAAATCCAGTAATCTGCCATACTCTCACCTTTATTCATTAAGAGTAGTTGGTCTCATAATAAGCCTTATGATAAGTTTTTTTGCCTTTTCGTATCTTTACACCAGTTTTTAATTGTTCCAAAGTAATAGTACATTTAATAGAGTTAACTTTAGCATCATTAATAAATAATCCTCCTTGATATATTAATCGTCTAGCTTCACTTTTAGAAGATGTTATGCCACATTGAACAATTAAATCAATGATACCTATTACATCTCCATCTAAACTATCATCCATAATTTCTGTGGTAGGTATCAGCGAATCATCCTTTCCAGCTGAAAATAGAGCATGAGAAGCATTTTTAGCATTATAGGCCTCTTGTCGTCCGTGAATCATGCTAGTAAGTTCATAGGCTAATACCTCCTTGGCCTTATTTAAATTTTTCCCTGTCCATTTTTCCATTGATTTGATTTCATCAAGAGGTAAAAAAGTAAGCATTCGTAAGCACTTAATTACATCAGTATCAGCAATATTTCTCCAATACTGGAAAAATTTAAAAGGAGAGGTTTTGTTAGGATCAAGCCAGACAGCCCCCTTAGCAGTTTTGCCCATCTTGTTACCTTCAGAGTTTGTTAGTAGTGTGATGGTCATAGCACACGTGTCTTTGCCTAGCTTACGGCGGATTAACTCTCTACCACCTAACATATTTGACCACTGATCATTTCCACCAATCTGCATATTACACCGATAATTTTTGAATAGATAATAAAAGTCATAAGATTGCATAATCATATAATTTAGCTCTAAAAACGACAGTCCCTTTTCCAATCTTTGCTTATAACACTCCGCCCTTAACATGTTGTTTACCGAGAAGTTAGCCCCTACTTCACGGAGCATTTCAACGTAGCTAATATTTAAAAGCCAATGAGCATTATTAACCATTATAGCCTTGTCTTGACCAAAATCAATAAACTTCTCCATCTGCTTTTTGAAACAATCGCAGTTATGTTGAATTGTTTCAGATGTCATTACAGAACGCAAGTCTGTCCGTCCCGACGGATCACCAATATATCCTGTGCCTCCACCTACAAGAGCAACCGGCTTATTTCCCGCCATTTGTAAACGTTTCATAAGGCATAATGCCATAAAATGGCCCACATGCAACGAGTCTGCTGTTGGATCAAACCCAATATAAAAAATCGCATCACCTTTATTAATAAGCTCTTTAACTTTTTCTTGATCTGTGACTTGAGCTATTAAACCACGCTCCATTAGTTCATCGAAAATTTCCATAACAGTACTCCTTTCAAAGTTAATTTATACCCTCCTAAAATATACTAGGGTAATAAGTTTACTTAGTTGCCAGTCTCTCTATTTACTTTAATAGTAAAGTGAAATACCACACCATACTATTGTTAATAACCCCAACTATTCCTAGCTTTTTTGTAATTAGGATGCTTTAAATTTTAGCCTGAAAAACAAAGCAAGTAAAGTCACAAAATGCTACATGTGTGACTTTACTTGCTTTTCTCCTTAATCAATATATCTTAAAATATCATTTGGTAAAGTTTGTTTTATTAACTGAACTAGTTGTTCTTTATCTATTTTCATACCGTTAACTAGCCATTGACTGATCATATCTGTCCCACCACGACAAGCTATTTCGATAGCAAATTTCATTGTATCATCATTAATATCGGCACCTTTACTTTTCAAATACTTTTGATATGTTTTTTTAGTGACAGCTATGTCATAATTGCGAAGGCCATTAATATCTCTGCTTTTATATGCATTTTGTAGTATAATGCTTTTCCCCTGATAAATGTCAAGATAGCGTAACAATGCCTCTTCCCAAGATAAATCTTCAGTAATACGGTCAAAGCTTTTGCTATAAATTTGAATAAAATACCAACTTGCTAGAGCGTATTTGTCTTTAAAATGACGGTAAAAAGTTTTTCTTGAAAGTGACGAATCAGCCACTATCTCACTGACCCGTATATCATCAAGATTCTTTTTTTGTAGTAGCTTTTCAAGAGATTTTGCTAGCCTGTTCTTTGTATTCATAATGATCTCTCCGTAAATATTATTGAGCAATAATCAAATAATAGGTCTAAATCGCTTGGACTTATATTTATTGTTTCTTACACCTAGGATCTTCTATGTCTTTAATATTCATATCCGTTAGCGGCTTTATGAATTTTTTATATCGTTCTTTTTTAAACTGCTTTAACTCATCTTGATTCAATCCCCTTACTGCTTCTTCTAGTGTTACTTTTTTAATACCTTTCATTAATCATCATCCTCTCATTTTTTACTTTAAATGTAAAAATCCTTCCTAACAATAGTTAAGAAGGGTTATAATTAAATATTTCACCTCCTTATCGTTGTTAGCTGTACCACCTTGCTTTGTCACAGGTTGGTGTAGGGTCATTGAGCTAACTCTCTACCCTAACTCTTGATAGTTTTGGTTATTTTTTTTACAATTTTGTTAAAATGTTAACGCAAAAATTCACCTTTGTCAAACATAAATTTAGCCAAAGTAAATCGCTTTACTTTTCAACTTCTTTTAAAACCCTAGTTAGTAAATGAGGGTGATATTTTCTCACATTATCTAATTGTTCTTTGCCAAACTTCTTTGTCCAGTAAATTACGCTCTCCACCAAATCTGAATCATCCTCTGGAATCCCATCAATTTTTTCTGGATACCCCACAATTTTTATTTGCGACTTCTCATCCAAGTCTAACAGAAAATCTTTGGAGTCACTAACAAAAATTTCTTCATTAGGCTCTATTGCTTCATCTGCTACAACTTCTTCTATCCATCTAGTTTTATTTTCTTTAAACTTTTCTCCTGGCAGAACATAGATTGAACCTGATTTCCCAGAATATCTATACTCAAAAGCTCCTTCAAATCTTTCACACACATAAATCATCCCTGTTTGTCTATCACGACCAATTGCGCAAGTAAAGTCACCACCTACACCACTCAAAAATAATGCACTAATGCCAATCTCTTTAGTTGCATAAACATATTCAGCACCATGGGTGCTTTTATTTGGCTTAATCAATTTTAGCCCACTAATTTCTGAGCAATGATATACTGATTGCAACATTTGAGCCCCTCCATTTATAGAATTAAAAAAACTCACAACGCCTGATATGACAACGTTTTTTTAGCACCTAATGGGAGTGTTGTTCTGAGCTTAAGGCGAATAGCCTTAAATTGCTTTAATTTTTGCTAGTGTTCTTATACTACATTTGCCAAGAAATCTCCTCTTTATTGATCGAATTTTTTATATCCTTTTTTCTATGATATCCAACAAAAATAGCTAAAACCCTATCAAAAGATTTTAGCTAATACGTACCTTTCTTTAAAGTTTAAACTTAATCAGCGAGACTTTTTATTGGCTACTGATTAATCACTAGGATTCCTTTGATCAACTTACATTTTTTATGTTAACTGTAATTATAAATTGGAGTTTTCAACCAGATAATTTGCTATAAAGTCCAGTATAAACTCCAGCTCTTGTTAGCAGTTCGTCATGGTTACCTCTTTCTATTATTTGCCCATGCTCCACCACTAAAATACTGTCTGAATTTTTGATTGTAGATAACCTGTGAGCTATAATTACAGTTGTTTTATTTTGCATAAGGTTGCTAAAAGCATTTTGAACTAATTTTTCTGATTCATTATCTAAAGAGGAGGTAGCTTCATCAAGTAGCAATATTGGAGCATCTTTGACTATAGCTCTAGCTATTGCTATCCTTTGTTTTTGACCACCAGACAAAAATATCCCCCTTTCACCCACCATTGTATCATAGCCATTTTCAAGGCTTGAAATAAAGTCATGGGCGTTTGCTGCTTTTGCCGCTGCAAAAATTTCGCAATCTGATGCATCTTTTTTGCCATATGATATGTTCTCTTTGACAGTACCGTTAAAAAGATATGGATCTTGAGGTACATATGCCATCAAGCTGCGAAGGCTGTCGATTGAGTAGTCATGGCCCATTTCGCCAAAATAAGATATGCTTCCATCTTGTGGTTGGTATAATCCGAGTAACAGCTTAAATATAGTGCTTTTCCCTCCACCACTAGGTCCTACTATAGCTACAGTTCCACCCTCTCTTACTTCAAAGGAGATATTATTTAAAACAGTATCTGTGCAGTTATATGAAAAACTAACATTTTCTACTGCTATAGCATTATTATTATTTAAGGCCGGCATCTTTTTGAAATGGGTAGGTTCTTCCTCCATTTCTAACAATTCATTTACCCTGTCAAGTCCGGCAAAAGATTCTTGAACTTGATTTAAAAACTCTCCTAAGCTTTGAAAAAATATCCTAACACCATGTTGTAGCTGGTTAATAGCTAACACTTGACCAAAAGTAAAGTCTCCCTTTTCCTTCATTATAAAAATACTGGCTATAGCTATAAAACCGATAGCAGAAAAGGTCCTTAAAAAACTATTTAACCCACGCATAACAGCACTAATTTCAACTCTTTTTGATACAGCTTTATAAACAGATTTGTTCTTTTGCTCATACCTTCTAGCCATTTTATTTTTCAAGTTATATAGTTTTATAACTGAAGCTCCAGTAATTATATCAGAGATAGCTGTAGTTGTAGAAGATAACTTTTTTTGTACTTTATCACTACTTTCTTTCATAGGGTTAATAAATAAACTGCTAATACCAAGTGTTATAAGGTTCCAGGTTAAAAGACCTAAGGCAAGTTTCCAGTTTAATATGAACATATATGTTATACACGCTATTCCGACTAAAAATGTACCAGTTATATTAAGAAGATATTCTGTTAAAGATTTTTCCAAAACTTGAATGTCATTTGTCACTCTAGATATAAAGTCGCCACTATGACCTTGGCTATGATTTTGAATAGATATTTTAAGCATTTTATTAAATGCTTTAGCTCTTAAAAAACTAATAGCTTTTATAGAGGAAACTCTGATTAAAATATGTCCTATCAAAACAAGTATTGTAAGAAAAAAAGTCAAGGCTATTAATCCGTAAACTGCGTTTAAAACTAAACTTATGTCCTGTGCTATAATACCATCAAAAATGACTAAATATATAGTTGCTATAAAAATTTGATTTAAATTCAACATAGATATACAAACAAGCCCAATAGAATACCTTAATCTATTTCCCTTTAACAAACTATATAAATTTTTAATTCCCTGCACTAAGCCACCCCTCCTTTTCTACTATCAAACTGCTTGTGATACAGATTATGGTAAACCCCTTTCTTATTCAGAAGTTCTTTATGGTTTCCTTCTTCAACTATATTGCCTTTGTCTAGCACCAATATTCTATCAGCGTTGATTATTGTGGAGAGTCTATGAGCAATTACTATGCTCGTGCTTCCTATCAACACATTGTCCAATGCCTTTTGCACTAGCGCTTCTGATTCTGTGTCTAAAGAAGAAGTAGCTTCATCTAAAAGTAGAAGATCTGGCTCCTTTAAAAGAGCTCTAGCTATAGCTAACCTTTGCTTTTGTCCACCTGAGTAATTATCCCCCTTTTCTTCTACCACAGTATCATATCCGTTCGGTTGCTTTTTAATGAACTCATGGGCATTTGCTATAGTAGCAGCTTTTATTAACTGCGTTTCAGTACAATTTTCACAAACCATGGTTAAGTTTTCTCGTATTGTAGTGGGAAAAAGAAAAGTTTCTTGGCTAACAGTAGATATATTAGACCTTAACTTATCCAAATTCCAGCTTTCAATATCTTTTTCAAACATATCAATTTTTCCTTGATAGTTTGTGTAAAAGCCAGTTAAGAGCTTAAATATTGTAGACTTCCCGCTGCCACTAGAACCTACTAAAGCCACAGTTTCACCTTTTTTTACTTTAAAACTTAAGTTTTTTAAGACAGAGTTATCATCATAACCAAAAGTTAAGTTTTTCACTTCAACTAATGTCGATGCATCTTTAACATCAAATGATTCGCCATTCTTTCTTTCATCTTCTTCATTTAACAAATCATAAATTCTTTTAAGACCCTGCATGGATGCTTTGTAGCTACCATAATGACTCGGAAGTTGGGCAAGGGGAAAAGTCAGGTTGTTTAATAGATTGATAAATGCCAACAACTCTCCAGGAGTTAAGGAACCTCTAACTGTTAAATAACCTCCTAAACCAAAAGTTACAACAAAGGGCAAAAATGATATACCCACAGTAAAACTTTCTAAAACAGCCCTTTTTTTCGCTAATTCTATTCCTCTATTCATAGAGGTTTCTACTTGTTTACTAAACTTATCTCTCATAAGATCTTCTAGGTTAAATGCTTTAACTATAGATATTCCACCTAAAATATCTTGAGTGGTATTGTTCATATTAGATAGTTCATCTTGCTGCTCTTTACTAAACTTAGAAATAGGCTTACCTAAAAAGAAAGTTGTACTGAATAATAGAGGTAGCACCGCTATACTGATTATTGTAAGCTGCCAGTTTAAATAAAGAAGATAAACAAAGGAGACTAGCGCCAATAGCGGCCTAGATACTAGCAAATAAGCATCATGATTGAGAAACTGACTAACCATTTGAAGATCATTTGTAAGCTTTGACATGCTATCTCCAGAGTGCATTTTATCTAGCTTATATTGTGGAAGGGCTAGCAATTTTTGCGTCCCCTCTTTTCTCAGGGTGTAAGTTATAGCTTCACTTATTTTGCCAACGGACAGGGTTTGGCCGCTTATACACAATGCCAAAAATACTGCAGTTAAAACTAAAATTCCAAGGTATAGATAAAAAGAATCTTGAGCTTGCATTAAAGAGCTGTCTATTAAGACTTTTAAAGATTGGGCCATTGCTAACGTAAAAATCAATTCTCCAATTAAACACATACCCGCTAAAAAATAATACCCTTTTAAGTTAGGCAATCTACTTATCAGTTTCTTCAATTCAATCCACCCCTCACCTTTTTAACATTGCATAACATATACTTACTTTATTAACTTCCGCATCCAATATAAAACTACACTAATAAGAAACATAGTTGCAAAGATTGATCCAAGCAAAGTTAGGTTTGGAAAATTTATGTTGAAGTTAATTACTGTGAATTCCAGCCTACTTTTCCATAATAGGTTAACAAATGATAAAAACAAAAAGTTAAAAGCAATAAACAGATTGCGCTTTATTTTGTTAAGCTTTATGATTCCAATCCCAACTGCCCATCCACCAACATAGTAACACATGATAATTAAGCTTAAAGAAAAAATATGGGCAATCCAAAAGGATGATGTTTCTAAAAAACTTAAACTGCTAATAGTAGCTGTAAAGCCAGTTAATTGACTAACTATTTTGAAGAATATAGTAATAACTGTGGAAAGTAACACTATGCTTAGAGATAAATCTACTGCTGCAATTGTAGAGCTTATAAAATATTCTTTTCTGGTGATCCCATTTTTAATGAAATGCTTGAAATAGACTTGAGATGTTAGTAACCCGGTAATTAGCATGAAAATACATGCAGCACCAAAAATATTTTCCAAAAAGTTTATATTGTTGCTAGTGTCATAAGGATTAAAGAAAAAAATTGTTGCTTGAATAATAAACATTACGCCTATAAACCATAAAACCCAAATCATTTGTTTTTTGTATAAATACCAAGCTAAACTTAATTTTCTACTCATAATGATTGATCCTCCCTTGTCAAGTTAGAAAACAGTTCGTGTAAAGATACTGGACTAATTTCAAGACCTTTATATGGCCCCTTTGCACCCTCAAGTTGCTCAATATTATCTAATATCATTACTGATTTTATGCCCCCAAGCTGCTTGTCACTTAATTTTTTCTTATCGTTTACAAACTTATCAACTTGTTTGTATCCTCCAGTTACCTTCGCCCCCATACTAATCACTTGGTTATAGTCGTCATCGATAACTATTCTGCCATTGTCTAAAATAAGCACATGGTCAAAAAGATATTCCATTTCTGATACTATATGTGTTGATAAAATAAAAGTCCTTTGACAACGCTTTTGTTCTTTTAATATTTCTTGATAGAATAAATCTCTAGTAAAGAAGTCCATACCTATATACGCCTCATCAAAAATCGTGATAGGTGAACCACTAGCAAGGCCTACAGTTGCATTAAGCGCCGAAATCTTTCCCATCGACAGATCATAAATAGGTTTATTTAAAGGCAGCTTAAATATAGAAGCTAAATCGTTGGCATAGTCTAAATCAAAATTAGGACGAAAACTATTATTAAATTTAAAATAGTCAGCTACTAGTTCATTTTTATAATAAAAGTTATTGCCAAAGTATATATAAGGAATTATTTTTTCATTTTCATAAACATTTTTATCACCCACCGTTACCGAACCTGTTGAAGGAGATAAAAATGATGCTAACAATGAAAGTAAAGTTGTCTTTCCAGCACCATTTTTTCCTAATAACCCATAAATTTTGCCATAATTAATTGTAAGATAAATATCCTTAAGGACTTCAGTGTTTTGATATTTAAGTGTTACATTTTCAAAACGCACATCAAAATTCATCACATTCACACTCCTTTACTTTTTTAATCATATTAATTACTTCCTTATCAGATAAGCCTAGCTTTTCAGCTTCTTCTACCAGTGGCAAAACATACTCTGTAGTAAAGGTTTTTTTTCTTTTTCTTAAAAGCCTATATCGCGCATTTTTAGCCACAAACATACCCACACCTCTTTTTTTGTAGATAATCCCTTCGTCCACTAATAAGTTAATACCCTTTGATATTGTGATATGATTAACCTTATAAAACTTAACCATTTGAGTGGTTGAAGGCACCTGTTCATGCTCACCTAGCTGACGGTTTACAATCTGATCTTCTATTTTTTCTTTGACCTGTTTAAAAATAGGCTTATCTTCGTCAAAAAAGACGCTCATTTTAATTCACCACCTTTTAACTTCACTATACATTAAGAGTTATATACTTAACTATATGACCTTATAAGTAGTATATGTTTAATTTTCTGAATTGTCAACAAAGAAATAGCTAAATATTAAACTATTTTCTGTTGGAGTGTTAAATCAAGAAAACCAACCTCTTCTACAGCTATTTAATCAATGGTTGTAAAACGCCGCAACATCTGATACAACAGTGTTTTAATAATACTTATAAAATCCCTCAACTTAACTAGTAAAAATTTCATTCTGTTCCTCTAAGGCTAATAATCTTTGTTCACTTTCTATATCCATGTTAGCACCAGGATTAAAGTCTGAACATTTTGCAATCTCCTGTGTTTATTTAATGTTTGCCAAAAAGATTGTTAAAAAAATCTCAAACAGTGGTTGACAGGTGTGTTCAAGGTAAATTATACTTAATAGTAACAATTCCTACGGAGGTGCTTTTATGGAAAATTATAAAGATATTTTAAAAATGGCTGTTGAAAATGAAGTTGAGGCATACGAGTTCTACAAAGATGCTGCTTCAAAAGTAACTGACAAAAACTTAAAATCCACTTTTGAAGAATTAGCAGAGGAGGAAACTAAGCATAAAGTTTTGTTAGAGGACTATTTAAAAAACGATTTAAAGAACATGAGCTTTAAAGAAAATAAAGACTATCAAATTTCTGAAACTGTGGAAGAAAAAGCTTTATCTACTAGTATGAATTTTAAGGATGCTATAGCTTTGGCGATGAAAAAAGAGGAAGAAGCAATGAATATGTATAAGCAATTTGCTGAAGCCAGCGATGATGATAAGCAACGGAAAACATTTGAAGAATTAGTAAAAATGGAACAGCAACACAAAACTAGATTAGAAGACATCTATGTTAACGCTGCTTACACAGAAGTTTGGTAAAAACTTGTATAAAAAGGGGGGCTGCTTTAAACGGGAATAATTTCCTGTTTAAAGCAGCCCCCTTTTTTATTGCTATTTATATTTAACATTACTTTCAATAGACAAGGCAATTAACTTTTCAAAATATGTCTAACCGGTTTGTAGCACTGCTATTATAAGGGCAAATATTGGAATAACGCTCCCCCAAACTAACTGGGATAAGGTATGACGTTTAGTTTTTATTGAAGCCCAAAATACAGATAAAAGAACAAGTAAACTAAGTAAAGCTTTGGTACCGATAAAATAAGTCAATATCAGAATTGGTCCTGCCACACCACAAGCATGCCCGCTTGCTCGTATTTTAAGTGCTTTGTTAAAAAGCAAAATTCCAATTCCCGAAAAAAAATAAATTAAATACACCAATAGTAATTCTTCAGTTGTATGAGCACTGACCGCCCAGATAATCCCAAATAAATAACCCAAAACTCCCATTACAATAGCAAGATTACGCTGGCCCTCCCTACCCTTATGGCGAAATCTAGGTAATATTTTCTGTAATAGGTAAGCCGACAGCGGCAACGCAGTTAAAAATATTATAGACAGAGCATATTGATAAGTTCCCAAAAATATATCGGGATTAACTCTATATAGAGTAACCAAAGTAAATAGTGCCATTATCGGTACTACTGTAATCAATCGAATTATTTTTGCAACCTTAGCTGTTTCAATCATATTAACTTCACCTACCTATTTTTTGTTAATTTACCGCAAAGCTAAAACTGTGTAATTATGCACCTTTACTATTTCGTCTTTTTTGTCCAAAACCCTTTTACATATAAAAGTACTTTATACTTGTGCTTTTTGATTAATAAATCTCCCAATTTTTTAAATCACTTTTTTCTTTACGGTATTGCAAAGGTGTCGAACCAACGTTCTTTTTAAAAGTTCGGCTAAAGTAATGTTGGCTTTTATATCCTATCTTTCTTGCAATGTCATACATTCTCACATTACTTTGATCTTGTTCTAACAATTCCTTTGCAGTATTAACCCTTACTTGAGTTAAATATTCAATAAAGGAATATCCAAGTTCCTCCTTCATTAGTTTTGATAAATAATCTTTATGGACATTCAGCAACTTAGCTGCTTTTTCTAATGATAGGTCGGGGTCACCATAATGATCTTTAATATATTCCTTACCTTGCATCACAATTTGTGAACATCCACCACATCTTTGTTCTTCTCTTTTTACTGCTTTTACTGTCCGGTCAGGATAAATATCGCTTAACGTACTATTGGCTTTTTGCAACAATTTCAAAAAATCACTTTGAGGGACTGGCTTTAATAAATAGTCAAACGCTTGAACCTTGATAGCCTCATGGGCATATTCAAAATAATCATAACCTGTAATATAAACTATAAGAGAATTAGGATTCTTTTTTTTTATTATTTTCCCTAGTTCAAGTCCATTTAGTCCCTCCATGTGTATGTCCAATAAGTATAGATCCACATGCATACTTTGAATATTTACCAAACATTCCTCTCCATTTTTTGCATCAAAAACCCATTCAAAGCATTTGCTATGCTCTATAATCCAACTTTTAAAACCTCGCCGGATTTTAGGCTCATCATCGACAATCGCTATTTTCCACATTATTTTTCCGCCTCCCAACTCTCCTGCAAAATTGGATGCTTAATAGCTACTGCTGTTTTTCCTTCTATACGTTCAAAACTTAAACCATAAGTTACGCCAAAAGCTAATTGTATTCTTTTATTCGTACTATAAAGTCCAAAACCTACCCCTTCACCCGGCTTCGACTCCCTTTTAAGACACTCTTGAATTTCCCTTAGTTTATCTGTAGATATGGCATCTCCTGAGTCTTCAACTATTATAATCAAATCTTTTTCACTTTTCTCTGCTTTGATATTAATAAAAAAAGGATTTTTACTTTTCTTTCTAAACCCGTGGATAAGAGAGTTCTCTACAATAGGCTGCAAAATTAATTTTAACACAGACTTTTGTAATAAAGTTTCATCATAGCAAATTGTGTAGTCTAGTTCTTCTTCATATCTAGCCTTTAATAGTTGAAGATAAGATTCGATATGGTCCAATTCTTTTTCTAAAGTAATCCTTTCTTCCCCTTGACTCAGTCCTATTCGATAAAAAGTGCTCAGAGCTTCTAAAAGTTCCACCGATTGTTGCGTTTCTTTTTCCAAAACCGACCAACGAATACTATCAATAGTATTATAGAGAAAGTGTGGTTGAACTTGAGCATGAAGAATCTTAAGCTCTGCTTCCCTTTTTTCTTTTTGCTCTTTTTCAAATAAGTAGTTTAATCGCTTAATTTTTTTAATCATTCGATGAAAACTTCTTTCTAGTTGTCCTATTTCATCTTCTCTATTACTACTGTAGGATAAATTTAAGTTCCCTGTTTCCACAACCTCCATTTTACGTTGTAATCCAATAATAGGTACAGTAATTGTCTTAGAAAGTATTAACGAAGTAAAAAACAACATCAAAAGAATAGCAGCACCTAATAAGAACACAGTGTAAATTAGTTTATCCGTATCCTCTGTCATTAGGGATTTTGAGTAATCAATGCCTAACGCCCAGCCATTTGTTTGAGGGATTGGTGCATAAACGACCATTCTTTTCCGACCGTCGGGAGTTTTAATTTCTCTTACCCCCTTATTTTCTTTTGCAATATCCTCCTTTAAAAAATCCACTTCAGAATTGTCTAAGCTCTTTAAATTAAGTAAATTCAACCACTCCTCATGGGGATTACCTTCCGTTGTAAATAAATTAGATTTTGAATCAACTAACCAAGCTTTTCCATCATAGATTCTAATATCCTCCGCAATTGTTGAAAAATTTTCTAGATATATAGCGCCGTTAATGTATCCTACTAAATCCCCTTCTTCAGAAAAAATTTTATGAATAATAACGATAATCGGTGCCTGATTTGAATGAGAAAGAATAGGGTCACTAACAGCATAGTTTTTTTTTGTTTGTTGAATTTCTTGGAAATAAGGTCGCTCAGAAATGTCGATGTAAGTATCATTTGTAACCCAAGCACAACCTTCTAAGTCAACGATTGCAAAGGATTCATAATCACTTTTATGCAACTTATCCATTCTTCGCATAAAGGGTTGATATTGGTTTTTATTCATCGATGAAAGTTCTGCCGTTTCCGTCAAAATTCTCAGTTCAGCAACTCTTTTGCTAATCCATCCCCCCAACTCTTCAGCCTTTACTGTAACCAGTTGTTGATTAAGGTCCTTAGTTAAAGGAATGTTAGTATTAGCAATCTGAGATTGTATCAGAAAAATACCTATAGCAAATAACAGCGTCGTTACAACTCCAAAGTAAAGTAGTATTTTTCCTCTAAAAGATTTTTTCCACAGCACATCATCACTACCTTTTTTGCACTCTTTTTAATTGTTCATTTTATCACAAACTTTGCTAAAAAAGTCAACACCCACTTCCTAAAAAGCAGGTGCTGACTACATTATACCATTATTTTTTTATTGGGCGGCATTTCTTCCGGCAATTCTGCCAAAAACTATCAGATCAGAAATAGCATTTCCTCCTAATCTATTTTTCCCGTGAATTCCTCCAGTTAACTCCCCTGCTGCATATAGCCCTTCTATCCATTCACCATCTGTTGAGATAACTTGAGTATCTCCGTTAATTTTTAATCCTCCCATGGTATGGTGTATCGCTGGCACAACTTTTTGAATATAATACGGACCTTCTTCCAAAGCAACTAAACTCCCTCTACGTTGGAAGTCTTCATCTTGGCCCTGCTCTGCAAATCCGTTATATTTCTCAATGGTCTTTTTTAAAGTTTCCACTTCAATACCAAAGAATTCTGCAGCTTCTTCTATAGTATCAGCTTTTACAATTAAGTCCTGGTTTTCTAAACTTTCAAATTCTGTTAGATAGCTATCCATATTGCTATTTTGTCTAATAGTTTCATCCCACATTAGATATCCATAAGACTCTGTTTGCGCTAAAATAGCCTCAGAAATTACATCCCTTCTGTCCAGTTCTTCCACAAATCGTTCTCCCTCTTTATTAACTAAAATAGCTCCATCAAACCTAGTGTCTGCAACATAAGATAAATGGCCTGTACGAGGATTGCAAGTTGGATACGTTTGTACATATTCCATGTCCCTTACATCAGCGCCAATGTCCTTAGCCATAATAATCCCGTCACCAGTTGCTCCTTTTTGGTTTGTAGACATATACCGCTCATCGATAGTATCATTATGCTCTTGCACCATCTCTAAGTTTGCACCAAACCCTCCTGTCGTCAGCACTACTCCATTTACTCCATAGTAATGAACGCTCTCTCCTTCGGGGTTTTGCGCTTTAATTCCAACAACTCTTTCATTTTCATCTACCATGATTTCACTTGCTTCCATTTCCAAATAAAGTGGTATTTCCATTTCATAGATTTTTCTTTCTAATTTTTGAATTAACTCAATCCCTGATCCACCAATCGGATATATAGCTCTTGGTACAGAGTGTCCTCCAAAATGCATAAGATAATCTTCAATAAACTCAACCTCAACAAAATCCCTTAACCATTCTCCATCTTCTGTAATATTTTCCGCCATAATACGGACCAAGTCTTCATCGGCTTTATAATCACCACCGCTCAAAGTATCTTCGATATACTGTTCTACACTATCTTCAACATCCATTATTTCTTGAACCCAGCTATTTGGTGCATTAAACTCTCCACCAGAAACTAAAGTGTTTCCACCAACAAATGGATTTTTTTCAATAATAGCTACTTCTGCTCCTTGAGATTTAGCCTCAATCGCCGCAATCATACCTGCTCCACCAGCACCTACAACAACAACGTCGTATTCTTTTTCTTCATCAGCAGCACCATAGTCTAAGCTTAAGTTCTTGCCTTGGTCAAAATACTCTTCTGTAGCACCTGCTTCTTCCATAGCTGCCTTTACTGCATTACGTAGACCCATTGAAGTTATGGTAGCTCCTGAAACCATATCAATGTTTATACTATTATGCTCTACCATCATATCTTTTAAATCATTGAATACAGGATCCGATAAAACCGGTGTTTCCTCATGACTTACTATTTCAATTCCTGCAATATCCCCTTCGTCAATCGTTACCTCAACTTCAATTTCTGCATTGTGACCTTGTGCAGTTCCCGTATAAAGCCCATCTTCCAGTTCACCTGATGATGAATCACACCCTACAAATGTTGTTAGAGCCAACATAAAGATGAGGATAAAGCATATATTCTTTTTGAAATTTTTCATTGAAAAAACCTCCCTTTATTATGATTTTTATTTAACATAGTCATTTTAACTAAAAATTAGATTCTTGTATTTACACTTAAAAGTGTTTTTTTGGCTTTTTCCATATAAAATAAGTTTAAAATGTTAATATTTCAATCACTAAAATATTCATCTAACGGAGTGTATTTAGTCCCAAAGCATATTACAACAAAACATAACCATAGCTACTTAGTGCTGTAATAACAACATATATGGTCCTTTCAAATCAAAATTACTCTAAAAAAATAAATTGACAATAAATAGTTAGTATAGGAAAATATAAGTATAAAAATTCAATCACAATAGGCGGTGAACTTAATGGATAAAGAGTATTTACTTCATAAAAAAAATGTACTAGTAGTTAGGTTACTTTGGTTTTCAGTAGGGTTAGGGGTCTTAGCCTCTATCTTATCAGATAGTTATCAAGAAGCTTTAATCCTTTCTGCCGTCGGCGGGGGTATTTCTATTATTACAACGGTACTAGTACTAAAAAAATGGGCAACTATGTATATTCAATACATTTCAGCCGTTGGCATGGCAGTTTTAGTTTATTTTTTTGCCATAACAGCCCCAAATGTAAATTCCATTCTTCTTATTTTCTTTACTGTTTCTATCACATCTTTATATCATAATTATAAATCAATTATTTTTAGCGGAATCTTAGGAATGGGATTATGTTTTTTCTTATTTACTAACTATAGAGTTGAGGTCTTCAGTGGTATGGGCTCCACTGGATTTATATTTTTAAATATACTATTTGCCCTTATTATTACTATTTTAGCATTTCAAACTAGAATGGGAGAAAAGCTACAACAAGAAACAGAAGAAAAAGAAAGAGCCGCCCTATCAGTCCAAGAAAACTTACAAAAAGTCGTCGATGAAATTAAAAACTCAATAAACACTTTAACAAATGTTGGAAACTCACTAGATCGAAATGTATCAGAGTCTCAAGAAATTTCAAACGAGCTCACCAAAACATTTCAAGAAGTATCTAGTGGAATTTCATCCCAGACAAACAGCGTTAATGATATCAGCTCTTCAATTCAAGAAATTGATTCTAAAGTTATGACATCAAACCAAAATTCAAAACAAGTTATCAACTTAGCAAAGCAAACCACAGGTTTAACAAGTGAAGGAAATGAAGAGATTAATCACTTAAATATTAAAATCAAACAAGTAAGCAAAACAATAGAGCATGTTGACGATTTAATGAAAGGCTTGCAAGAACAAAGCAAAGATATCGGCAGCATTCTTCTACAAATCGGCGAAATTTCTAATCAAACAAATTTACTTGCTTTAAATGCTTCCATTGAAGCTGCGAGAGCGGGAGAACATGGAAAAGGATTTGCCGTAGTTGCCAATGAAGTAAGGAATCTAGCTGAAATGACCAGCAATTCAGCAGACAAGGTAGAACAAATGATTACATCTATGGTAGAAAAAACCAATCAGGTTTCGTCCTATGTAGCGGAAAGTCAAGTTGAAGTAAATGAAGGTTTCCAATCTACTGAAAGGGCAAATGAAGTATTCTCTGGCATTTTACAACAAGCAAAAGAAGTAGAAAATCAATCAAGTCAACTGACAGACATGCTCCAATCTCTACAAAAAGATACAAGTGTTATCGTAAATGAGTCTGTTTCCATTGCCAACGTAACGGAACAATCAAATGCAGCGGTACAACAAGTGCTGGCTTCTGCTGAGCATCAAAATGAACGAATGGATACTCTAGCAACAAATTTTTCAGAATTAACAGCGGTGACAAAACAGCTTGAACAAGTTATGACAAAAAAATAAAACATCAACAATCGTTGCATTCTTATTTATATATAAAAAAGGAATTCGTGTTATGCGAATTCCTTTTTCCATTTATAACATTATTCATCACCAAGATAGAAATTTACTTTTTAAAACGTGTAAGATTAGTTTGATGTTACTAATCTTAAAGCTGTTTTTTCTATAAAGTTCTCCTCCATAATAAACGGAATCTATGTTAACGTCTAATAAATCTTCACAGTGAGTTATAGTAATATCCCTATCAAAGACAACAAAGTCAGCCACTTTTCCCACAGTGAGAGAACCCATTGTATCTTCCATATGTGCCAACTCTGCGGTATGAAGTGTATGCATTTTTAAAGCTGTTAAAATATCAACTCTATACTTTTCATTGGGATGGTTACAACAGGAGTACAGCCCCATCAAGGGATTAACCCTTGAACTTGGGTGGTCAGAACCATTAGCTACGGTAATCCCTGATTCCAGCATAAGAGGCAGAGGATGTTTTTGATAAGCCCTATCCCCAATGACTTCTAGCAAATATTCCAGCGGCTCTTCAGGCCAAGTTAAAAAAGGGGTTTGAACTGCACAATACAATTTAAGCCGGCCAGCTTTTTGTATATATTCTTTTGGAAATAAATCACCATGAATAATTGCATGCCGATGATCTTTAGAAAGATCATCCTTCAATACTTTTTCAAACGCGTTTACAGCCTGCTCAACTGCTGCATCACCAATAGCATGTAGGGCTAACTGTATTTCATTTTCGTGTGCTTTTTTAACAAAGTTTTCTATTTCTTCTTGACTATATACCAGCCAGCCATAGTTATTTTTTTCATCGTTATAGGGTTGTTTTAAAGCTGCATCTTTGGCGCCAAAACAACCATCCAATTGATTAACAAAACATCCCCCTACCCGTTTACATTTCTTTTTAATGGCTTTTTCAATATCCATAGTTTGCAAAAAAGGCAATACCCGTATTGGAGTTTGGCGGTCTAAAGCCACCATAAGATCATAACCACTATCATCACCTTCTAATCCTTCTACTGGCATGATAAGGTTAATTCCTAATTGGGCTAATTGATCCATCAGCGATGGGATTTTTTTTAAAATCATAGAAGGTTCTATAAGCTTTATTTTTGCAGCAAACTGACATAGCTTTTGGAACGCTTCACCGGAACATTCACCTGTACTTTCATTAAGTTCCCCATGTTTTTTTAATTCTTGAGGTAGAATTTCTATAAATTTGGAGTTTAGAACTCCAGCATGTCCATCATACTTAACCAATAAAACTGGTCGTTCACTAATTATATCCAATTCATTTTTATGTGGTAGTCTTTTTTCTTTCATTATATGTTTTGAAATGCCAAATGCCCCAACAACTTTATCTTTTTTATTGTTATTTGCAAAATTCTTCATCAGATCTATCACTTCAGGTATAGAACTGCAATCTCTCACATCAAGTGACAGTAAACATGCCGATGTAAAATGCAAATGTGTATCTCCAAAGCAAGGTGTAACACATTTACCATACATATTAATATGCTCAAAGTTATTATATTCTGAGGGTATATCGTTACCTGTGTAGACGATATAACCATTTTCTTCAATCAAAACACTAAATATACTATTTTCTTCCTCGCAAGAAATAAATTTCCCATTATAAAATACTCTCATTAATTCCTCTCCTTTTAGAGCAAGTTAACTTATATTTCTTAAGCAAATAATAAAAAAGTACCCAAATATTACAACTTTATTTCTTTGTTTTCTAGCAACTTTACAAACTTATATAAATCTTTTTTAACTGCAAATATGGTGATATAAAGTAAAAGTATACTTGATGAAACGGTTATTGCAATTATAGAAATTAATTGTACTTTATAAGTTAATAATAGCCAGGTGGAGAAAAGAAACATTCCAAAGAACAGGCTAAATAATAAAGGATTAGATATTATTTTTATTTCTTTTTTAATTTTCTCTACCATTTGTAATTGTGTAAGCGGCTCTTTTCCCTTTTTCACTTTCTTTTCATTAATTTTGCTATACTCTTTACGGCATTCCTCTAATAAACCATCTTCAACTTCTTCACTAATTTCTGTAAAAAAACTTTTATTAAAAGGAGTAATGATTTTTACATGCATAGCAACATAAACCGTCATTATAACAACAGATAAAATTAACACCTGGCTAAGTGTTAGCTGAAAAAAGGTTACGGTTATTAAATCTTCAATAATAAAAGCAAAAAGAATGAAAAGAAAATAATAGGATTTAGAAATAAGTATAACAGTTTTACTATGAAGCTTATGCTTACTAAAATGAACTGTTCTTACTATATATAGAATCGAATTAACCACTAATTTTGAAATAAAAAATGTTAATAAAGTAGGACCAAGATTGTCTGCCAAATCACGGGTAAAGAGCATACTTGAAATATAGTTATATAATCCCACCCCAAGGGTAAACGAAACACATAGAAAAATAGCATTTACTATTTTCTCTATATGCCAGTATGGTGCATAGGCATTTCTTAAATTTTTGCAAAACCTTTCAAGATTTTTACCTAAAACCTTCTCTACAGGTCTTTCTGTCTTCTGAGCATTTATTAGTAAATCCCCAATTTCATTTAAACAACCTTCCGTTACAGACTCAGCAATATTATTTAATTTATAATATAGTTCTGCATTCTCAAAAGACTCTAGGTATTCACCTCTAAGTTGTTTCTTAAATTCATAAATCTTTTCCATTTGCATTTCCTCCAATCTTCCAAATAAAATGAACCTTCCATCAGGAGTTCCCTCCAGCTAATTGTTAGTCAAATTAACCGGACTTATTAGTAACTGTGAGCATATATAGATCAATTTACACAAAAATTAAACCTGCAACAAAATTGAATCAGCTCGTTTTGTAATTGATTTATACACATCTATAAACTGTGTTAAATATTGTTCTCCCTCAGCGTTTATTGAATAATATTTTCTTTTAGGACCTAGTGGAGACTTCCCTATTCTGCAATCGATTAAACCCTTCTTCTCCAGCCTTGTAAGTATTGGATATAGTGTTCCATCCTGGATATCAGCAAAGGAGTACTCTTCTAATTTAATTATGATGTCATATCCATAAGTCTCTCCCCTCGCTATTATTGCTAAAACACAACCTTCTAATATACCCTTTAACAATTGCCTCTCATTCACAATCCTATTTTCACTTCCTTCCTTATATAACCACGCCAAAACCAGACACCTAACTAAATAAGCTTAATTCAATAACTCTGCTGATTGTTAGGCCAATCCACTAGAGCATTTTTATATCCCCTAAACTGTTGATGGGGTTGCCCTCCTGCGATAAAACCACCCTACTTAGTATCACTTAGTAGGGTGGTTTTATGATATCAATACTACTTAGTATTGTCAAGTAGTTTAAAAGTACTATCTTTATTTTATATTGTACGACTAAATCCTTCACCAGTAACTTCATGAACAACACCTACTGTTATAAATGCTTTTGGGTCAACATTGTTTACAAACTTCTTTATTTTAACATACTCTTTTTTGTTTACAACTGTATTGATAATCTCTTTTTTACCTTTGGAGAAACCACCGTCAGCATAATAAACAGTACAACCTCGATCTAACGTATTGATAATAAAATCGTTAATTTGTAAACTTTTATTACTTATGATATAAATATTCATTTTTTTATTTATTCCCTGTATAACATTATCAATGACAAAAGCATTAAGGATTACTCCTAACATAGCATACATGCCTAAAGTTGCCCCAAAGGAAATTCCAGCTAAAAACACAATAATGAAATCAGACAATAGTAATGCTTTGCCTATTTCAAGATGAAAATACTTATTAATTATTTTTGCTACAATATCCGTTCCCCCAGTTGATGCATTCTGATAAAAAATTATTGCCATACCTACTCCTTGTATAAGAATTCCATATATCAGATTGACCATTAGATCCTCTACCAAAGCTTTTTCCATAGGCGTAATAACTTCAAATAAATAAATCATTATAGACAACAAAAAGCTTGCATAAATGGTATAGCCACCAAAGTCTCTCCCAATTATGATAAAGGCTAGAGTAAATAATATTAAATTGGAAACTATCATAACAACACCTATTGGAATAACTGGAAAAGCATTGTTAATTACCATTGCTAATCCTGTTACACCACCTACCGCTAAATCTGCTGGTATAAGAAAATAATATAGTCCTATCGCCATGACCAATACACCTAAGTTTATCAATGCAAAGCGCTTTAGATCACTCCTCATAATCCACACCTCCACATATCAATGGGGTTACCTTCCCCCGCTGATTGTTAGTTATCAAAATACGTTGAAGCTAAAGTGCTACGTACTAATACCTGCCAAATCTTCCTAAATTAATAGCATTTGATTAGTAAATGTAAAGAAAAGCAAACTGAAAGTTACCTTTAACTCCCAAAAAATAAACCCAGCCATTTGCTGAGTTATCACATCTCCATAAATAAAAAAACCTTCCTAAAAAGAAAGGGCATTATTAGTAGGTAGAATAAAGAATATCCTACACGTAAATAACACCTCCTCATCCTCGTGAGTAATTAACAGCATTGTTACTATTGGCAGGTCTCCTGACTTAGGAAATAACGATTCTTATAACCTTCCCATATCTATGATACAGTGGTGTTCATAAGATTCTATCCATCACAGTGGCGGGACCGTGTCGGTATTTCACCGAACTTCCCTTTTAAGCAAATATAAATAAAATTTGCACCAATAGTCCTTATATTCAGTTTTTAACCAACCATAGTCTATCACTAAAGTTATTTATTGTCAATAAAATAACGTTGGGAGTAATTTTTTCCCTAAACAATAAAACCTAAATTTCAACAATTTAAGCACTAGCTCCGCCAACTTTTATTTATTAGCTGTAGTTTTTCTAGAGAATTTTTATTGCTGTTTATCTCAAGTTGTCTACTCTACTACTATATAAGTATTGCTATAAAGCGGTATGTGCAAACTCTTTATATCCCATATTTTTTTAAATTCATCGATTGAAACCTTGCGATTATAGCTATTTTTCCCAGCACTACAATTTATAAGTTCCCTTAAGGATTCTGCTATGTAGAAATAATTTTTATCATATCCTGTTATCGGCACAAAATGTAAGGTGTTTTCATT
This sequence comes from Proteinivorax tanatarense, assembly GCF_040267685.1. Taxonomy (GTDB): domain Bacteria; phylum Bacillota; class Proteinivoracia; order Proteinivoracales; family Proteinivoracaceae; genus Proteinivorax; species Proteinivorax tanatarense. The sequence goes on from NZ_CP158367.1 coordinate 2,493,943, forward strand.
TTTAGAGGTCTTAATAAAAACTATAACAGGATTACCTTTACTAACGTGATACTTTAATGAATCGACATTGCCTTTATAATAACTTGTTTTAAATCCGCATTGTTTCAAATAAGTTCGTATTCCTTTAGGGTACACAAGCCCTAACTCCGTCTTAGACGGGAAATTCTTATAAATACCAAAGCCATCAGCATCTATGCCAAAATGACGCAATACATATGCTGTTGAAAACGCTGCACACTCATACTTGTTTTGTATGTCAATTTTATTCTTTCGTTTTATTTGATAGCTTACAGGATACTCTCTTTTTTTATAGAATGGCTTGGGTAAAGTCATTAAGTAAGCGTTAATAACAGTTGATAAAATAAACCATATAATTATTCCCCTTATTATAAACACACCGTCTCCCCCTACCTCCGGAATTTTGTTCTAGCTTCTAATCTAAGTATCACCGCTAAGCATTTACTACAGCATATAATATATAAAATAACTTGAAATGCTTTAATAAACTCTTTTATCAATTAGAATTCAAACCAAACACTCTAGTACCTAGTTTTGCCTTAATTATCTGTTCAAGTTGTACTACTTGCCTACGTAGTGAAGTATTGGGGAGTACAGTCAATATACTAATTTGAAAATTTTTATACCTTAATGAATCCACATCCAACAAATCAATAAGAATTTTATTTCCACCATGCTTTGTTTGTACATAATTGCTCCATCTACCCCAAATACCGTCTTTGCCATAAGCTGAACCAACATACTGCTGTCCATTGGTTTTATCCAGTATTAAATATACTCCATAAACGTTTGATAGCATCATTTTCCACTGCTTATTTACATCTGGGTAGTTAATAATTTTTTCTAGTTCATTGAATGTCAAAATAACATTTTCATATCCTAAAAACGCTTTTGCAAATCCCTCTGGTAAAATTTCTACCACGTCTTTATCAAGCTTTTTCTGGCACCATGATACTGTAGATTTGCCCCAATCGATAACTAGTCTCTCTTCTAAATCACATAATTTGTTGTTTTTCACAAGTTCATAGTGATAATAAGGTCCTGGCCCCCAGTTTTCGCTACTAATGATTGGCTCAAGCACCTCTGGAAGCTTAGCAATTTGTTGCACTTGATGTACCTTATAAACACCTTGTAAAAGTGCCTTCGTGCTCTCTAAAGCACGAAAAGCAATGATATATTCAGTGTCCTTAAAAACATTGGTTTTTTGATAAGATTGATATAGTTCAAAAGCATCTGCTTCTACTAATTTTTTTATTTCTTTTCTATCAGTAGTATGCCGAATAATTTTTACACCTGTAGTCTTAAATCCTTTTACTCGCAAAATATCTATTAGTTTCACACCATTCCCTCCACTTGGCCTTATTGTAGGCAATTACAAAATTCTACAGTTCCGACTATAATAACGTTTTTATAAATATTATCCCCCATCTAATAACAGAGCGTATAGGAGGGGGTGAAAATCTGTTCCTTTTTGCAATCACCTAAATCTTACTATATATTATTAAAAATCCCTTCTGCTTCTCGAATAAATATACTTTTCTATTAATTTTACATAACTTGATATTATAATATAACAAGTTTCCCTTATTCTCAAGTTAAGGTATAAGATTTCCCGACTCGTTGCAAAGTGTTTATTAAATTAACGATATTAAAGAGCTAACCTCATTTTAGAGAGATTAGCTCTTTTTTTAAAATGGATATAATTAAATTATAAACTGTTCCACTTTTTCTTTCATTTTTGCAGCTAGCTCAGAAAGATTTTCGCTTGATTGTGAAATCTCTTCAATTGAACTTGCTTGTGATTGCATGCTAGCAGAAACTTCCTCAGAGCTAGCTGCATTCTCTTCCGAAATAGCTGATAAGTTTTCAATGATATCAGCTATTGCCTTTCTTTTTTGATCTATTTCCTCGCTAGAAGCATTAACATCAGTAATTATCTCTTCCATCTCATTTAGAGCACTTGCAATACTTTCAAACTTAGCATTAGTTTGCTCAACACTTTCCAGTTGAGTTGTCATAGTTCTTTCTAATTCTTTTACAGTACTTACCCCCATCTGGGATTCCTCGCTAAGTGTACTTATTACATTTGTAATTTCTTCACTAAATGAGGTAGATTGTTCCGCCAGCTTCCTAATTTCATCAGCTACTACTGCAAATCCTTTTCCAGCTTCTCCCGCACGAGCTGCTTCTATACTTGCATTTAAAGCTAATAAGTTTGTTTGCCCCGCTATATCTCCAATTTTTTGTATAGCTTCTGTTATAGTAATAGCACTATCATTAGTTTTATTTATAAGTTGACTTACATTTTGGGTTGCTTTTTCACTACCCTGAGCATTCTCTACTAATGCAGTTACTGTTGTTATACCATCATCTTTCACCTCAGAAATTCTTCTAGCTGACTCATTTAATACCTCCATATTTTCTTTATTCTGCTCCATAATTCTACCTAAATTTTGGATGTTTGATGCCCCTTTTTGAGTTTCCTCTGCTTGCTCCGATGCACTATGAGCAATTTGCTCCACTGATTTAGTTACTTCTTCAGAAGAATGTGAAAAGTTTTCACTTGTACCATCTAAAACTTTTGAAGACTCCGCTAGAGACCTAGAACTCTCAATGATATCCGAAATTATTTTTTTTATGCTATGCTGTGTACGATTTAATTCTTCAGCAATCTCGCCAAGCTCACTTTTATCCTTCAATAAAGATGCATCTATTTCTGTTTTCAGGTCTCCTTTTCCAAGTTGTTTTACATAGTTTTTTACCTTTTTCAATTTTTTTACAGAGTTGTTAGAAAAATATATTAAAGTTGCTCCCAATATAATAATTACTAGAACAGCTATTATCATTATCAACATTAAAAAACTGCCTACAGTATTATTAATCCTATCCATTGAAAATCCTATATTTAATGCCCCTATAGCTTCATCATCTATTACAACTGGTACAATAACATCATATACTGGAATTTCATCTTCTGTATATAAAATTTGCTCAGCGGTCCTCTCTTGCTCTAATATTGCTTTTTTTATCCCATCGTCGCTCTCTATGTCTACTCCCACTCGCTCTTTATCACTATGAGCTGTTACTTGCATATCCAAATCTGCAAAATACACATACTCAATTTCCTCATCTAAAGCTAATCCTTCAACTATTGATTGGTGACTGGAGCTTTCAGTTAAATCATTAATAACATCAGCCTCTATGCCAACTTGAATAACCCCATTGTTATCATTTAATAAGTACCCAAATTTAAAATGTTCAGCGTTATCACTATCCTCACCTTGGCTTGCTCTTACTTCTTCTATATATTGTGGAATATTGTCGTTCATCATTTCAAAGATAACATGTTCTGGGGGCGCTTGAGTTCCTTCTCTGTTTGTCTCAAGATTTGAAAACACTACCTCTCCATTTGTATCAAACACATTTATGGCATAAACCCCTAAATCTTCTGCAATTTCTTCTAGTCTAGTGTTGTCCAAAGTATCTAACTCTCTATTTACTACAGTAGCAGTATTTAAAATCTCTTCTTCTAATAAGCTTTCTATAGTTTCAATACTTATAATAGAATCTTCTATCCGCTGTATATAATCTTCTGCCCTACTATACCCTTCTCTTTCCATATCGGCAAAAATCTGGTCTCTAACTAGATAAAATGACATGCCTGCTATAGCTGTTACACCCAAAATTACTACTAATAATGGAATAACTACTAATCTAAAATTTAGCGAATTAACTTTTTTCATTATTTTCCTCCTCATTGGTTGTAAAAGTACCACGAATTTTTTTATGTTCTTGGGCAATTTTAATACACCCCTTTCAACTTTAAGGGGTGTATTTAGAATGCATAATATAAATATAAATTTTAATGTGACTATATTAGGATACCCTGCATACCGATAATAGAAATTAAACCTCGTTGCTACAGTTGTCCTTAGTTACAATCCTTTGATTCCCCATGGGTTCAACGATAAAAAACTTATATTAAAAATTTACCCCTTTTTTATGTATTTATCTTAGCATACATTTCCCATGTTTACATTAGGTCAAAGTCCCTAATTCAGGTGGTTCGAAAGACTTTATCAACCTTGCTAAAACTTTTTATATAAATGAAAGTTTAATTATAAATTTTGTCTTTTGCTTAGTTAAAACACGCGATTTACAGAAAGTTGCCTTACAATGCTTGAGTTCTCTGCTGTTGAAGTAAAATTTACAGTAAGTAACCATGGTGTTAGTACACAACTTTAAAAAAACAAGATTTTATTATCTAGTAATTGGCTTTAGTAGAAACTATTAACTGACAGGTACGTGAAGTAAGAACATATAATAAAGGATAGCACTTATAACTAACTGAGCGGGCAAAACCCCATGCAAAGTAAAAAGGCTATCCTTAATAATACAATTACATACTATAGAATTTGTTATCAGCAAAATTTTGTCTGTATACTCCCATATGATATGGGTCACAAACTTGAGCACAAATATTTGATAAAAGCTTATTAAAGTCAATAAAATTTTTTTATTATTTCTTCATTATATCACGAAGTATGCTTTTCATTGTTTTTTCAAATTTAATCATGTTCGTTGTCAAAAAATAAATCATTCTATCCCAGTCTTCCTCATTAAAAACGCTAACATCTTTAAGCCAATATGCTACTCTACTGCCTTTTTTTTCGTCTAACCTTTGCCAATCAAGTTGGTCACCGAATGATAGTTCTATTTTATCTTTATGGGCATAGATACTGTCAAAAAGAATTTTGTTCTCATCTTGCAATCCCCTGTTAATCCAAAGTTCAATTCTTGCGTAATTACCAGTAACAACGAACATATAAACAAGTCCACTGTATCCACTCCCACAACTTAACCAGTTGTCTTTTGATGGGCTTATATTTTTAAATAGATCCGATTTATCATTCATCTTTTGCAACATACGTGTCCAAAAATCAATCCTGATAGTATGTCTAGTTTGCTTCCTCTCCTTGTTAATTAACTCCTCTTGCTTTTTGTTTGCTATCTTTATTAAATATTCTTCAGCATCTACAATCGGAATAATCTGTTCGGTATCAAGAAGAATCTGGCCATCTAGCTCATAAGGTGTAACCTTAATACATTTTATCTTTATATTATGATCTAAAAGCCACATAGCCGTGGAAGTCACTTCTTTTCTAAAATTAGCAGCAATCATAATAATTCTTTGAGCATCGTTATTGAGTTCTACCTCATTGAAGTCCTCAACTCCAAAAAAATCACATAGCAATTTCTCTGCATATTTTTGTTCACCCTGCTCATCAAGATATCTTTGATATATATCTTTAATATTTCTTTTTGTAAGCCCTGAACAATAAGATGCATATTTTAAAGATTGCCATACAACATCTCTGCCACTATCATCCAGCTTATTTTCTATAATTACTAAATTCCCATTTTCATCAATTGCTAAGAGATCTAACCGTTCCTTTGTATCATCAAAACCACTAAATTCTTTTTGAATAACAAGCAGTTTTTCTCCAAGTATGTCTGTGTTTTTACAAATCCACTCCTGTAAATGCCTTCTTTCTTTAAAATTTAGTTCTTGAAATGTTTTTTTACTTAAGGATATTGCTTCATTTTTTTCTCTGTCAATTAAAAACATTCAATACCCTCCTCAAAGACATTAAGTTAAACCTTTTACCTACCTTATTTACAAGCCTAAAACCTTAAAATCTTTTTACTAGATTAGCTAAGTTCTCTATACTTTAAAAAATTGGTGATTAATTTTATTTTAAAAGTAAATATATCAAAATATAACTTCCAAAATAAACAACATAAAATACTGAAGTTAAAAATGGTTTAATCATCCATGCTCCACTAAAATCCCCATAGGGTCTTTTAACATATAATGTAAATACTACATCTATAGCTAAGTAAGCTAGTGACGTAAGAAACATTAAAAAAATAGATATGCGAACTGGAAATAAAGGGAATGCCTCGATAGATAACGCAAAAATACTCAAAACTAAAACTGTCATAAATTCAAATATATTTCCACCTATAATATAAAACCAAAAAGCTTTTTCTGTTGATATATATTTTTCCATAATTTTAAAATACTTTTCAAAGTTATCGACGGAAACTTTACCACCAGAATTATCTTTAAGTAGTACTTGTGGGGGATATTTAAAAAGTTGAACTGACATCCTATTTGGAGGAATCCCTAAATACCAACCAGTTAAAAAATGCCCTAGTTCATGACTAGCTATCAACAAAAAATACAATATCAAAATATAAAAGAACATATAATTACTCCCAACTAAACTTTTCTTCTTGAATTTTTTCCCATAACAACAAATGCTTAAAACTAGCCCAAATTAAATGTTCCGTCGATGTTTCACAAATTAAGCTTAACCCAATTATCAAAAGTTCTGTAACTGGCAAGTAGAATTGGAGAAATTTTGGCAATTAATTTTCCCTATCCTTTTTCCAGTTAAAACCTAGAATTTTCTTCAAAAAATGATTCTCTGTGTGCTAATCTATAACTTTTACCTGACATATTAAATAACTCACATCTATGAGTGATTCTATCTAAAACAGCTGTAGTTAAAGCTGGGTCACCCAATAGTTCAGTCCAGTCTTCTAGACCTTTATTTGAGGTAATAATAAGTGATGCTTGTTCATGAAGTGCCGTTATGAGTTGGAAAAACAGGTTAGACTCTTCCCTAGATATCGGCAAGTAACCTAGTTCATCGATGATTAGTAAGCTAGAGGACAAAACCTTATTTATTTTGCCTTTACTTTTTCTTGATATCTCTTGGGTTTTTAAACAGTGCATAAGGTCGTTCATAGTAACAAAGCTAACCTTGTACCCCATCTCAACAGCCCTGTAGCCTAGTGCTATTGCTAAGTGAGTTTTACCGACCCCAGGAGGGCCCAAAAAAATTAAATTATACATACGGTCTATCCATTCCAATTCCGATAAACTGTTAACTTGTCTTTGAGTTATGGACTTTTGAAAATCTAAATCAAAATCTTCTATAATTTTAAGTGTAGGAAAACCAGCGTTTTTTAGCCTTCTTGCCTGTGCTTTTTCTTCTTTTAGTTTCATTTCTTCCTGAAGTATGTTTAACAAAAATTGCTGATATGAAATGCTTTTTCCATCTGCATCTTGAACGACTTGAGAAGCGTTTGTATTTAAGTAGTCAAGCTTTAATTTTTTAGCATTTTCTTTGATTAGCTCCAATTTCTCCACTGTGACTGTCCCCTTTCAAAGAATTAGTATACTCTTCAATACTTCTTATTTCAGGCTTTAAATCCTGATACTTTGAAGGGGTAGAAATGTCTGCCTTAAAGTACTTTTTATTAAGTTGTCGTTTTTCTTCCTCCTTAAAGTATTGGATTGTATCCTTAAGCATGCCAGCGCTGTAGAGTTTTCTTTCAACGCAGTAATCAATAGCTTTTTGTACAAGTGACGGGTTTTCAGATGTCACTGTTTTAATTATTAGGTTAGATTGATCTTTAAAGTATCTAGATTTTTCAGCCCTAATGATATCAACAAACGTTATTGCCTTATCAGTTTCTCCTAAACTTTTTAAAACTTTCTCACGCATTTCGTCGCAACTGTACTTTCTTGATTTTTGCCTATCTGGGTGGTCTATTGTTACTAGCTGACCTTTTCCTTTAGCAATTTTATGTGTGATAATCAACTCATTAGTATCTTTATCAATTATTTCGATACAATCTTTTTTAACTGATAAATTAACTTCTTTACCTGGTGAATAAGTCCCTATGGGTACTTGATATCTGTTTTGTTTGTAAAATACTGTATTGTTTTTTCTTACTAGATAGGTTAAAATTTTAGTATCAGTTGATTCAGCAAAGAGGGTAGGTATTGGCATTAAGTGTTCCTTTTCCAGAGCAAACACTTCTGCCGGTACCTTCTTTGTTGTTTCATGGACTTTTTTATTGCCGGTTCTTTCTAGCCATTTTAGATTATCATCATTAAAGGATTCAATATCTACAAATTTTCTATGTTTAGCGAAGTTATTCTTGGCATACTTTACTACAGCTTCTACTTTGCCTTTGCTTTCAGGATCAGCCTTTCTGCAAAGGTACACTTTAAACTTAAGAGAGTTAAGATAATTTTGAAATCCTTCGGTATATAATATATCTCCATTGTTTTCAGAAACTACTAGTACTTTATCTTGATCATAAACTATCTCTTTGGGTCTGCCGCCAAAGTACTCAAAAGCTTTGTTGTGGGCTTTGATGAAACTTGATGTTGTAAATGGCTTGTCCGACCACCATACGAACTTGTATCTTGAATGGGATAAAACCATTCCAAAACAATATGCTTTTACTCTTTTATTATCATGTGTCTTAAGCCATATCTCTCCTAGATCAACTTGAGCTTGATACCCCATAGGAAGATTTTCTATTTCTTCATACTGCCTAACTGATGTCACTTTGGGCAAGTCATATTCTTTTCTAAGCTTGTTTACATAGAGCCTTAGAGTTCTTTCCTTAAAATCTAGCTCACCATGTTTTTCTAAAAGCCAATCATAAATCTGAGCGGCTGACATATCTCGGTATTCTTTAATCCATTCTAAAATTTGCTTTTTGTATTTATCCACCTTCTTTCTCCGTGATTGAGCTGTATTATGGAGCTCTGAAAACTCATCAAACTCCATATCCCAGTACTTTGATACGGTCTTGTAGTCAATCTCTAGTAGCCTTGCAACTTGGGATTTATTTAATCCCCTAGACCTATTTTCTTTAATTTTGGCAAACATATCCCACCTCTTCAATTCTCATACCTCCTCTGATAAATTAACTCTTTAATTTTATCAGAAGGGGTATTTTTTTAGTAGATAACTGGAAAAAATTCTCCGTTTCTATTTGCCAAAATCTCTCCATTTTAGTTTACCATTTACAAGTTCTTTTGGTAAGCTCCTAAGCTCACGCTCCGTTTGCTGAGCATTCATAATTTTTTTCACTTTCCTTAATCATCTTTTCTCCTCCTTTTACTACTCTCACTTGATTCTCTCTTTGATTATAGTAGGTATTCAACATCACCTCTTTTATTCCTTTATTTTATATTTATATAAAGCGGTGTTATAATTTATAAAAAGTACCATGAAACTATGAACAGTTCTATCTACTTATCAACTGATTAAGTAACTTTAGAGCAAATATTGAGTTTAAAATAATTAAAACCACCTAGGATTTTTAATCTTAGGTGGTTTTAATCCCTTCTAATTCTTTAAGCTATTTTTTCTTCACAATAAGGCACGTCGAAAAGTGCACGTCTGAATTTTTATTTTTTTTAAGTTAGCAAGTATCTTTGCTTTATATGTGAGCTAGTTTTTTACTATCTTCAAATTCTAATTCCTTTAATGCTTGTTCTACTATTTCTCTTTCATTAAAATATATCGTTCTTTTTCCAAAAATTTGACGCTTTTCATGTCCTTTTCCAGTAATTATGATAGTATCATCTTCCCGACTATTTATAATTGCATACCTAATAGCCTCCTCTCTATCAAGTATCTCAATATAAGGCTTATTCCCCTCCGTAAAACCCTTTTTTATATCATATAAAATATCTTTGGGGTCTTCTGAACGGCAGTTATCCGTAGTAAGAACACATAAATCACAATACCGCTCTGCTATTTTACCCATTTTACTTCTTTTGGTATAATCCCTTTCTCCAACACATCCAAATATTATTATTATTCTACCTTTTGCATATTTACTTACAGTACCCAATACATTTTCAAAACCATCAGGAGTATGAGCATAGTCAATAATAATATTTAGGTCTTTATTTGTAGGGATTACTTGAAATCTTCCAGGTATGTTGGTGACAGCTTCTATACCTTCTTTAATGCACTGCAATTTTATACCTAAAGAATAACCACAGGCTATTGCAGCTAGGCTGTTATAAATATTATAAGTGCCAGGGAGCCTAGTTTTTATACTTATTTTTTCTGTGGGAGTATGAATACTACATTTACTATAATCTTTAAAAAGAATAACATTCTTAGCATTTATATCAGCATCACTATTAATTCCATAGGTTAATAACCTTGCTCCACGGTTCTTTATTTCTTTAGCTAATCTGTACCCATAATAATCATCTATATTAACAATATTAAAATCATTGGTTTTATAAAACAACTGCTTCTTTGTGTTGTAATAATTTTTCATATTTCCATGAAAATCTAAATGCTCATGGGTTAAATTTGTAAATATTCCTATGTTAAAGTCACAATCGTTCACCCTTGATAATTGTAAGGAATGGGAGGATACTTCCATGACACACGAATCAACTTTTTCTTGAAGCATAGACTTAAACATCCCTTGAAGGGTTAAAGACTCAGGGGTGGTATGGGAAGCTCTGAAGGACTTTCCATTTATAATTGTTTCTACAGTTCCTATTAGTGAAGTGTTTCTTTTGGAGGCTTCTAGCACCGATTTCACAAAATAAATAGTCGTAGTTTTTCCATTGGTCCCCGTTACACCTATCAATTCTAAATTTTTAGATGGTTGTCCATAAAAGGCAGCTGACAAATTACTTAATGCTACTCTTGTATTTTTTACTTTAATAACAGTTATATCTTCTGAAACCTTTAAATCTCTACTGACTACAATAGCCTTTGCACCCTTTGAAATAGCATCATTAATATACTGATGTCCATCAACACGAAAACCTTCTATAGCCACAAAAATATAATCATCATTAACTATATTTGAGTTGCATTCTATGCCTTTAACGTCGAATTTAATATTTCCTTTTATATCTATTACTTCAAGGTGTTTTATAATATTTTCCAGCTTCAATTGTTCATCCCCTTTCTTCCCTTTAGAAACCAGTATAGACCCTAACTATCCTTTTCATGCGATAAATTAAAATTTAAATATTATTGGCGCTATCTGTTACAAGCTAACCACTTAGGCTAGTAGATTTAATTTTTTTAACAACAGTTAAAAAAAAATGGCAAAAAATCTACTCATCAAATATATTAGCCCATATTAAATGACATTATACCTATGATAGTTCCTTATTTTATTGAAAGGTATACTTTAATAAAATAAGGAACTATCATAGATTACCACCAAATATAATATGATTTACTAGGATTAAGTAAAAACACTTTTTTAGTATTTCTTTTAATATAGTCTAAAAACAATCATAAAAATACCCCCTTGTGTAGACAGCTTTATCATCTTGTCTATCTACCACAAGGGGGGTATTTGATCATCATATCTTTTTATTTCCTGCTATGTAAGCTACAATTATTAGTAATGCTATCAGTAACCCTAAAGGACCTAGAAATAAAAATAGTATTACAGGTATCGTTATTACAACAGTCATCAAACATCCACAATTATTCATTTTATCTCCAGCATTTTGCAGCTTTTCACCTATCTCACCCATTCTATCAGCCCGTTTCTTCCACTTATCCTCTCCCTGCTCCTCTATTCCTTTTCGCTGTTCCAGTTTATTTTTTTCATCTTTATCCATAATAACCTCCTTTATGCAAGTTTTAACTTAAACCGCCTATTTGAGATTAATCCCCCCCTTAAACTATACATAAAAAAACGTCTTTTATTACAAGTTAGTTTTACTTTTATCATAATAGCCTTGAATAATGACATTAAAACACTAAATTTAATAGTAGCTATTACTCTATATTTCTTATAAGTGAAGATATACTTTTATTATTAATACTTTTTATTATAACAATCGATATTACTGTTAGAGAGATAAAAACTGTAAGTAAAGCTTTAATATAATAATTGAAGAGTAGGAATATGCTTGCTCCTGTCAAGTAAGGAGAAAGTATCGAAATAACTATGGTACTAAATATTAATTTAATATATTTAGCTTATTTAGGCTGTTGTTTTATAATTACAAGGTAAAACTTTCTGTATTACAAGCAAATGGTGCTACAATAAAGAGTCTATATTTAGTTATGTTATTACAGTGTGGTATTATTTTTTTAGAACACACAATCCAAATTATAACTTGAAAAATCATTGTAACCCTAGAAATTACATAGCTATATAACAATCCATCGTTTATTAATTTTTCATTTATGTACACATTTTCTAGTCCGTTGATGTGATACAGTTCAACTCCAAAATCGCTTATAGACTCTCTAGATCTTCTATTCGTGATAGATTTATTAATTGATACTAAAGCATGTGTGACCTGGTCTTCAAACTCTTCCAGTTCTTCTTTGCTGATAAAAATATTAGGATAATCATTAACACCTTTGACTACACTAGGTGCAGCTGACCAATACATAGAATGATCTTCAACTATACCAACAATTTTATAAGTATTAGATTTATCATTTATTCCTAGACTGATCTCATCACCTATAGAAAGATTTTGGGCTAAGTATGCCTCTATCGCAATTTCACCTTTATGTTTAGGGAAGTTTCCCTCTATTAACGATAAATGCCCTAAATCAAAGGTTTGTTCACTAAACCACCTATTGTAGCTGTATTATTATTTTTATTAAATAATGCGGTATCAACCAAGACATATTCGCTCATTACGTTAATATTTTTATCTTTTTCCAGCTGCTCAATTTCTGAAGCATTTATATCATTGACAAATAAATGGTGTGATCCGTACGTACTAAAGGCTGTTTGAGCTAAATGATCATTTATATTTTTACTTGATATATCTATAGCTAAAATAGTAGCAATAGATATAACTAAAGAAAAATTATGATACTTGTGATTTTTATTTTACTTAACAAAAATTTGTATGATAATTTTAATAAAAACATAACCTATCACTTCCTAATCAACTGAAGATTTCCATCTTCCATTTGGTATAAGTTGTCAGGACTTTGGATCAGATCTTTATCATGTGTTACTAAAACTAGTGTAACATCTCTTTCTTTACACAATGTTTCTAATAATTCGCTAACCTTTGAACTATTATAACTATCAAGATTTCCTGTGGGCTCATCAGCAAATATTATATCTGGATGATTAATTAAAGCTCTTGCAACGGCGACTAGTTGCTGCTCACCGCCAGATAAAGTTGATGGTAGGCTCGTCAGCCTTTGCTCCACACCTAAAGTTTTTGCAATAGTCACAATGTCTTTTTCTTCTAAAGGTTCTTTAGTAAATTGAGTGGGCAAAGAAATGTTATCATATACTGAAAGCTCAGGAATTAAATGAAAAAACTGAAAAACAAAACCAAAGCGCTTACCCCGTATCATCGATTGTTCTTTATCATTCAGCTGATATAAATCTTTATTTTCAAACATTACCTTGCCTTGCGTTGGAGCATCCATTCCGCCCAAGATATTTAATAATGTAGATTTTCCTGAACCACTTTTACCATAAATAACATTTATAGTCCCCGAGTCCACTGTAAGTGAAGTAGGTTTTAGAGCAAAAAATGATTCATAATTGGAGTATCTTTTAGTAATATTTTAGCTACTAAGTTTTTTTTCATTTTCATCTAACTCCCCTCAATTTTTCCAGTCTAATTTATTTACTTTTTCTTTATAGTTAAAAAGAGATACTCATCACTTTAATACTAAACTTAGTTATGATAGAAATGAGTATCTCTTAAAAATATTTTTTATTGATTTATAGTCCCAGATCCTCTTACAGTATAATGTTCTGGCTTTTCCCTTTCTTGCTAAACTTATAGTATCAGTGTAAAAATAAATGTCAACCCACTCTTAAGCGTGTTGACATTAAGCTATATCTATGGTATATGAAGAGTTGCGAGGTGATTTTATGAAAAACAACACAAAAATCTTAGGGATGTTGATAAAAAAAAATAGGCTGGAACAAAACATGAGCCAGGAAGGGCTTTGTCAAGGCATATGCGCTGTGTCTTATTTAAGTAAAATTGAAAAAGGAACTATAATTTGCAGTGAAGAGATTTTAAGGCAACTTTTAGATGTCTTAGGTATTAGTTTGCCTACTGATATAGATCTCACAATATATGAAAACAAAATTAACGATTTTTTTCACTACTATTTTTTTGATAATAAAGATAAGGTTAAGGATATTATGAATGAACTAAAAGAGAAGTCTAGTGTTCTAGCACATTCGAATTTAGCTATAGACATGATGCTAGTGGAAGCATATTGGAGCTATCTTTTTGGAAGCAATGATAAAGAAAATATCAATAATATAATAAGACAACTTTTGCCATTTAAACACTATATGAATGAAATCCAAACATACCGACTTTATATAATCATGGGACAGTTAGAAGGTTTTATTAATCACGATTACCATTCGTCTTTAAACTATTTTACAAAAGCAAAAAATAACACCCCCGAGGGTTTCGCTCTTGCCGGGGTTGTAGCAGCCCATTATGGACTGGGGAATTATTTAGATAGTATAGTTTTAGGGGAAGAAGCTTATATTAAACTAACTCAAGAAGGAAATATAGAATTCGCAATCTATGTATGCAATATTATAGCTGCCTCTTATGCTAATTATAGGGATGTAGAAAAAATGGCGAAATACTTTAAAAGAGCAATCTCGCTAATAAAGTCAGATGTTAATTCAGCTAGGTTAGGACATGTCTATTATAACCTTGGATCTGGATATTTAGTTACTGCCAACTATTCTGAAGCTATTAAATACTTCAACTTATCCTATGAAATTCTAAATCAACTCATAAATTCTGATACCCGCTTTTACATCTATCTACTACAAAAACTTTTTCTTGCAAACTTCGCCATAGGCAAAAAGCAACAAGCTGGGTATTACTTAAAATTATCTGAACAGTGCTATAAAGATTTTCCCGAACAGATAAACATAGCCTTAAAGGCTTCTCTTAAATGGCTACAGAAAATGTACACTATAGAAAATTACTTATACAACAAGGAATATCTCAATGCCATAAAAGACCTCTATGAAGTTTCAATAAATGACACACATCGTGGATACACACTACTGTATGCAGATTACTTAGTAGATACATACAAGAAACAGCGTAAGTACAAAGAGGCGTTAAAAGTAACAGAATATCTGCATGTAAAGAGTCAATTTTCTTAAATACTATCCTTCTAAAGTCACTAAAGATATCAACTCAGTGGTTATTTTCCCAATATCACCATATTCTTTTAACTGTGTTAAAATGCTAAACTATGATAAAGATGATATTTGACCACTATAACTTTAGGAGGTACTTCCGTGAATCTAAAACTACTTAAAAACAAAAACCTAAGTTTACTATTATTAGGTAGGTTTGTGTCTATGTTTGGCAGCGGTGTAATGCAATTTGCTTTCTCATTATATGTATTAAGGTTAACAGGATCCGCATCTCAATTTGCTTCAGTACTTGTTGTTGCTATGATACCCATGCTTCTTTTAGGTCCTATAAGTGGGGTTTTTGTTGATTGGTTTGACAGAAAAAAACTGATTGTATATCTTGATCTAATTTCAGGTCTTATAGTTGGCGTAATGTTTTTAATTTCCGTAACTTCAACAATCACTATGTTTCATATTTACATCACAGTAATTTGTCTCTCCATAATTACTACCCTTTTTAACCCGGCTATCAACACAGCAATCCCGTCCCTTGTGGATAAAGATGATTTGCTAGAAGCAAATTCCTTAAATAGAGTCATAATGACCATCACCATGATGATAAGTCCCATGGTGGGGGGAGCTTTATTTGGTATATTTGGCATCTCCATCATTCTTTTATTGAATTTCGTTAGTTTTATTTTATCTGCTATTTCAGAAGCTTTCATTGATTTGAAAACCCCTAATAAAAAGCACAATGATTTCTCTTTTAATTCCTTTTATAATGACCTCAAATCTGGTATAAACTTTATTTTAAACCATAATATAATGAAAAAAATAATTACTCTATCCTTTGTAGCCAATGCTTTCTTTAGCCCTGCCCTAAGTATAGGTCTAATTTATATAGCCAGCATGGTTATAGAAGTTAGCGACTTACAACTGGGTATTCTACAATCCTCACTAATGGTTGGCTCACTACTAGGTCTTAGTATAACTGGAACGGTAGCAAAAAAAATCAAGTTGACCAAAGTCATTTATATGGCGTTAATTATAATGGGTACATTAGTCTGCTTGATAGGTTTTAGTTCTTTACCAGCCTACTTAAACCTCTTCAATAATAATCTAATACCTTACCTCACAATAGTAGTTTTAGCTTTAATTATAGGATCTGCTGCAGTTATTACAAATGTAGGAATGGCCACCTTAATGCAGAAGGAAGTCCCCTCTGATATGTTAGGTCGAGTAAGCTCAGTCAAAGAAACAGCATCTTTGTGTGCAACACCCTTTGGACAAATTATATTTGCCGGAATGTATGACACGATAGGAACTTTTATTCCTATAATGATAAGCGGAACAGTCATGGTTATATCAGCGGTTTTGTTTAATTATTCTGTACACAAAACTCCAAAAGAAGCTGGAGCTTCCGGGTCAGGCTTTTGATATTTCAATATTATTAATTAACAAAAAAACCTATCCTAAAAAGTATGGATAGGTTTTTTTACCTTTTCTAAAAACACACAAAGGCTATGTTGATGTAAGTAATTCACTTATGGCTTCTTAGAAACACGTCTTTAAGGTTTTAACTTAGATTAGTTAATTTACAAAACTTTTATTACACACAACACATCAAACGGTACTATTTTCTATCTCCTCATTTTTTATAGCCTCTTCCCTTTCTTTATAAAGTACGGGTAACTCTTTGTGCAAAAGAGTTTTGATGGAATAGCACACGGGCTTAAAAAAATCCCCATCGTTATCTATTAATTTCAAAGGACAGCCGCCTCCACAAAGAAGAGAATATGTACAATCCCTACATTCAGGAATCGCTTCTATATTACGGTTACGTATGGAATTTTCTTTATATTCTATCAAAGGGTGGTACTTTCCTATGGAAAAGTGCTCCTTGCCTACGCATCCCAAGCATGGATATATAGTGCCATAGGGGTCAAATACCATGCCATCTACATGGGCGTAACAATAAGAGTATAAAGGGTTTATGTCTCTACCATATACTAAGTGATCAAGTATAGAATTTTTTTTAGTTATAAAATCATTTATTCTTTCCCTGTCCTCAAAAGAATGTTTATTATCTGAGGAATATATTTCACTCACTATATCAAGCCGCTCATTACTGGAGGCTCCAATAAGTGTGGATAACTCAAAGGATAAATTGTTCTTGTATCCCGAAAACATGTCAAGCAACTTTTCTCTTAAATCTATTCCTTCCTCATAGTTATTTTTGTCGAGGTTCATTCTTATTCGAACGTTTATACCATTCTTTAAACATTTTTCTACACCTTCCAAAATTTTTCTAAAGGTAGGTTTTCCGTTAGCTAAAAACCTCCTGCTATTGTGGAATTCTTCATTGCCATCTAAAGTAATTAAAACTTGAGAAATATTTATTGATAAAAGTAAATCAAGAAATTCCGTTAAGTAATATCCATTAGTAAAAATTTGATATGTTTTATCGGGGGCCTTATTGAAAAGATGTTCTAAAACTGGTCTGGTTTTGGGAAGCAAAGGTTCTCCCCCAAAAATACATATTGCCTCAAGACCATCACCGGCAAGGTTTAAGGCGGCATCAATTTGTTCTGGAGTTATAACCTCTTTTTTTAGATAGGCATCACCTTCAAAACAATAAGGGCACCTGAAGTTACAGTCATAAGTCATAACAAATACCGCAGATCTTTGATTTTTTTGTCTTTCAAGATGATTGTCTCGAACCACCTCTAAAATTTCACTTTTTTTAGCTAGTTCCTCTTCATAGTTATTTACAACATACCCCCTAGCTTGAAGATTACTCAATAACTCAGCCTCCAAATCATTCTCTGTTACAATTTCTTCACAGTCCTGCCACTTGGATAAAGTTTCATAAATAGGAGCATCTATTTCGTCCATAGTTCCTGTTAAAGAGTTTATTAAAAGCTTTTTGTTATTATGTATATCTACAAATATCATATGTTTTATTAATTTCATTACTTCCCCTCCTCTAAGCTGATTATTCTGTACTGAAATCTGCCTCTGCCCATAACATCAAACTCACATAATTTCGCGATAAATACAATATCCACATGTAAAAAAAACAGAAATCTTAACGGGATATAACAACCCTTCTATCACAGTACACTTTGAACAGTTGTGATAGAAGGGTCATGTAGCTTACTTAATTTAGTAAATAGGTAATCTAAACTACTTTGCTAATCTTAGCATGCACAGCAAAACTCGCTCCCAATTCCTATCATCGGTCCCATTTGTGCACTATTTTGACTCCTCTCAGTTTTTTGTAGATTCCAACCAGTTTTGACAATTGATTTCATTTTCATGATTTTTCACCTCCTAAGTATGGCACGACTACTTTAATTTTTCGCCTGCCATGGTATATATACAAATTATATTAAAACAAGTCGACAAATATTATAGAAATTTATAATATTTTACAAAATAATTAAACTTCTGTTTTGTCTGGCTAAAAAGCTACTGGCAACTATTATTGTTACAACTACTACCTTACACCTTTGCTCCTTTACTTTGTTGGCCTATATTTTCTTTCAGTAATTAAACAAATTTTATTGAAATACACTGGGAATGCTAACCTGAGCTAAACAGAATATAATGACAGTCTGTATAGTATTTCAATCTGATCTTTCGGATTTGATATATATTTATGTCATTTTTTCAACAAATTGTATTTATAAACAATAATAAAAGAATAGATAAACATATAACCTCAAAAAATACTAAAAGCAGGTAACTAATTTCCCCTTATTATTGACCTTTTAGTAACTTTTTCTTTCCTCTATAAAGTAATTGATAATTATTCCTAATTGCCCTTGACAAAAAAAGAGCAGTGCTTTACTATGTAATTAGTAATGATTACTGTTATTGTTTATTCTGCAATAACATAAAATAAATATATAAAATTTAAGGAGATGATTTATTATGTCACTTATCGGAAAAAAAGTAGAGCAATTTCAAGCGTCAGCCTATCAAAACGGTCAATTCATTGATGTTAGCGAGGAAAACTTTAAAGGAAAGTGGAGTGTAGTTTGCTTTTACCCTGCTGATTTTACATTTGTTTGCCCAACAGAGTTAGAAGATCTGCAAAATCATTATGAAGAACTTAAATCTTTGGGAGTTGAGGTATATTCAGTATCAACAGATACTCACTTTACCCATAAAGCATGGCACGATAGTTCAGAAGCTATTAAAAAAATTACTTATATAATGGTCGGTGATCCTTCACAAAAAATCAGCCGTAATTTTGATGTGCTAGATGAAGAAACTGGGCTTGCCGATAGAGGCACTTTTATAATTGATCCAGATGGAGTAATTCAGGCTGTTGAAATAAACTCTGGCGGTATGGGCCGTGATGCAAGTGTTTTAGTTCAAAAAATTAAAACAGCTCAACATATTAGAAATAATCCAGGTGAAGTTTGCCCAGCTAAATGGGAAGAGGGAGCAGCTACTCTTAAGCCAAGTCTTGACTTGGTAGGAAAGATTTAAGGATATCATGGCACTTGAGAAAAACATCAAAGACCAATTAAACCAATATCTTCAACTGATGGAACGGGATGTAATACTTAAAGTTAGCGTTGGAGAAGATGAGATTTCTAAAGAAATGCTAACTTTAGTAGATGAATTAGCTGCTATGTCCCCAAAAATATCTGTGGAGAGAACAAGTTTACCCAAAACTCCTAGTTTTAGTGTGAACCGTATAGGTGAAGATACCGGTGTTACTTTTGCCGGTATCCCCTTAGGTCACGAATTCTCATCTTTGATACTAGCACTTCTGCAAGTAAGTGGCAGGCCACCCAAAGTTGAAAAAAAGGTTATAGATGAAATTAAAAAAATAGAGGGTAAATATCATTTTGAGACCTATATAAGTTTGAGTTGCCATAACTGCCCTGATGTAGTGCAGGCCCTTAATCTAATGAGCATTTTAAACAAAGGAATATCTCATACTATGATAGACGGAGCTACATTTAAACAAGAAATAGAACAGAAAAATATAATGACTGTACCATCAATATATCTAAATGGTGAGTTTTTAGCTAGCGGACGTTTAGCTTTAGAGGATATTTTAGCTAAAATTACTAAACCTGCTGACCTCTCAGTGTTTAACGATAAAGACCCTTTTGACGTTCTTGTAGTAGGCGGTGGTCCCGCTGGAGCTAGCGCTGCTGTTTATGCTGCACGAAAGGGAATCCGTACTGGAGTTGTAGCAGAAAGATTTGGTGGTCAGGTAATGGACACCTTAAGCATAGAAAATTTTGTTAGTGTTAAATCCACTGAAGGACCTAAACTTGCTGCAAGCCTAGAGGAGCACGTTAAAGACTATGATGTTGATATTATAAAACAACAAAAAGTGCAAGGACTTAGTAAAAAAGATTTAATAGAAATAGAACTCGAAAATGGTGGTTTACTAAAAAGTAAAGCAGTTATTATAGCCACTGGTGCCCGTTGGAGAAATGTTGGAGTCCCTGGTGAGTTTGAGTTTAAAAATAAAGGTGTGGCCTATTGCCCACATTGCGATGGACCGCTGTTCGAAGGAAAGGATGTAGCTGTTATAGGAGGAGGTAACTCGGGAATAGAAGCAGCAATTGATTTGGCTGGTATCGTTAAGCACGTTACAGTTCTTGAGTATATGCCAGAATTAAAGGCAGATAAAGTCTTACAAGAGCGCCTTTATAGTCTTTCTAACGTCACTGTTCTAAAAAATGTACAAACCAAAGAAATTACAGGTGATGAAAAGGTCAATGGCATTACCTACATGGATCGAGATACAGAGGAAGTTAGGAATCTTAAATTAGAAGGTATTTTTGTACAAATAGGGCTGGTACCAAACACCGATTGGCTAGATAATTTTGAAAAGACCCGATTTGGAGAGTTAATTATAGATAACCATGGAGAAACAAATATCCCAGGAGTATTTGCAGCAGGTGATTGTACTAATAGTCCATACAAACAAATTATTATCTCTATGGGTTCTGGAGCTACCGCAGCCTTAGGTGCTTTTGATTATCTAATAAGAAACTAGAGTAATAAATAGTCGCCGACTACCAAGTAGTTAGCGACTATTTTGATAAAGAACCTATCAGCAAAGGAAATTAGAAATACCTTTGCTGATAGGTTCTTTATAGTCAAAGTAAAGGTTAAGATATTTTTTGTTTATACTACTTAAGCCAACATCCCTTATAACATGATATTAGTACCACTTTAATTTTATCTGAAGGGGTATTTTTTAATAGATAACTGGAGTTTTACTTTACCTAAACACTAAACTAAATTGGGTTTGAAAAATGATATCTACTCTATCGTATATAAAATAAGACCATCATTTCAAAACATGACGGTCTTATTTATACTATTATTTACCTTTAGGAAAGAAAGTTTTACAAGCAGTATCATCAGTATTACTAATTATATGATCTTTTGTTCTAGCCATTACTTCAATTGTTGAAGCTTTGCAAAAATCATTTTCATTGTAATTACATTCCTCTACTCTACATTTAATTTCAGACATTTGATTGTCACCTCCTCAAATATATTTCTGTTATAATATCTGCAGTAAAATTAAAAGCTATGCAAATAGATAACTTTTTTACATTAACACGCAAATAGACACACTTTCGTGTGCCTATAAAATCTAAATTAAAATAGATTCTTAAAAGTATTAAATATTTTTTTACAATGCAGACCTACTCCCTACTTATCGTGAGCATTATCTTGTTTTGGTGGTAAGCTATATATAACGTCTCCATTTCCATTCAAAAACTCAAGCTTTGGAACATCATTTTCATCAATTACCATTCTTATACGTTCATTCCCTTTGCTATCGCTTAGCTTAACCGACACTTCTCCATTGGAAGTTTTACCCATAAACATTCTTCGATGACTGTCTTTGCTTAATTCTTGCATTAATTCTTGTTTTTCAGGTCCAGCTTCCATCTCTTCCATTTGTTTCATTAATTGAACTGTTTCTTTAATAGTATTTTTAGGTCTATCAAAAACATTTAGTCCATAATTTTGACAACCATTGTTATCAACTACAGACATTTGTATTACTTGGTCTTGATTGTATTGGTCAAATGATAAAGATAATCCTGATTCATACTCACCATTTTCCTTTACTTTACTTCCAAAAATTAATCCACCACATTCCGTACCATTACCGTTATAGAACATAATTCCTGCATTATTATCATCCTTTCTATGTCCGGGTAAAATATCCTCCCCTTCAAATATTGCTGATGGCATATTTTTGCTATTGAACAAGGACATTTTTACAGTTCCATCTTTTTCTACAATGTTCAATCTTTCTAAATCAACATTGGTAAATTTTTCACTCTTTTTATCACACATTATATTTCCCCCTTAAGTTGTACAATATTTTGCGATTGTAACACTACACACCTTATAATAAAAAGTTTTAATAGTAGTAGTTTTAAAGAAACCCAAAGCTAAATATGAATACATGTATGGCTTCCGCCACCAAGGTTTTGCCAGAGGGTCCACCCCAAATAAACACTACTTTATTCTTTTTTATAGAGGCTCTAAGTTTAGCTCCTTACTTTCCCATAAATCGAATATCAAAGGCATAATGTCATCACATGCCTTGATTAGAGTACAAACTTGTTGTTGCGTTAGTTTCTCTCTGCCCCATGTTAGCCACAAGTCATAGATTACATTAATTTTCTCATTAAGTAACTTTCTAGCCTTAAATCTTTTATTGCAAACTGTCACCACATCTTTTTTAGAGCTTACATATATCCCTTTTCCACTTAAAACTATGCAAAAAGTTCTAAAAGTGGCACTAAAATATCTTCCTATAACTTCTTCCTCATAATCTTTATAATTAGCCTCAAAAAACTTCAAACATTGATCTGCAGTTTTAATTTCTTCCTCCCTTGTAGGCTTGGGTATTCTTTCCTTAATCTCCTGGCCATAAATCAATTTTCCTTCTCTTATAAAGTTATTATATTCAAAACCGCTACCTAAAAATGATTGTCCGCCTATTACTTCCTTTTTAGTAGTATAGGCCACACTAATCGGTTTTTCCTTACTTTTAATCTTCTCTAACTCCATCTGGATTTTATGTTGAACTTTATTACTTTTTAACACAACATATAAATCAATATCACTCCTTCCCGGCACAAAGTCTCCTCTTGCCACACTTCCTCCTACATATACAGAACATACCTTATCGCCAAACTTAACTTTACATATGTTTTTCACTTCATCTAATGCCTCAAAATAACTCTCTCGATTTCCCAGCACACAACCACCCCCTTTTATTACCACTCAATTTTCTTTACATCAAAAATGTGCTTTCCAATTAAAGCTTTGATCGGTCCTTTAATTACTTGCTCGGAGCTGTCTATTTTTACTTTTAAAAAGTTCTTATGAATTATTTCTTGATCTCTTTTTACTATGTTCATTGGATCAAATCCTGTTATTTGAAAACCATCTTCTAAAGTTTTCCGTTTGGTTTTTCTTTCAAACTCATTAAATACCAAGTCCCTTTGTTCTTTCCAATTAGCAATACAACCCTCTATTTCTTTTAGATTTTCATGTTTATAATCAAGCTTAATCTCATTAATTTTCAGTTCACTTAGTATAAAATCACTTAAGAATTGTGTGCTATTGCTAAATCTTTCTTTCCAATTTGGGATATATTCATCAGCAATTAACCCTAATAGTAACCCTTGATTATAGCTACTATGTCTTATGTTTAAATTTTTTTCCGTTATATCTGTGAATCCTTTTATATACTCTGCTAAGTTTATGCTACTTCTGGACATTAATTGTTCAAGAGCCTTATATTCTACATATACAGCAGCCCCCTCTATGGTTTCTATTGCTTTCTCATATTCAATAATGTTACCTATGACCTGCTCCCTTCTTTTCCTTGTATTATAAAATAAAGTTATTAATTTCATCTTTTTTTCTTTGTCTATTTCATGGTTTGCATCGAAAAGATACTGCCTTTCTAGAGTGCGTAAGTTAATATTCTCAATTGTCATGGGATAACTTATACCTAGAAGTTCATTTGCAAATCTACTTTCGTCATTTGCCAGCTGAAAGCAGTGAAACATCTCATGTATGATAAGCGATGCTAATTTTTCATTGCTCATACCCTGACGTATATTCTCTTCATTCCAAATTGCTATGTAATTATTATCAATTTTTATCGCTGTATTCCCCGCAAATCGCTCATCTGTCTTTCCAATATAACAAAAATCATCTTTTATTAGCTCTAGCTCTAAACCCTCATTATCATTAACATAAAAGTTCTTGTCGTTATAAATTGCATATTTTGTTTTGTTAAAACCATCCCACAGTTTATTAAAACTAACTGATTCTATAATGTTATTCAATTCTTTTAATCTCCGCATTTTGAAAACTTCCTCCCACAGTTAATGGTTCTAGTGATCTCGTCTGTAAAAGCAATAGTCTTTTTTAGATAAAAGAGAAACTATTAACTCCAATTAGAAAAGAAAAATCTACCCACGAAGGTAGATTTTTTCTTGTAGTCAAAAAATTTAAGTAATCAGCTTATCCCTACCAGTACACTTATATCGAACATATTCCATTGTAATTCCTATTTGAGGGGTCTAGAGGAAAACGATTGCTCAGTCTTCTTTTATTCGTTTCTAAATCGACTAAAAAGTGACCCAATTTATGACTACTTGTCGATTTTTTTACCTATATACAGTAAATGCTCACAGCTAGCCCAAGTTAAAGGGTCTGTGGAGGTATGGAATATTAAGTTTACCCATTTATCAAAGGCTTCTTTTGAAAGGTTATTAAGCTTAGGCTCACTTTGAGCTGCTAATCCTTCTATTGCAGCTATAACCTGTTTATTTAACCCAAATTTTCCCATAAATAGTTCAATTTTATCAGGCTTTTCAAAATAGGCAGTTGTAAATCCTGGGTTTGAATCTGAAACTATATTTTTTCCATCTTGTAAGTATCGTAAAAGGGCATCCTCACCATAGTTTTCTAGCTCTTCGGGATAGTTTTTTAGTAGGTCGATAATAGGCGCATAAGCTGAAATAAAAGCGACAAATATGCTGCCATCTTTTTTGAGCTTTTTTAAGCATTCTCTTATGGCTCTTTTTCTGTCACCTTCTTCTGTTAGGTGATACATCGGACCCATACATAGCACTACATCATAGCTTTGATCTTGTAATTTACTTAAATCTAAAACATTTCCATGTATGTAGTTTGATAGCGAAACTCCTCTTTCTTCAGCTTTTTGTTTTGCCAAGCTTATGTTGTTAGATGAAAGGTCTAACAAAGTCACATCATGACCTTGCTGTGCTAAATAAATAGAGTATCTGCCAGGGCCTCCTCCAACATCTAAAATCTTTGCCCCCTTTTGAATATACCTGTCTAAATACCTTTTAGTTATTTCAAACTCTATCTTGTGCTTGTTTAGCCTCTCCCACTCGTAGTTTGCTGAGCTGTCGTAAAACTCTTCCACTTCCTTAACCACCTTTGTCCTCTCCTTTATTGTTTTTCCTTTGGTACGCCTTACTTCTGAAATTCGTTTTCTCCTTCTCTAACGACAATTCTTTTCTGGTTCGAGTACCTTTTTAATGCAACCATCCTCTGCATGATTACTTGTCTTTTTCACGTTATTTACTTTATAGTGGGAGTTGTTTTATGCTCTTCATTAACAGTTCCATCACTGGTAAATCTAAGCAAGTATCCGTAAACTTATATGGCTGAATTTTTCAATTATACTAATTATTCAATGTAAAACCATCATAACCCTTTATTTTATGTTTTATTTTTAAGATGTAGAAAATTCAGGCCAAGCTGCCATATCGGTTTTTAGGTAGAACAACCTAGGGTAAAGCATCAAATCCATAGTTGTGGTTGTGTTGGTCCCACTGCGTAGAGGGGAATTCATTCCCCGGATGTGGTAGCGAGCATGAAGGCTGTCCCATTTAGTAGCCATGTGCGCAGGCAATAAATTACCTGCTACGGTGGTTAATGGGAGTGTTGTTTTCTCTGGCTCGTTGTATTGTAGTTGTTTGCTGCTTCCCCCTGCGTAGAGGGGAATTCATTCCCCGGATTGTGGTAGCGAGCATGAGGACTATACCATTTCAGTTGCCATGTGCGCAGGCAATAAATTACCTGCTACGGTGGTTAATGGGAGTGTTGTTTTCTCTGTCTCGTTGGATTGTGGTTGTGCTGCTTCCCACTGCGTAGAGGGGAATTCATTCCCCGGATGTGGTAGCGAGCATGAGGCCTATACCATTTCAGTTGCCATGTGCGCAGGCAATGAATTACCTGCTCCACTCCGTTCAAGATGACAGCTCCACACATCAATATGGCTACTTCTCACAAATGCATTTTGTAATAGAGCAAGCACAATAAACGCAAACCATTTAATCTTTACTTTTCAAATTCTTCATATATTAAGCTTTTTTGAATTCCTCTATTGTTTTGATATTTACCACTAGAATATTTATCATAATCTCCTTCAATACTATGATAATATATTTGGCATATTTCCACATCTGGATATATTTTAACAGGCTGTACGCAAAATATTTCTAAAGTCCAATAACCACTGAAACCTATATCTCCAAATCCAGCAGTTACATGTATAAACAACCCTAATCTCCCAATGGAAGATCTTCCTTCAAGCATTGGAACATATTGATTTGTTTTAGTATATTCAACTGTCCGTCCTAAATAAAGTTTCCCTGGTTCAAGGACTAACCCTTCTGGCGGAATAAAAAAGTTTTTAGTTTTGTTATCACTTTTCATGTCTAAAGTTTTATTTTCATAAACAAGTAATTCATTATGTAATCTTAAATTATAGCTGTTTGGATTAACCTGTTTTTCTGAAAACGGTTCAATAAAGATCTCTTTTCCTATCTTATTTTTTATTTCTTTTCCTGAAAGTATCATAATTTATCCCCCTTATTGTAGTTTTAGTGCCGATAACCTTATAATGAAATTGTTTTTGAAAAATAGCTTGTTTATTTTTTCTTGTTTTTTCATTTTGACACTTTCCCTTTAATGGAACAGTTGTTTAACAATCTACTTTAATGGTCATTTTTTCTTTTTTATATTTGTCGTAATTAGTTATATATAATTTATAACAATATTTCCTCTTGTCAACCCCCTTTTTTACAAATAAAATAATTGTTTCATTAATAAAAATGTTGATGCCACACTATCATTGCTATACTCCAATTACTGCTTCAAGCTGCTCTCTTTTCACATTAACAACAGGTAAGATTAGAATTGTAAAAGATAGGGTAGGCATGCAATACTGCAAGCCCACCCTATCTTTTACACCATTTCCAATAAATTTATTAGTTGATTTTCTCTAAAACTTCTAACCTATCTCTAGCACTCCAGCACAGAAAGAAATTTGAGTATAGCTTACGTCCATCCCTAATTTAGCTAATCTATCAATTATTTCATCACCTGCTAGGTAGAATTCCTCATCATCCCATTCTTGTCCTACCTCACTTCTGCATTTATCTAGTATCTCTTTATTTTCAAATCCAATATCTGCTATAACTATTTTCCCATCTGGCTTTAGCTGTTTTCTTAGGTACTTCAGCAGCTTTACTTTTTTATCATTTTCAATATGATGAAGGGCATAGGATGAAACTATATAATCAAACTTTAAGTTTTTAAGGTCATTTGGAAGTCCTTTTGAAAAATCAAAATAGTAAAAACTAGCTTTTGGCATTTTTAACTTTGCTTTTTCAAGCATATTTTTAGAAAAGTCTGCTCCATAAATTTTAGCGCCTTTTTTGTAAAGCTGGTAAGTTAACAGTCCTGTACCTACTCCTAAGTCAAGAATCTTAGCATGCTGTTTAGATTTAATTAAGTTTTGTACAAATCCTAAAACATTATAATAACCTTCAAACGGATAACCGCCGCTATTTTCTGCAATACTGTTGTCGTATTCTCCCGACCACTTATCAAAGCCTTTGCTATTTAGCATACATCCCCCCTCAATTTTGCAGCCTGCTAAGCTAAGCATTTAGGTAGGTTGCCCTGTTTTCTATGATGCTCTACGCACTCACAACATTTTCCATGTCTAGGACATGATTTACTATTACAGGCACACGTTTCTTTTCTACAGCTAATTATAATCCCCCCTTAACATGATGGAATGAACATTTTAAGTGACCTCTCTCAACCAATATATTTAACTTTATTAAAAAGTAAATTACCGAACAAATTTGGATGCAGCATAGAATCTTAAATCCATGTTATGTGATTGTGTGTGCAGCTGCTATAGTTTATCAATATGTTTATTTTTTTTAACTAATCATTCCATTTTTTACATTGTTCTATTCTTAATCCATTATCTCCTTGTTTTTTATCATATGAAAATTGTTTAAGTAAATCACATGGAAAGGTTTCACATTCTCCACAGTGATTTAGCTTTTTATTTTCACAACATGATTTGACTGGACAATTCTCACCCCAAAAAGGCTTTTTAATGCTAATACAACCTTTACAATCCATTTCCTCTTTATAATCACATTCACTGCATAAAATTCCACATCTTGATTCAATCATTTTTATCACCATTTTTTATAGCATTTTGCATTTTCTTACTTAATTTGTTAATGACCAATTCATATGAATGGTCAATCATATTCTTTATGACTTCATCAGACACTTCACCTTCTAGATATACAGAATTCCAATGTACCTTATTCATATAATAGCCGGGTATAATATCTTTATACTGACTACGTAATTTCTTAGCAAATACCGGTTCGCATTTTAATGTTAATATCTCTTTCCCGTTCTTATCAGTACATAAAGCAGAAATCATCTTACCCTTTAACAGATACCTATCCCATTCCCATTCTTCTTTAAATTCCTTAGTTACTTCTGGTTTTGACAATAAATATCCATCCACCCATTCATAGTTCATGCTCATCCTACCTTTCACAACTTGTTTTGGTTAGCTGACACTTTCAAAGAACATTGTATTTCCATATAAGGTACGTCTTATCAATATTAATTGATGGTTTCAAACTGTAGTTCGGTTATATTTGCTCCTTTTGAATATTTAAGCATATACTTTTACTTTGCTTACTAGCAATCAATGTAAAGTCTTTTGTATTTTGCTAAGACTATTAGTGTTTATATGGAGTATATGTTTGTGTCGTTTTAAAGCTCTTATATCCTAACAGTTTTTGTATATATTTTAATCTGCTCCCCCTTCCAAGAAATGTGTAGAAAAAGAATGTCTTTCTTAAAGAATATCCTTAACAGGGTGAATATGTTAATAAAAAAGATAAAGTACTAGTGTTATGTGAATGTTTCTTACTTTCTTTGAAAAAACCTTTTTATTTCCAAAAATTCACCCTAAAATTGGGGTGAATTAGAAGAAAAAAATAATAAAAGTCTGACCCTCTTCCTGGCTGGCAAGTGACCAAGCTCTACCTCTGAGAGGAAATGCAGTAAAGTGGGCTAAGATTTTCCTCGGCCATGACCCTGCTACGCAAAAATCTGGTGAGACTATGCTCACCAGATTTTTTCCCTGTCAACTGTACAACTACCCCTCATCACCCACTCATCTGAACCCATTGTTCTAGTAGGGTGTCTCTTTTTTGTTTTAGGGTTGTTTTTTCTATTTCTATTTGTTGTAGTTTTTTGTGGTCTGTGGTATGGGTTTGGGATTGGGTTTGTTTTTGTTTTATTTGAATTTCTAGTTCTTCTATTTTGACTTCTATCTCCTTTAGTTTAAAGGTGTTTTGTTTTTTAGCTTCCTCGCTTCTATTTGGACCGGTGTTGCTAGCTTGTTTTTTGATTTGGTTTTTTGATTCTTTTTGATGCAATTGTTGGGTCTTTTTTTGTTTATAGTAGTCGTAGTTTCCTGGGTATTTTGTTAGGGTTTTGTTATTTAGATCTAGGGTTTGGGTAGCTATTTTGTTTATGAAGTAGCGATCGTGAGAGATGAATAGGATGGTGCCTTTGAATTCTTTTAATGATTCTTCTAGCATTTCTATGGCGTCTATGTCTAGGTGGTTTGTTGGTTCATCTAGTACTAGGGTGTTTATATCTTGTTGTATTAGGAGACAGAGTTTTAGCCTGCTTCTTTCTCCTCCTGATAAGTGGACTACCTTTTTAAATACTTCGTCTCCGTAGAACAAGAAACTTCCCAAGGTATTTCTGGCCTCTTGTTGGGATGATGGACATTTTTCTCTATAGGTTTCTAAGATGGTTTTTTGTTCATTATCAAATGCTATTTGTTGGTCGTGGAAGCCTAGTTTTACTCTGGTCCCTATTTTAACCTTTCCTGAATGAGGCTTTAGCTTTTGTTTTAGTATTTTAATGAGGGTTGATTTTCCGCAGCCGTTTTTGCCTACCAGAGCTGTTCTATCGCCGTAGTTTATCTGGAGGTTAATGTTGTTTAGAAGTAGGTTGTTATCAAAACCAAAGTTTAATTCCTCTGCACAAAAACTTCGTTGCTGGAGCGACCTCCGTCAGAGAAGCCTAGGTTTACTTTTCGCTGCTCTAGGGCAACTTTTTCTATCTTTTCCATTTTATCTAGACGTTTTTGCATACTAGCTGCTCGTTTGTGAAATTTGGGGTTTTCGGCTCTGTTTCCCCAGTCTTTGAGGTCTTTAATTGTCTTTTCTATAGCTTTAATTTTCTTCTGTTGGTTTTGGTATTGTTCAAACTGTTCCATAAGACGGCGTTCTTTTTCTTTCATGAAGTAGCTGTAGTCGCCATGGTAAACATTACATTCACCGCTTTCTACTTCTATAACTCTAGTGACTACTTGGTCTAGAAAGTAGCGATCATGAGAGATGATGCAAACTGTTCCTTCATATTGCTTTAGGTATTCTTCTAGCCATTCTAGTGATTCTATGTCTAGGTGGTTTGAAGGTTCATCTAGTAGCAATAGGTCGGGCTGCTTAAGTAGCAGCTGGGCTAGAATAGTTGTTGTTTTTTCTCCACCACTTAGAAGGTTGAATTTCCTTTGTCTAAGGTCTCTAGATATATTTAGTCCGTTGCATATTCTGTTTATGTCTAATTCTATTTGGTAGCCTCCCATTTCTTCAAATGTTTGTTGTAGTTTGCCATAGTCTCTTATTGTGTTTTCTAGGTTGGAACTAGATTGTGATGTCATTTGGTGTTCAAGTTGATTAAGTTTTTGTTGTACCTTTTGATGTTCAGCAAAGGATGTGTTTAACACATCTTCTACTGTGTAGCCATCTGGGTAAACAGGGATTTGCCTAAGGCAGCCTATTTTTAGATCTTTTCTTTTGTTTATTTCGCCGCTATCTTGTGGTTCTTCTCCTGTTATTATTTTAAAGATGGTTGTTTTGCCTGTGCCGTTGGCGCCTATTAGGCCTACTCTTTCTTTTGTTTTTAGTTCAAAGCTTATATTTGAAAGTATTTGGTGAGCACCGTAGTATTTACTTATATTTTTTAATGATAATTCAATCATTGGAAAGTCCTCCTTGTTTTTAAGCATAAAAAAATCCAGATAAGAAAACCTTACCTGGATGCTTTTTTAGCATTTTGGATTGGTAAAGATGATTTCTTACTTAGGTTGACGGTCTATTAATTTTGGACGCAAATCTCCCGTTGTTTTGAGAGTTTGGTATTAAAATTGGTAAGTTGATGGAAATGTCAACCGTCATCATCTTTCTTTCCTCCTGAATTTTATATATAATTGAATTATAGCATAATTATGGTTTTTTGGCAATTGTAAATGTTTTAAATTGTTTTTGCAGTGTTTAAAGAAAGGTCCAAATCTATTTCGCACTAAAAATGCTGTAGGTCCTTAAGGGCTTTAATTTACTATTTTTGCTACATTGAAACAACGATTACAGCTACATAAAAAAAGGGCCTATCTCATGTTTCCATGGCAGACCCCCTTCCCTCTTTCAGGTAATTTAACCCTAGCATCATCAACAATAAT
This sequence comes from Proteinivorax tanatarense, assembly GCF_040267685.1. GTDB lineage: Bacteria > Bacillota > Proteinivoracia > Proteinivoracales > Proteinivoracaceae > Proteinivorax > Proteinivorax tanatarense. The sequence continues at coordinate 2,525,891 of NZ_CP158367.1, forward strand.
ATAGGTAAAAGCTTCATGGTTAGTTAGCTTTAAGATGCGGTGCTCGAATCTTATTTAAGCAAAAAACTAGCGTATTTTTTCAATTTATTTAACATTAAAAACCGAACCCATAGGAGGTAAATAACTCTTCTATGGGTTCGGTTCTGTTTTACAAAATCTTATCATCCCAGACCATCAACCTAAACTATGAACAGTTCCTATCCAACCATCCTAACTACAGGTTATTTTCCGCTAGATTTTTCTTGTATGCGTTTGTATGTGTAAAAATCTCTTCTTTTAGTGGGTTCTTTTTGTTCTTGCCCATGGTATAAATCATATAAACAAAAACACCCAAGTTAAAGATAAAAGAAAATACACTAAGCCCTATTAACAAGTTTTCTTGGTATGTTGGAAAGATTTGAAAGTAGGAGGACTGTTGATAATCTACAGCCAAAGCAAACATGGCAAAAAACGCTAATATTTGTGCTCTATGTTGTAGCCACGCACCTCTTTTAAATACATATTCTGCTATTATGGCTGCGGTTAGTATAGCAAATCCCGCATACAAAGATCTTGTGGAAATGCAATTGTAAACATATGCAAAGTTCCATAAGGTATAACCTATAATATACATCCATGTCATATCAGGCCAAATCATATCTTTAGTTTTATCTTTTGATACTCTTATGCCTGCAAATCCTGTTAGTGTGAGAATACATAGAATCCCCGCAAGCCCGTTAAAAATATTCCATGGACCACCTAAAACAAGGATGCCAGCTGGGTCAACAGTGGGAGTATTATAAGTCATAAATACCTCAAATTCTTTATACACTGCTTCTGCAATATTTAGCGATAGTATTGCAACTGGAAATAACGCTGCAAACTTTCTACCTCCAAACTTGGTGAATCGAATCAACATAAAACCATACACACCTGCTAATGCAGATATAACTTTAACCCATCCAAACCATGTTTGGCCTGATGGTGATCCTAAGATATCCATATAGACACCAATGGCTAACAAAACTGGAAGTACACAAAATACAATAATTGATACCTTTATTGACCTTCTTGTGATTTCATTCACGAACACAACCGCAGAAATTAACAAGATGAGACCCATAACGCTTTCAAAAGTTAAACCTTCATAAAAGAGCATTTTCATTCCCCCTTAATATAGTAACAAACAGGCAATTGCAAAACTTTATACACCTGATATAACAGCGTTTTTATAAATAACTCCAAAGCTCCCCAAACTAATGACAGGCTAAGCTTAAGGCGAAGAATCTTGGTTTTCTTTCTAAGTTTAAAGCCATAGATCCTTCACCATCGCTTAAGATGACATGTTGTATAGGGAATTAAAACCTGATCGTTTTGCAATTACCTAAAAGTAACAAAACAGTCGCTAGTAACCGGCAATCTCCTTAATTCTAAATTCTTTTCCTGAAATCAAAGTAAAATCTTCACCCTCACAATTGGGACAAATTTTCCTGTTATCAATTATGTTGTAAACTTCTTTGCATAGATTGCATTTACCGTTAGCTGGTAAAATAATAATCTCAAGTTTTGTCTGTTCGTAAGGTGTTTCAGTTACAGCTGCAGGATAGCAATCTTCAATATACCTTGGTATTGCTTGAGATAATTGTCCAATTTCCAAAACTATCTTTTCCACTTTTTCAACATTATTTTCTTTTGCAAAATTATCTACGATTTTTATAACTTCGTATACAATTCCCAATTCATGCATAACATAATCCCTCATTTTCCTATGATGGTTTGTTCTTGGATGATAAGAAAATCTAATTAACTATCTGGTTTTCGTAAAAGGGTTTATTTTATTTAAAGCAATTTTAGCTTTTCTAGAGACTGCTTTTTTGATTACTTTTTTAGGTAAATCATCAATTTCGTAGCCAATAACATCGTGAACCCTTTCTAAGTCGATTGCATCAAACTTACATCTTAAGGTACAGGCACCACAACCAACACATAAGTATTCGTCTACTTTGGTTGCGCCACAGCCTAAACATCTAGCTGTCTCCTTTTCTATTTCCTCTTCTGTGAAAACTCCTCTCAAATCTTTAAAAGTAGTTTTAGAAACCTCTCCATCTATATGCTTGATTCTTTGACGCTCAGTTCCGTCGTAATCTATTAAATCCGCTAGATTTTCCTTATCAAGCGCTATATATGAGTGGGTATCCCTTCCAAACACTAAAGATTGGCCATTTTGAACAAATCTGTGGATAGAAACAGCAGCTTCCTTTCCAGCAGCTATGGCATCAATTGCAAGCCTTGGTCCACTAACAACGTCTCCACCTGAGAAAATATCGTTCTTTGAAGACTGTAATGTTATAGGATCAACTTTTATAGTGTTTCTATTAGTTAAAGTAACATCTTCACCTTTTAATAAATTGCCATAATCAAAGTTTTGCCCTACTGACATTAAAACATAGTCACAAGGAACTACCTTCTTATCAGATTCGTCAAACTTAGGGTTAAAGTTTCCATTCTGATCAAATGTTGATATACAGCGTTTAAACTCAACTGCCTTTACCTTGCCATTTTTCGTTATGATTTTAGAGGGTCCCCATGAGTTGTTAATTCCTACCTGCTCTTCTAAAGCTTCCTCCACTTCCTCTTTATGAGCTGGCATGTTGTCTCTATCTTCAAGACAGTATATATCAGTTTCAAGAACATTTTTTAGCCTAACTGAACTCCTAGCCACATCAATAGCAACATTACCACCACCAATTACTACTACCTTACCTTGGACTTTGGTTTCTTCACCTAAGTTAAGTGTTTTAAGGAACTTAACTCCACTAAGTACTTCCTTTGATTCTTCTCCCTCTAAGCCCAGTTTCCTACCTGACTGAGCGCCAATAGCTACATAAAAAGCATTAAAACCTTGATTTCTAAGTTCCTCAATAGTAAGATCTTTTCCTACTTCTACTCCCGTTTTAAATTTCACGCCCATTTTTCTAATCACGTCAATCTCTGCTTCTATAACGTCTTTTTCTAACCTGTATGAAGGAATACCTAAACTTAACATACCACCTAGCTTTTCCTCTTTTTCAAAAACTGTGATGTCGTATCCATCAATAGCAAGGTCATAAGCACATGTAAGCCCTGATGGTCCAGAACCGATAATTGCAATCTTCTTGTCCCCATAGTTATGTCTTTTTGTAGGGATGTATCTAGTCTCCGTATCTAAATCCTTCTGAGCAATAAACTTTTTGATATCATCAACAGCTACTGCTTCATCTAAATCACCACGGGTACAGTCTTCCTCACAAAGTCTTGGACATATACGTCCACATACTGCTGGAAGTGGATTATGTTTCTTTATAAGCTCAAGAGCATCAGTGTACTTTCCTTGTGATGCTAACTTAATATAGCCTTGAACTGGAATATGAGCAGGACAGCTTGTAATACAAGGGGATGTGCCAGAATCTAAAGTGTTTTTCCGATTTTCTCTGTAGTCGGTGTTCCATTTGTCTTCTAACCATTCAGTGTCTCTTGGAGTAACTTTTGTAATGGTTTCGTCTATTGGATTTTCTGAGCATAGCTTTTGACCAAGCCTTAATGCGTTAGTTGGACATACATCAATACACTCCCCGCAAGCCACGCAGTTTGATTCGTCCACTACAGATTTATAATTAGACCTTACAATATCATTGTTTAAGTACTCATTTGCCAGTCTCATGGCAAAGCATCCACATCCACAACAGTTACATATAGCGTGAGTGTGACCAGGTCCGTCCAAATTAGGAATAGAGTGCATTAATCCATTATCTTCCGCCCTTTTAATAATTTCAAAGGCTTCTTCCCTTGTTATTTCTCGACCACGGCCAGTTTTTATGTAATATTCTGCGGCGTGGTCTAGCTGGATACACATTTCTTCTTTTAAGTGTCCACAACCTTCTCCCATAGCCTCTCTAGATGTTCTACATGAACAGTCTGATACTGTAAAAACGCTAGCTTCATTTAAATACTTAGATAGTTCTTCAAAAGATGCTCTTCTTGTATTGGCATCAATAGATCTTTCAATAGGTATTACTCTCATAGGGCCTCCACCAATAGGCATAATTCCTGCCGCCATTGGCCCCCTTTTACTGCCGAAGTAATAAAAAGCTTCAGCAACTTCAGGGTGTTTTTCAACGATTTCCTTGTTATTGTTAATCGTTTCTAGATGGCCGGGAACAAAAATATCCTGCCAATACATATCTACTCCATCAACAGTATTAACAAAGGCAACACCAGCCCAAGCAATATGATCTAGTGCAGCTTTGACTTTTTCATAAGGTTCTCCCGCTGCTTTTGCAACATCGTCAGCGCTAAGCTTTTTCCTAAATTCTAAGTGCATTGCGATTTTAGCCTGATAAGAGTCTAAAAGCGGTTCAAGAGCATAATACTCTGGTCCAAATGGTATAGCTTCTCTACTTGTTCCAGCTTTGGTTCTTCCTATTTTATTGGCAAGATCAAGAATCTCTTGCCTATACGGGCGGCCATCAACATCTGCCCATGTTAAAGCAAAATTAAAGCGCTTAGACTTATTAAAGTTTGTTTTTTCATTTTTTTTAGCCATTTTTTAATCTCCTCCCTTTTTTAACCCAGTTTTACCCATTGTCCTATGCCCCTTTTCCCCTACTCCTAGCTTTAAGTTGATTATAGCAATACCGAAAACTCCCCGGCAAGAAAGGCTTATCTAATAAATCAAGGGATATTTTACTTTACATTTGTGTTTACACTTAGATTCATTTCGCCAACAGCTTAATTTTTTGATAATAATTTGATTATTACATAGATATTGTAAACAAAAACCTAAAGTAAAATATTTTTCTTTTGGAGAAAACATAATAGAAAAACCTATAGCTTAGGTAAAAATCAAAATATTGTAAACCCATCGTATGTATGTTAAAATTTTAACATACATTAAAGCTTTGCGATTATACATTTTTAGTACGTTTAGGTGGGGGCCGGGGGCGCTATGGATAAACAGTTAAAGTTTGAAATAATTATCGAAGGGCAAAAATATGGTGTCACTGCAACCTGTAAAAAGCATAACATCTCAAGGACACTTTATTACCGTTGGTTAAAACGATATAAAACCCATGGCATTGAAGGCTTAGGTAAGATAGAAAAGAACTTCACTCCGGTTAATAAAACTAAACCAGAAATAGTTTCTACTATTTTAAATCTAATAAAAAAACACCCAAAGTTTGGGCCAAGGGAAATCAAATATTTTTTAGAAGAGATAGGCTATGATATAAGCGAATCTGCTGTGTATAATGTTATGAATAGAAATAATCTAACAAGAAGGGCTAAAAGACTCAAATTTGCAAATAAGTCAGAGAAAAAGGCAAACAGGAATTACCCCGACTTTGAAAGGATAAAAAGTGGTGAATGTTGGTTGTGTTGGACAACATTCTGTGGAGAGTTTGAAGCTTTAGGCTCAATATATGCTTACACTATATTTGATTACAAAAGTAAAATTGCTTGTACTAGGCTATACAATCAGCTGTCTATGAAAAATTTTGAAGACATTCTAACAGGCTTGGCAATCCCTGTTGCTCAGAGCTTGGGGGCCGAGTGTAAACATTTGTGCTTTTTTGATAATGACATCATAGAAAAACAAAAAGGTTCTCTCTTGTCTTACACCACTGTTCAACATTTCGGATATGATATAAATGTTCATATGTTAAAAGAAAGCGATGATTTAACTGAAGCTAACGAATTAAGAAAAGAATATACTCATCAGTGTTTATCGTTTCTAATGCCTCTTATTTATAAAGGAGTATCGTTTAATAAACTTAAAATTGATCTGCAAAGTTATATCAGAGATTACAACATTAAAAACAAATTATCGTATAACGGTGAGTTTTACTCACCTGTTGAGTACCATGCTAAGTCAACAAATGCTGAAGTGATTTTGCCCCTATGGGCTTATATAGAAAGACAATATTAAGAGGTGATAAAGATGCGCTATGCCATAATAGGAGCAGGGTTCAGTGGCATGTTAGCAGCTTATCTTTTAGAAAAAAAAGGTGCAGATGTCACTGTATATGAAAAACAAGAATATATAGGTGGCCACTGTAGAACCATTGTTAATAAATATATGTACATTGAGCTTGCTACCGTATTTTGCTTTTCTCAACATATCAAAGAGCTTTTAATAGAACTAGATGTGGGATATACTGAGCGGTTTACTTACAGAAATTTTTTAGATGAGAATTTTTCCAAAGTTGAACATATGCCCAGAGATAGGGTAGAAGTACTGATGGAGGAGCTAATAAAATTAAATGATATATTGAAAAGTTATCGGCCTTACTTAAATGATGTTAATTATGGGTATATCCCTGAAGATCTTACGGTATCCTTGCATGAATTTCTTACAAAGAACAAGTTAAATAATATTAGTGAAGTAATAGCTCCCCATCTCTCGTCATTTGGTTTTGGAAGTATATACGAGATTCAAGCATACTATGCTTTTCATATCTTTGATATGGATACTATTTACTCATTTATTCAGAGTAATAAGCTTTTATTTGTAGACAAGGGAATGTCTGAGGTAATACATAAGCTGAGTCAGAATATATCAGATATTCGCTATTCAATCGAGGTAATAAATATCGAAAGATTAGATGACAAAGTCAAGGTTGAATCGGAATATGGCTCTGATTTATATGACAAGGTTCTTATTACAACTAAGTTGCCTGATGGTGTGATAAAAGATGATTTATACAACCAAGCAATGAATAAGATTGATACAAATCCATATATCACCTGTGCTTATGAGGTAGATAGTAGAAATGTTGTCACAACATATTATAAGGCCAATTTAGGGAAAAAAAGAAAAATCCAGTTTTTCCATACCTTTAACCATAATAACAAAAATATATTGGTTGCTTATGCCTACGGTTATGTCAATAAAGAACTGGTCAACAGCATTACCCATGATATTGAAAATTCAGGTATCCAGGTGAAGCACTTAATTACAGCGAAACAATGGCATATATTTCCACACTTAAAAGAGCAGAACTTAACTCAGAGCTTTTATAAGGACATCCTAGACAGACAAAAAACGAGCAATATATGCCTTATCGGTTCATTAGTTTCAAAGCCGTCAATTTCAAATTTATATGCTTCTATTAAGCAGTTTATAGGTTGAATAATATAGTATGGTGCCCCTGCTTACAACTGACTGTTGAATTACCCTCGAGTTTTCTGAAGTTGGGGTCTTTAACCTGCGATAAAAAAGATGTTCCAATCATCAAGAATCGATGATCGGAACATCTTTTTGACATAATAGTAATCCTGCCTCTCACCTAACTGCCGTTCTATGTTCTCCAAGACCACCTTCCATCTTCCATGCTCTTCGTTGTTCACTTCTTTCTCTATTATTTTAAGTATATCATAAGCTATAAGGTCTGCTCTATTCTTTTACATACTTTGTAGCGCGTCTCTCTGTAGGTTATCCCGTCTTGTTCATATCTAATATTACTTATCAACTTACCCGGTTCGCTTGCGGACGCTGATAAGCTGCTGGCAAAAACCACCGCCGTGGTTTATAATCCGTAAATGCTATTTTGAATGTCTTTTTCTTGTTCCCGAAATAAATCTATACCTATATATAACTTAAGTTATTTATTTTTTCAGAAGAAATACTTCCTAAAAAAAATCCAATACAGATATAAAAGCTATAACAAAAGAGCATTAGTGCTCCCTTTGAGTCAGGCCTTTGACGTTTCAATATGACAAAAAACCATTTTCGTAATAATCCTATAATGGCTCCAAGTTAGTAACCTACTTATCCCTTTGGTATAATTAGGAAATACATCTAGTTAAACAATATACTGTTTTTTACATCTTATACACTACTTATTCATATATTAGGAAGGATATATGAAATTAGTTAGGGAATTAATTAAGAGGGAAGGATTAAGCGTGGGAAAAATAATTAAGAGGGGAGGATTAAGCGTGGGAAAAATAATTAAAGTTAATGATCGATCCATAGATAGCGTAACAGAACTAGCCATGAAGCTATGGCCAGACAATGATTATCAAGAGCTAAAAGAAGAATTTGCTAAAATGCTACATACCGATAACAATAAGGTTTTTCTTTACCTAGTTGACGGCAATCCCATAGGTTTTGCTCATTTTTCCATAAGAACTGACTATGTAGAAGGCTCTGATAGCTCTCCAATTGGTTACATCGAAGGAATATATGTTGAAGCCGAATACCGAAGGCAAGAGGTATCAAAAGAGCTGCTAGCAAAGGGGGAGCAATGGGTAAAGGAAAAGGGCTATTCAGAAATTGCTTCATCTTGTGAGTATGACAATACAACAAGCTATCATTTCCACAAGGGAATAGGCTTTAAGGAAGCCAATAGGATTATCTGTTTTATAAAGGATGTTAAGTAGGATAAAAAAATCAGAGGAGATGAAAGGAGAGAGTTGACTACCTAAAAGTCCACCGAGATACTATTTTATAACAGATCCCGATGGTTATGAGATAGAAGTTATTAGAATAAAGTAGAGGAGAAGGAGGAATGTAAATGAAGGGTTCAGGGAATGAAGCTAGATATGAAAGGGCTGTTTTTGCAGGAGGATGTTTTTGGTGTATGGTATCTCCCTTCCATGTTTTTGATGGGATAATAGATGTGGTATCAGGCTATATGGGAGGACATAAAGAAAATCCAACCTATGAAGATGTGAAGTCTCAAACATCAGGTCATTATGAGGTTGTGCAAATTACCTATGACCCAGATAAGATAGACTATGATAAGTTACTAAAGGCTTTTTGGATGCAGATAGATCCAACAGACCCCGATGGTCAGTTCCATGACAGGGGACCATCTTATAGATCTGCTATTTTCTACACCACAGAGGAACAGAAAGAGAAAGCTGAAGCATCAAAAAAAGCTTTAGATGCCTCAGGCAGATTTTCCGATCCAGTTGTAACGGAGATATTACCTGCATCAACCTTCTACAAAGCTGAGGAATATCATCAGGATTACCATGAAAAAAATCCTACCCATTATAAAGAAGATAGGAAAATATCAGGAAGAGATGAGTTTATTAAAAAGCATTGGGGAGAAGAATTCTGGGAGCTATTTAATGAATAAAGACAAGCAGAATTAACAGAAGGAGGCCCAGTAGGTCTCCTTCTGTTAATTCTGCTAGAGCAAAAATTCATTTTCATTACATATATTGAAAAAAAATTTTTGTTACAACTAACTTTTAAAAATAGAGTATAAAACCTTAGTACTACTTACCCTCAACTTTTAGAATTATAAAAAACTTTTTATTATTTCCTAGCTAATTCAAGTGAAATATAATTTTAGTGTTCATTATTTTTTATTGATAGCCTTTCTATTTTTGATTTTCTTTTAACATATTTATTAAAAGCAACCTTCTCTTTTTTATCATGTTGCAAACTTGCATAGTATAATTCTTCATGTATAAAGACTGTAGGTCTGTTTCTAATAAGGGGCCGATAACGATCAATAACTTAAAGAAATTTATTTGCACCACAGCTTTCATACATTTTTAACTTGTTATCTATTTTTTTATTATAACGCTTGTCCCATGGTTCATACTCGTCTAGCACTGGTATTGAGTTAATCTTACAAAGGGATTGACCAGCTGTATATCCCATTTTATACCGTTTTTCTTTTGAGTAATTATTTAAAGCTATATCTGCGTCTTCACCATCTATCCATGTGTAAATTATGTAAGTAAGCTCTTCCTTTAAACAACTGCCAAAAGCAAGGGGTGTTGAAGCACGAATTTTTGGATCCATATTACTTAAGTGTTGGAACTCTTTATGTTTTCGTTCTTTTTCTTTAATATTTGAAATGCGGAGCAGTAGCTTCTTACCTGAATTAGTTGTAACTTTATATTTTTCATCAGCTGACCATCCCTTTTTAATCGGGGTAACCGATTTAAACTATTCGATCCTTCTATGCCATAGGTCCTAAGTTTTTCCCTCATAATTCACCTCCTAAAGTACCTTTTTATTCTGACATAAATTTCTCAGCATTATTTAAATCTTTTGCCATAACACTAGGATTGTGCTCAAGTGCACTCTTATGCAAATACATTGTTATAAGATGTGGATACACTCAGCTTTGCCCTCACACTAACATCATGTAGAGACTTCTTTTAAACCCATTCTTCTCTTAATACACTATAAACTATATGATTAACATAATTTCCATACAGATTTTCTACGTTCCTACAAACTCCCTCTTTGGTAAATCCTAGCCTTTCAGGTATAGCTTGACTCTTGAAATTTTTATCTGCACACCTAATTTCCACTCTCTCTAATCCCAAAGTTATAAAAATATATTCTATAACAGCCCTACATGCTTTTGTCATTATGCCCTTTCCTTGAAATCCTTCTGCTAACCAATACCCAATACTTGTGTTTTTATGATACCAACTTAATTGATGCAATCCAATTATTCCTACAATTTTATCCATATACCATATTCCAGCTTGAAAACCATTATTAGCTCCGTATTGATTCATACTACTCTTAATAAAATTCTTTGTATCTTCAACAGATTTAGTACCATCAACCCATGGTAACCACTCTCGTAGGTGTGTTCTATTGCTATCTATTAAATTAAAAAATTCATCACTATCTTCCATACTTATTAATCTTAATTCTAAGTCTTCATCAATTATATATTTGAACATCTTTATCAACCTTTCTTTCTTATGTATGTATTAACGATATGAATATAATGCCATTACTCAGTTCTCTTTTACCTAAAATAGCAACCCTGAAATGAGTGATCCAATGTTAGATAGCGTCCCTGGGCTTCGCGACGTCTGGCCTACTTCCGATATTACATCTTTTATAAAACATTGGGGTCAGGCTTTTGATATTTCAATATAGGGAATAAGCCGTTTAAAAAACCTTGTTCAGTATGAAAAGAATAAGAAAAGGAGCAGGCTTATAAGTTGGGTGGATGAAAAGTATTGAAATATCAAAAGCCTGACCCCCTTCCTTCTTATATTATTGAGTTGCTATTTCTAATAATTTCTATAGGGCTTTTCCACACAACAACAAAAGTACTTCTAGCCTTTCCAATTGCACATATACCAGCATCAATAGTACTCTAATTTATAATTGAATTTCCTTGTGAGATAGTTTCCCAACACTCCTGCACCTTGCCCTAAGATCTATAAATCTCATATCTGAACTATATTTCTCCTAAGATTTTTTTGTTTTTTTTAATTTCTTTTGGGCATAACTCATATCCTTTTTTATAGCCATAAACACAAAGTAACCATTAATTTCCCATATTATTACACCTCCAAATATAGAAATTAATTTTTTCTTATACCATTTTTTACGTTTGGTAACCATATACATCTTTCCACCCAATTTAAGCCTATTAAAACCTTTCTCTATAAATCCTTTAGGTACTGAAAAATCCTCATGATATGGTGGATTCGATAGTATAGCATCAAAGTAAGACCATTCAATTTCTCTGAATCCATTACTTTGCACAATATTTTCCGTACTAAAACCATTTATCTCCATATTTTTCCTAGCTAATTTTACAGCGTTTGCATCTATATCTGACATGAAAACATTCTCTACACCAACAATGCTTGCACAATAAACTCCAACTACACCATATCCACATCCTAAGTCCAGAACTTTATTTCCATGTTCAAGTTCCAATTTTGATAACATAGCTAAGGTACCTTTATCTATTCTGTTAGGTGAAAATACGTTCTCATCTGTTATAAATTTATATTCATTGCCATTAATTGTTATATTCAATTTCTTATTCATTTAATCTCTCCTTAAATTTTGGAGTTATGTCAGTATAGTAGACAATTTTTCTCGAACAATTTTATGCAACTCTCTTAGCTTTGTCTTCCCACTCTTGAGAGTAATATCGCCTAAGGAGCTATGTATTTTTTTCCATGTTATACCATGACTCTATACAAGCATTATCATAGGGGTTTCCTTTACCGCTAAAGAAGTGAATTAGCCTGTGGTCTCTAATATATTGACTAAATTCACTGCTTGTGTATTGGCTTCCTAGATCACTATGAAGAATTAGACCCTTGAAGGTTTCTGAATCTTAAAGGCATTGTCTAAGACTTTTATAGCCAATGTAGTATTTATGTTTGTAGACATAGAGTACCTAACTATCTTTCTACTGTTAGGATCCATCACAGAAGCAAGGTATCACTAGTCATCTTTAATTGTGTGAATGTAAGGGTGGACTAAAGGAATTTCACCTTCTAAAAATTTATTTTCAATACTTCTTTATATGATATAATATCCCTGCCAGAAAGTAAATAACCCTCAAAATGGGTGAAATTCTCATGCACAAAATAATAGATTTATTTCCTCTATCTCTATTAACTTTTTTATGCTTTATGCAGTATTTTACAATTGTCGGTAATTTTTTTCTCCCAATCCCATGCTGTTTTTATAATATCACTCAAGCTATCAAATTGTGGTTTCCAATTAAGTTTATTAATTGCTTTTTGATTATCTGCAATTACTTTATCCACATCCCCTTCTCTTTGTCCTGTTATCATTACTGGTACTTTTTTACCCGTAACCTCTTCACTAACATTTACAACCTCTAAAACCGAATATCCTCTTCCGTATCCCAAATTAAATATATCACTTGTTTTATTTTTAATTAAATATTCCAAAGCTTTTATATGTGCTGACACTAAGTCTGATACATGTATGTAATCTCGAATACAAGTACCATCATGAGTCAAATAGTTTGTCCCATAAATCTTTAGATTATCATATTTACCATTTAGTACCTTTAGTGTTCTTGTTATTAGGTATTAAAACATTGGGGTCAGGCTTTTGATATTTCAATATAGGGAATAAACCATTAAAAGAACCTACCCAAAATTTGGGGTAGGTTCTTTTAATCATCCTTGTTCAGCAGATTATTGATCCTTAAATTTGCTTATTCTCTTTTCATTTCCCTTGCTAATTCAGATAATTCATCACTAGCTTCGGATACTTCTTGTATAAAGGTGAACTAAGACTCCATGTTAGCAGATACTTCTCGGTGCTTGCCGCGTTCTCCTCCGATACAGCAACAAACCCTTTGCCACTCTCACCCACCTTATAAGTTGGGTGGGTGAAAAGTATTGAAATATCAAAAGCCTGACCCCCTTCCTTCTATGAGGTAACAAAATATTCCTGCCTAAGATCACCCCCGCTTGCGCGGGAAAGACAGATCAAATTAGAGCATCAGAAGAATTCCAAGAGGATCACCCCCGCTTGCGCGGGAAAGACATACACCGAATCCTAAAGTATGACTTAACCATGGGATCACCCCCGCTTGCGCGGGAAAGACTTTAGGGGCGTTTCTGTTCCCGCGTTGTTATAGGGATCACCCCCGCTTGCGCGGGAAAGACTTGACTGATGTATTGAGCATTGTTTTAGCGTTGGGATCACCCCCGCTTGCGCGGGAAAGACCCATTTCTCCTGTAGAATACCATTTGTAAATCAGGATCACCCCCGCTTGCGCGGGAATGACTCAAAACAGCTTGCCCTTCTGGCATACTTTCAAGGATCACCCCCGCTTGCGCGGGAAAGACCCCTCTCACCGAGATTGTTGAAATTGTTACTAGGGATCACCCCCGCTTGCGCGGGAAAGACAGATTGTTTCATCTCTGCGTCTAGGGAGTACAGGGATCACCCCCGCTTGCGCGGGAAAGACCAGAAAAAGCTTTTGAAATGATGCCATATTTTGGGATCACCCCCGCTTGCGCGGGAAAGACATAGGCGAAACCTTCATTATTAGCTTGTATGTAGGATCACCCCCGCTTGCGCGGGAAAGACCGAGCATGTAGGAGGGCGGGGAACCCCTGTTTAGGATCACCCCCGCTTGCGCGGGAAAGACTAAATTCCTTTATGATAACAAATTGACCCGGCAGGATCACCCCCGCTTGCGCGGGAAAGACCTTGATACAGCTTTTGATAGTTTTGAAAGGGAGGGATCACCCCCGCTTGCGCGGGAAAGACCAGCCGCAAAAGCATAACAGGAATGTCACTAGGGGATCACCCCCGCTTGCGCGGGAAAGACTGACCCTAGCTTGGGGAAACAATGCAAATCAAAGGATCACCCCCGCTTGCGCGGGAAAGACATCCAATGAACACATCAAGGATTCCTATGATTAGGATCACCCCCGCTTGCGCGGGAAAGACGTCTACAAAGTTTACAGTTGTTGTAGCTTCACAGGATCACCCCCGCTTGCGCGGGAAAGACCCTTTAAATGAAACCATTCCATTTTCATCAATAGGATCACCCCCGCTTGCGCGGGAAAGACTTTCTACCAAAAAATCATAGAATAGGCTTGATGGGATCACCCCCGCTTGCGCGGGAAAGACGGCGTCATTGCTAACGTTGATTTTCCGCATGAGGGATCACCCCCGCTTGCGCGGGAAAGACGTAGGACTGTAATAAGAACCACGTCAAACAAAGGGATCACCCCCGCTTGCGCGGGAAAGACTGTATATAAGTCTCGCCATTTCCTCTGTGGCTAGGATCACCCCCGCTTGCGCGGGAAAGACACTCCCCGAAGCGGCAAAACAACAGCAGGAGTAGGATCACCCCCGCTTGCGCGGGAAAGACTCTGTGACTTGGAAATTTTCGGGGATAGTGATGGGATCACCCCCGCTTGCGCGGGAAAGACTGTCATCCCACGAAAACCACTTTTCTCCGTCTGGGATCACCCCCGCTTGCGCGGGAAAGACTATCATTTCATCTACAATATCTCGAATCTCCCAGGATCACCCCCGCTTGCGCGGGAAAGACTGTTGAGCTTCTTGCACTTGCTGATTACTGCCAGGATCACCCCCGCTTGCGCGGGAAAGACTGCATCCTGATTCAAATATTGAATTTGTACTTAGGATCACCCCCGCTTGCGCGGGAAAGACGATGAGGTTGGCAAACTAGCAGAGAGCTTTGTAGGATCACCCCCGCTTGCGCGGGAAAGACAATATTTGACACACAAGAAGAGCATGAACGAGCAGGATCACCCCCGCTTGCGCGGGAAAGACAGCACAAAAGAAAATAAGTGCAAGACAAGCTAAGGATCACCCCCGCTTGCGCGGGAAAGACAACGATGGCCCATTTAAGGACCAAATGAAACAGGGATCACCCCCGCTTGCGCGGGAAAGACGTACATGACATTTAGCAGCGACTATCTATTTGCGGATCACCCCCGCTTGCGCGGGAAAGACCAGGTTTCCCTCCTTTCAGCCTGGGTCATTTTAGGATCACCCCCGCTTGCGCGGGAAAGACTTTTCCAGCCGACTTCTATAATGCCTATATCCAGGATCACCCCCGCTTGCGCGGGAAAGACTGCGCCAACTGTCGCAGGATTGAAAAAGTATTAGGATCACCCCCGCTTGCGCGGGAAAGACCAGAACAGATGGTTACAAATCAAGGGGATGTAGGGATCACCCCCGCTTGCGCGGGAAAGACTAGCGGCATAGGAGTTATACAAAATGCCTGGTAGGATCACCCCCGCTTGCGCGGGAAAGACAGAAGCAATAGTTAAAAGGATATACTCTTTATAGGATCACCCCCGCTTGCGCGGGAAAGACTGTCATACCTTCTACGTCTGCCTGTGCTGCTTGGGATCACCCCCGCTTGCGCGGGAAAGACATACAAATTCAAAAGTACCTTTCAGCCAATTAGGGATCACCCCCGCTTGCGCGGGAAAGACAGAGAAAAGTAATATTCCCAAAGGAGTATTAAAGGATCACCCCCGCTTGCGCGGGAAAGACCGACATTTTAATTAACAAAGGTTTGGAAAGTTGGGATCACCCCCGCTTGCGCGGGAAAGACAAAATTAAAGGGGTGATAGTATGTTAGAGTTTAGGATCACCCCCGCTTGCGCGGGAAAGACTCTCATTCATTTTTGCGACAAATTTCGACTTTTAGGATCACCCCCGCTTGCGCGGGAAAGACTCAGTTCCTGGGGCCAATCTAAAATCAAACTCAGGATCACCCCCGCTTGCGCGGGAAAGACGGTAGCTGCAACGAACAAGGCCATATATCACAGGGATCACCCCCGCTTGCGCGGGAAAGACGCTGCTGGTGCTACCGGTGCTGCTATGTTTGCAGGATCACCCCCGCTTGCGCGGGAAAGACTAAGACAAAAAGACAGCGGTTTTCAGCTTGTCAGGATCACCCCCGCTTGCGCGGGAAAGACAACGCTTACTTCCTTTATCGAACAAGAGTTTTAGGATCACCCCCGCTTGCGCGGGAAAGACTTAAGCCATGAAGCATGACCAGAAGCACCAGCGGGATCACCCCCGCTTGCGCGGGAAAGACACTTAAAGATCCCTTTAATAATCCTATTCTTTATTTATTATTTTTAAAAATTTGTTCACTTTGGTCGATAATTGATAAATAAGTTTGGCATCTGCTAAAGCTCTGTGAGGTACTCTATCCCCTATTTTATAAGCTGATAAAACAGTATCTAATTTATAATTTTTAAGATTTATTTTTTCTCTTTTGACAAATTTATTCAAATCAAAAACCTTATTAGTTAGGATTTGCATGTTTGATTCACTTAATGTCCTATTTAAAAAGCGAAGATCAAAATCTACTTCAAATCCAACTAAATCGAAGTCCTCTATAAAATCAATAAATTCCTTTAATCCTCGCTCCATTGATATACCTTCTTTTTCTAACAACTTCTGAGTTATGCCGGTAAGTTTGGTAATTTCTGCTGGTATATTTTTTTCGTATTCGATCAGTCGCTGAAAGTGCGAAATTTTATCACCTTCAGCTTTAACTGCCCCAATTTCAATGATTTGATTTTCTTTATAATTCAACCCATCCGTCTCTATATCAATTACTACATAATTAAGACTTTCTATTGGACCCTTTGCTTTTGGAGCAAATTTCTTTGCTTTCCGAAATTTTGCCGCATTACTATATCCCTTCTTATGTTCATTTTCTTCTATAACCTGATTTATTTTAGGTAATGCTACTAGTGGGATGCCATCATATTCAACAACTTGTCGCTGAGCATTTAACGTTTCAAAATGATACCCTATTTCATTTTGAATGGCATAGCTCATTGTCGCTTCACCAGTACTAGAACTTTGAACAACTCGCTCCCAAAGTTGTGCGCGAATTTTCGTATTAAAGTTTCCTACATAAACACCTGTTGCAATCTCTTGCATCCATTTGCTTAAGTCACCCCGAAGTGAAGGCGGAACCTTTTTCAAAGTGATTACAGTAAGTGGCATCGTTAAGTCACCTCTTTATAACTGACTCCATGTTTAACAAGTTCCTCTTTATCATCCCATAGATTAATAGTATCTATTGTTATTTCTTCATCAACCTTTACATCCATAAGATGTTGCAAATCCTTAACTATAGTTTTTATAATTTTCCCATCGACAAAAGCATCACGGACTCTTAATCGAGTTTTCCGCCCAATATCATCATCTGGTTGAGAAGTTGCTGCCACTTCAAAAGCAATAGGTATGGTAATGTCCGCCTTGTAAAGATCTGCTACATCATAAACAAATGACAAGTCGTGTCCGGTATGTATATAACCAAGACCAGCTGACATGCCTAAAGCTACTATAACGCTATAAACTAATCCATATAAAGAAACATGAGCCGCTGATAATGCTTGATTAACTGGTGACCCTGATTCAAAGTCATCAGGGTCATACTCTCTTTTATCCCATTTTACATTATGAAGTTTAGATTGAGTGCGATAAATTTTTCTTATTCTAGCACCTTCTCGCCCTCGTAACTGTTGCATAGTCAGACTTGATACGTCCTCCTTAGGAAATCGCACTTGGTACATTTTTCGAGCGACATCAAGTCTTGACCGTGTATTAGAAACTAATTTAGCTTGTTTTACTAATAATTTACTAGAATGAGCAAGTGCTCTCCCATGAGCATAATGTCTAACACCTCGTTCACCAACCCATACCATACTTGTTCCCGTATCCCCAATCAATTCTACTGCTCGGTGGGTAATATCCGTTCCAGGACCTAAAAGAAGTACGCCTACCATGGCAGCTGGAATGCGGATAAAACCACGACTATCAGCAACAGTAATTGCACTGTCCTGTCGATTAATCTTTGCATGTTCAACGTAAATAAAAGTTACTCGATCCCCTATTCTTGGTAATTCGTTAAGTACTGCTTTTTTAGCTCCACTTTGCTTTTTCATAGACTACACCTCTGGAATAACAGTCATCATGCCAAATCCATATGCTTTTTTCTTGCCAAACCCCTTTGTTAATGTACTTCTAAAAATCTCCACATCGCCAATTGTCAGTACACCTTCATATGTCGCCTTACTTAACCGTAGACTTTTTTTATGTGATCTTTTTAAAATTTCAAAACTTCTATCTGAAATATAGAAATTTCCTTCATCTAAAGTAAACCCATTTTTTTCTCCTCGTGCTAGTAAATAATTTAGTTGATCCTGTTCTGATATGCATGGCAAGACACGACCTCTCTTATTTAAACCATTAGACAATGAAATAGTTGGATTGAGGGTTGTCTTAAATCGCGCTTTCATACCATTTTCCAACTTGTTTAAGAAACTATCATATGGTTTTGTGCGGGCGCTATCTTCAATACCATATGTTTCTAATAAATGTAGGTCAGGCTTGTTTTCACTTACAATTAATAAATATTGCTTTCCACCTAATTGATCGATTCGCCACAACTTTCTAGATCTGATTTCAGTGGAAATTTCATTTGGAAAGCTTTTTTCCACCCAATTATGATAGGCTCCCAAATGTGTCAAGTCTCGTATTTTCCGACGATTATTCGTATCAATTTCTACCCGGGATAAATACATGTTAACCTCCTATCGAGTCAAAGGCGTTGTGTTCTTCCATATTGTCTAAACTCGTTTCATTATTGGTATTGACAGATATTTCAATTCTCCTTTCTCCTCTATAACCAAACTCACGGCTTCTTTGAGAAAATGATTTAACTCTATCATGCCGCATTCCAGTGGAACCTTCTGTTAATAAGTCTGAATCTACATAGGCTGTCAGGGTGCTTGAGTTTGATCTTTGATACCAGTTTGCCGCTTGCCAATCTATTTTTTTTAGGCTCTCCTCTATGTCAGTTTTGGTACTCCCTAAAAAGAAGTCTGCTGCTAAAGGTGCAGATCTTCTCCCCAAAAATTGTTGAAAATAAGGACGCTTCAAGCCTTCCTCTATCATGTTCATAAATTGATGATTTTTATGTCCAACTGCAACAACAAATACCGCATCTTCTAAATAATAGCGATTTGTGACATAAGTACGCTTTAGTTCACCGGTTTTATTGTATTTTTTTGCTATTTGATAGTCCTGCATAGATACTCCAGTTTGATCAATACGTACACCAAAATTTAAATCATTTAGTTTTTGAATGTTTTGAGTTTCCTCTCGACGATACCCTAAGCTTGCTGCAATCATCCCTATAACAGCACTTTTTGAAGGGTAGCGATCCGTTTGTCTTGTCTCAAAGTGGGAAGTCGTTCCCCATGACTGCAATGGGCCAGAAAACTTCAATAAAATGGTTTTCATATTACTCATCCAGTTCTTCAGTAAATAATTTGTTTACTCGTACAGCAAAGCTATCTAGTAGATCTCTTAAACTCTCTTCTTCGAAGCCGTCTTCTGATAACTTGTCAAACTTATCTACTGCAATGTAGAGTGTAAATTCCGGTTTGTCTGCAAATTTTTCAACTTTCCTTAGTTCATCAAATAGCTTTTTAATCGACTCTGAGACGTTTCCACATGAAGAATTCACCGGTTTTTCAAAAGCAGTAATTAGGTTAACTGGCCGATCAGTGCGCAGGCTTACTACTAAAGCTTGAGGTAAGGTTTGGTTAGCATAAGAATTTATCTTCCCAGTTGGCAGTGAATTAGAGAAGGATTCGATAAATAATTTTAAGGTATTCAAAACAGCCTCTTTACTATCAAGTTGTTTTATCAATTCATGAACAGCTACGTTCCCATAACGATACAATGTTGAAGAGTTGAATTCTAGTGTGCCTAACATCCCTGCTCCCGCATTATCCTCCGGCGCTAAATCGTCTAATGCTGTATAAAAATCAAATTCAGTTTGAACTGCGTGTGTAGAAATCGCATGAGCAATCTGAGAAGAAGCATCTTCATTTAATGTAGGATCGTCTGCTACCATTCGCCCAAATAAAGCAATATCAATTGCTGGATTATCTTTTAGAATTTGTTGCAACTCTTTTTTATCTTCATTTCCATTGATAGCAGCTTCTGCCAATTTTTTAGCCTGCGTGTCCCCAAGGAAGAATAGAGCCTTAGCTCGTTGATCTTTTGTCTTAATTTTGGCTGCATTCAAAACTTTTTCAGCTAGGTTCATAGCCTCCTCATTATCCATAGAAGAATCAATTGCTTGGATTTTTTCTGCTACATATTTTACTATTTCTAAAGTTCGAATACCGACATTGGTTTCTGCACTATTATCATGAAAATAAGTGCGCATAGCCCTTTTCCACGATTGCGAACTTACTCGTGCCCTACGCACGCCTCCATATTGAGCAGTTTTAGGACTTCCAGTGTCGTCCCGATTAATATTTGAAGGCGGCACTGTTTGGATGGCATGAATATCTAAAAATAAACGTTGATTAGTCATTGCTCTCATCTCCTTTTTCTGTATTTTCTAGCTTACTATAAAAGGCTTTTGCCCAACTTAATCGCACATTTTCCTCTTGATTTCTTAAATACCAAAATAAGTCATTTGCTAATCTTGCATAAACTATTTTTTCATTTTGTTTTTTGGCCTTTAAAATTCTAACAAGTTGTCTAAGATGATGAATTAATTCTTCAAAAGTAGTGGATGTTATCATTGTATTGAATCTGCTATCGATAGCTATGGTATCTTCTCCATTTCTTAGTGCTTTTAATGATATACCGATATTGTTCCACTTTTCTTTTTCAGTTCTTTTGTTGACATTTACACTTTGTCCTTGCTGATGTAAGGCATAAATTTGCAAGGTCGTTAAAATCGCTTTTTCTTCGCTAGTCAACTTACCATTTTTACTCAAAAAATGCTCTGGCATTTGTTCAAATACGATCGGCCATACATCAATCGTTTCACTGAGTGGCCGACCTATAGAATTTCGCAAGTTAGCTAAGGCGGCTTTACCAGAGCTATAATCACGAATTTCTTCTAACCGCCCGAGTATTCTTCCAGTAACGGTAAAAACATTGTCTTTGTCTAAAACGTGCTCTTTCATTGGAATCCTCCTTTTCTTCTATTGTTTATTTAGAAAATATTTAAATTTATTGTATGCTGTAATAATATTTGCCCCCTTATTTTCTTGATCTTCAGATTTTATGCCTATATAATCTCTGTATGTTGCATTTTCCAAAACCTTTTCCGCGTGGTTATCCACTATTTTATCTAGAGAATTGTACCATTGAGAAATTTTCTCTCTTTTAGAATCAGTCGGCTTTATTGAAGAGAGCCATTCCCTAAACGGTTGATCAATTGCATAGTATAAATCTTCCACCCCCCTATTAACAAACTGATGATTTGAATCAAGCTTTCTAATATTTCGAACATCTACCAAAAACCTTCGATAAGTCCCCCCAATAACCTCTTTTGTACGGTCAACCGCTTCATTAATTCGTATTAACCAGCCATCATCTGCTGAATCCGTTAATACTAAGTCATTGATCTTTAAAGAGTCGTAAATTTCATCTACAGGCAGCCAGGATATTGGCTTTCCATCATGTTTCATGCTGACAGATTCTATAGTCATATCAAAGTTATTTATGCTCTCGCTGATATTATCTATCCAATTAATAATGCTTGGACGCTCTTGATCTTCTTTGTAGGAATTCGGTAGGGTAATTAACCCAAAAGATCTCCACACGGACTGTTCCGCTTGATGTTTTCTTGGTGTATGTTTGCCCTTGTTTTCGCCACTTTTATTGTAGCGCCAAATGGTCATCGGTTCTAAAAACTGATCCTGGTGGTCAATATCTGTCAACTTTACAGTATTAAAAGAAAAAGCTTTGCTTATATCTGTTTCAGGGTCAATATAGATTGCTCTGCTCCAATTTGTATATAATTCAGCAATATTATTTACCTTGTTAATTGAAAAAGAACGATCAACTATATCTTGACTGCTGTATTCCCAACATGGTTTTTGTTTATATCCTATGTATTCGCTTTTAGGATGGACAAGTACAAGGTTTAATAATAAAGTTTCGCATAAATTGTTACCTTTTAAAAAGACTCCTCCAATATCAAACAACCATCCTTTAGAAGACTTATATTTTTCTTTTCCGAAGATCGCTTTATCTGACAGTCCCGAATATCCCTGATAAGTTACCAACCAACGAGCAATTTCAGGTGCAGTCAATATCTCTTTGTTTGAACTATGCTTAGGTGAAAATAAAGCTATTTTATTTTTATTTCCACTTTCTGAAACTAAACGGTTTATCGTTTTGCCGGAAACGAAACTTGCCTTTTTTCTACTGATTTTATCTGGTGCAATGACTGCTTCTGTCACTTGATAAAATGGAAGTTTATCATCAAACAGATAAAAGCGATCATGCCAAATATTTAAATATTGATAAATGATATCTGCAAATTCTTTGTTTTGCCACATTTGATTCCAATTTCTGTATAAATCTTCCGAATAATCTTCTACATCTTCTTCATCTATAGTGGAAATTTGCCGCAAACGATCATCTATTTTAAAATAATGATAGGGCTGGCCATCTGCATCAAATCTAGAAAACACAGTATGCAAAATAGCTAATAACACTCGAAGAACAGCAAAGTTCTGAGTTGGCGAATCACCGGCTAGATCTTTGTATTGATTGGCATTTTCAAATAAATCGATTAGAGAAACTTCTTTTGTAGTCCCTTTTTCATCCGTCAAAACAGATATCCAAGGTTCTTCAATCAAATTAAACTTTCCCATTTTCTCACTCCTTCTCGTAAGTTAGACCATACTTAGTATCATAAGTTAACAAATAGCCATTTAAACGATATTGATTATGTTCATCAAACACTATTCCAAGTGACCCTCGCAGCCATAAATGATCCTGCCAGTCTTTAAGGTGTCTTAAATTTTCGGTTTCTAAATCCTTAATTGTTGTATCAATTTTTGGGGGAGAGCTTAAAGCATATGGCAACCTTAGAGTCTGCTGAGCAATTTCTTTTGAAGTTTCAAGGTTATCTATTTGGCTAGATAGGTTTACTCCTTTTCCAAATATCCCATAGCCATTCTCGGTTTTCTTAAGAGCAATAACTTCAATCGTTTCATTACTATCGCGAACTTGCGCATAAGCGCGCTCCTCCCCTTGATCTGCTACACTTAAATTTAACCATCCAATTAAAGTTTTTTTGCGACTTGTTTTTTGAGCAGGGCGATCAATTCTAAATTTTTTAGCTTTCAGCTCTTTCTTTTTAAGCAAATCTTCGCTATCTTGCTTCATCTTGTTATATTTGTCTTGCAATTCTGTTTGAAGCTCTATTTCACCACTTCCGTACACTTTTTGTACCAAAGGAGATATGTCATTGGGCAGCATTAAGGAATTACTTAAAAAATACTGCGTTCGAGCTAACAAATATCCACCATATACATGTTTTGCCCCTTCCTCAAATTCTAATTGTTCACTAGCCCCTATTATATATAAACAGGGTTTTTCGTGGTATGTCGGGCGAATAATTTTATGACGGTGAAGTCTCCCAACGCGTTGGAGTAAAAGATCCATTGGTGCAAGGTCACTGATTAAAACATCAAAGTCTATATCTAAGGACTGCTCAATTACTTGAGTACCTATAATAATCTTTTGCTTCGGACGTTCTGCTCCTTTTCCAATCATATTTATAAGATTATTTTCTTTTTTCACTCGGTCTTGCGCAATAAAATTCGAATGCAACAATTCAACTTTATCATCACCATACTTAGCAACACAGTATTTAGCCAATTTTTGCGCTCTCTTTACGGTATTGACGATAATCCCAATAATTCCATTATGCTCACTTAGAGCATCAATTAATTGATAGAAATCTTCCTCAGCAACTTTTTCCACTGTCACTACTTGGTTTTCGGTTTTTTCAAAATCTAAGACCTGTTTGACTTGATCGCCGTCCGTATACGTAATCAAAGGGTATGCATCCGTTTGAAATACTTTTTCTTGATTTTGATTTTTATTTACTCTACTTCCTTTCCCCCGGATATAACTATCAATTAACTTTTTTCTCATATCAGCAGCTAATGTAGCAGATAAGACGATAACGGGTACGCCATAAGCTCCCATCCACTGTAATGCCCTCTGTAAATACTGCCCCATATACACATCGTAGGAATGAACTTCATCAATAACCACTATCTTTTTGGAAAAACCTAGGTGTCTTAAAGATAAATGTTTTTGTTTTAAAGCAAGCAACAAGAATTGGTCAACTGTCCCTACTACAAAATCATCTAAAGCTGTTGTTTTTCTCCCTGAAAACCACTCATTTACGAAAACACTGCCATTTTCTTCAGCATCTATATTTATATTTCTTGCCAAACTAGTGAACTCTTCATTTAATGCCGCTTTTCCATGTGCTAAGCGAATGGGCAAATTATCGCCAAGTTCTTCTTGAATGCTTTTCAACCATACATTTATTCTTGGGAAGATGCCGTTAGATGTTGCTTGCGTGGGTAAGCCAAAAAAAAGCCCACTGCGACCAGTTTTTCTCGCTAACTGCTCTACTCCAACCAGTGCCGCTTCAGTTTTCCCAATTCCCATTGGGGCCTCCAAAACATAGATTCCAGGATCATCCGATTGCTCAATCACATCTGATAAGGATTGTTGCACATTGCGAGGCTCATCAAAACGAAAGCGCTTAGCGTATAGCTCCTTAGGATCGGAGTAATAGTTCGCTTCCCATTGATAGCTTTTAAACCATTTTTTCCAACCATTTAAAAACCTAGTTTCTTGGTCCTCTACTTCCATGTCATCAATTTCAATAAGGGGAAAGTATTCTTCATTACTTGCAATCCAATCTGCCATAATCAGAAGTCCTGATAAGATGGCTTGACCCGATTGAGACACTTTAGGTAAGTCTTCTGGACTTAAAAACCCTGATGCCTCAAGTGCCCATTGAATCAAATCATCTTGTGAGCTTTTCCATTTTTGGTAAATATTTTTATTTGATGATTCCTCTTGGAAGTAATTTTCTGTATAAGCTGATTGATTTTCATATTGTTTTTTATAATCAACCGGTTTACCATGATGCGCCCCAATAATTGTTCCAATGTCATCACCAAACCCACGCCAAGACAGCATAGCTTGTCCTGCAAGAGCATGCGGACTCTCCTTTGAGGAGGGAAGACAAAACCGAGAAATTCCAATAAAGCCTCCTTTTTCTAACCGTTCTAATAGTCGAAGATCCAATTCATAAGGGAAGCCTTTTTTAATTTGAAAAGCGACACTATTCTTGCCACAATCGTGTACGGCTGCCAAAAATTGAACAAGTTGCTTAGCGATTGCTTCACTTGGTTCACTTAATGAGTCGATAATAAGCTGTCGTTGCCCGTTGTTTAGCCACAACTCCCATAGCCTTTCAGAGACACGAAGGGTATCTTCTAGGTGTTGGTTTAAAGGCAACCAGAAATATCTTCCATACTTTTCACTCTTCTTCGCCCATAAATACGGATTAACAGTTGGTATAAGATCACCTCATTATTTTTATAACTTTTTATAGATAACATATAAGCTTGATAATTACTTAAATTTGTAACGTGATTCAATTTTAAGCTAACCCCTATGTGTTAGGATAGTTGTCGTATAGAAAATAAATGCAATGATGAAGCTACGACACTAAACCTAAAGGAGATAAAACGGAAACTTCAGTCAGTGGGAGTTTTCGTCCTTCTCACACTGATTGTTAGTTGAGTGAATCAGGACATTAGCATCCGTTATCAACATCTGTTGTCGATTTTTTTATCTATTTTAAGGCGGAAGTTTTACGGACGGTTATCTGAGATAAATCCATGTAATTCTATGTAAGTCTAAGTCACAATCACGAAATTGTGTCCAATAAGCTGAGAATTCTCTTTTTTTATCCCCCCCTTTCTTTGGACAAATTAGAAGTTAATTAAAGTAATTCTACACAAGGAAATCTTTTCCTGCCTTATTCTGAGAATATTATAATATAAACTTTTGGCAACATCATGTCACAAAAATATATTTTTTTACGCAGGACATCACTCTAAACTGTGTACAGATTAAAAGTTGACATGATTATGATAGAACCTAAGAAAGTATAGGAAAAAAGGGGTCTAGTGGCGCTTTGGGATCAGGCCTTTGATATTTCAATACAGGGAAATAAACCAATTAAAGAACCTACCCAAAATTTTGGGTAGGTTCTTTAATCATCCTTAGTCAGTAGACAGACGTTTTCTACATGTGTTGAATTGACAACGTCAACAAATTAAAAGGGATAGTTTTGGCTAATATTTACTTTAGTAAAAGGGTCACTTAGTGTCCAGTTGACTTTGAGTTGAATTGGGCGTGTTATATTTTTTATAAAACTGAGTATAGCTCTGCTGGATTCCCTGCATAGTCTAAAATAAAGATGTTTGGCCAGTTTCAACAAAGAGGTGACATAAATATCCATAGAACAACATGCATATAGGTTAAAGATGTAAGAACAAGCAAAAACCGGGGCAGGCTTCTGATATTCTGATTCTCCTTTTAAAGTACTCTAAACTAGAACGGAGTATAAAAGTTGATAGATACTTGCTTGATGAAAAGAAAGTTTACTCAAAACTACAAGACCTACAAGAAGAAGTAGTTATCACTATCAATGATGCGGATGCAGACATCTACAGTATTATTAATGTTGTTTGTGAGAAGGCCAGGGGTGAGAAAAGACGATATAAGTAAAAAGACTAAAAAGCCTATTTATGTACATTAAGTTTACGTTATACTAATGCAAGTAATAATGAGTTGTGTAAAAAACTAAACATTTCACCTCCCGCAGTTTCAGGGATAAATGCAGAAGATAAGTTGGGTAAAGACGTAGCCATTTTGATAAAAGAAACGGAAGAAACGTTGAGAATCAGAATATCAAAGCCTGCCCCCCCTTCCAAGTTTTAAAATTATTAAAATTTGAAGAATAAAATAAAGGAATACTATTATCCATATAGAAGGTGTTTTAAAAGGGGGGTGTAATTCGTAAGTTATAGTAAGGATTTTGTTTTTTAAAAACTTAAAAGAGGAATGGATATGTTAAAAAAAATGATTTGTTTTGCTTTATGTTTGTTATTTGTTGTAGGAACTATGTCTGTGACAAACTGCTTATCATCCGCAGAAAACAAGCAAAAAGACCATGAGCTTGTCAAATTTTCAAAGGATAACATTGACGCCTTAGAAATTGAGGATAGCTATGGTTTAAATATTGTAATTGATGAAAGTATTACAAGTTTAAACCAATTTAGTGATGAAATAGAAGCATTGTATCGAAATGGACACTATATAATACTGACAAGCAAGGAACACATAAAACAAGGAGCAGATATCTTAGGTATAGACACCACAAAAATTGCTGCATCTCAGTCAAAAATAGAGCAAGTGCAAGCTAAAAGACAACAAGATATAGAAAAAGAGAAAAATGTGGTTATTCCTAAAAGAGTTGGAGCTATAGTTTATAGAACCCAAAGAGGACCGGCATTAACTAATATATCCGTTGGAAAAGACTATCAAAAAGGGATAGAGAACGCCTTTAAAAACTCATCAAAGCATATAGCTGGCAAAGTGTTAGAGCCTAATTCCTCAGAGAAATATAGCCTTTCAGGAGGCATAGAATGGGAAAACGCTGTACCACAAAGATCAAACCATATATATACTGACCACTTTACAGCTTATACTAGACAAAGTATATTACAACCGATCACAAACCCTATTGATGGAATTTATCAAGCTCAAAATGAACTAGAAGTAGAGATTGAAAGTACTGGGGGTTTTAATTATATTGAGGAAGTGAATACAAGGCTTTATCCTGCTTTAGACATAGAAACGCCAATCCTTGGCTATTATCCAAAAGACAGCACTAATATACAAGAGTACACAATTTCATACCCCTGGGGTATAAGCACCACTTTTGACTTCGGTATAAATCTTGACACCAACATTGTTAATTGGCCGCCTTCAGATATGTTAGAAATTAACTATTCAATTGGAGGGATAGGTTCACGGACACAGGAGCTATTTGACATCATATCTGGATATGAATACAATCAAACTAATGATAATTTTGTAAACGAAGCTTGGATGGATGTTAGCACAGTTTATGACTTCCCTCTAGAAGATCCTGTTTATGATGAGTCAACTGTGTTTATCGACTATTTAGATTAATAATAGTAATAGATGTGGGAACTTAACCCTAACTTCAAGTAAAGGTAAAAAAAGCACTGTAAAGAGGTGAGAAGTTGCTAACTTTTCTACCATTACAGTGCTTTTTTGTGTTATAACATCGGGCAAAGCCGCTAAAAAAACTGTTTCACATCAGCTACCAAAAGAAGTAGCCCCAGCTGAGCAACTTATGAAAAAAAGAAAAACTAGACGTCTCTTAATTGAGGCGTCTAGTTTTATGCTCTCGGGTAAAACGGGGGCGAATTTTAAGGAAGGGAAAATGATTGAAGTAAAAATTGGCAAAGAAATACGAGTAGATGGCAGAGAATTAAACGGAGCTGTGTTAAGGCAAATTAGGATGGAACTCATTATTAAAAACCCTAAGTACAATCAGGGAGACCAAAAGAACGAGCATATTCGTCAAGTAAAGCAGCAGGGATATACGCATAGCTAGATGCGGAACTGGAGGTTCTTCTTTTATAGCTGCAGATGCAACAAATGTAAAAACTTCCACAGGTTACTTTGGAGACCATTCAAGTTCACATGATGGGTATGATGGAGAAGTAGATAATTTAAACGAATGGAATAGGGACATGGAAAAGTAGTTATCAGACCTGCCACAAAAAGTTAAGTCAATAAAACATTCGTAAGGGAGTATAAATAATTTTGAGTAATTGGATTTTTACTGTTTCAGAATATCTAGAGTTTTATCAGCTATATTTTTCCTATGCGTGGGTAAAATATTCATAGCTCTTACTTACTAGGAGGATAAGGCACTACTGAAGAGTAACCTGAGCGCCTAGTAAGTTTCTGCCGAAGATAAAGGGAGGCTTTCTCTCTTTATCTTTTTTTATCTTCGGGAGAACAAAGCGTTAAACTCCTGGGCGATAGCCCAGCTGCTTATATCGCTAATTCTGAGTCAAGTCTGTCATCAAAATATATTGCCAGTTGTGAAATGCACTGTCTCCAAAATCTAAGTGGCTGAGTCCACTTTTTAGAAATATCCATAGTAGCTAAATATATAATTTTTTCTAATGCCTCATCATTAGGGTACGAAGTTTTAGTTTTAGTAACTTTTCTAAGTTGTCTATGATAGACTTCTATGGTGTTAGTAGTATATTTTAGCTTACGAATCTCGTTAGGATACTTAAAGTAGGCAGTTAGTTCATCCCAATTTTTCTCCCATGATTTTATAATTATGGGATGTTTTTTACCCCACTTTTCCTTGAATTCTTCAAAAGCATATTCAGCTTCATTTAAGGTTAAAGCTTGATAAACTTTCTTTAAGTCCTTGGTTAGTACTTTTCTTTCTTTATGTGCCACATACTTTAAAGAATTTCTAACTTGGTGAATAACACATAGCTACGATCCCTAGGGATATTCAATTCTGATTCGCCACATTTTGTTTTAACCGTCTTTTTGCTGTATCCGTTTCTGCTATTTCCAGAATGATCACCAACAGGTGAATGTTTCTCATAACCTAAGTGTTCATCCATTTCTGCTTCAAAAACTTCTTGCAGTGTGTCTTTAAACAAGTCTTTTAAACTTTCCTGAACCTCTTCAACACTATTACATTCTCTCGCTAACCTTTTAGCTAACTCTTTGTTTTTACTTTGCATAATTGGACCATCTCCTTTAGTGGTAAGTTTATCCAATTACACGCAAATTCTTACGCTCTCTATCAAAGCCTGAAAGTATAAAACATTGGGGTCAGGCTTTTGATATTTCAATATAGGGAATAAGCCGTTTAAAAAACCTTGTTCAGTATGAAAAGAATAAGAAAAGGAGCAGGCTTATAAGTTGGGTGGGTGAAAAGTATTGAAATATCAAAAGCCTGACCCCCTTACTTCTATTGTAATAACCTATTATATTACATTCTTTTTTAATTAACGCATTTTGCAATTACCTATTTGGAACAAATTAGAAGTTAATTAAAGTAATCCTACACAAGGAAATCTTTTCCTGCCTTATTCTGAGAATATTATAATATAAACTTTTAACAACACATGTCACAAAAATATATTTTTTTACACAGGACATCACTCTAAACTGTGTACAGATTAAAAGTTGACATGATTATGATAGGACCTAAGAAAGTATAGGAAAAAAGGGGTCTAGTGGAGCTTTGGGATCAGACCTTTGATATTTCAATACAGGGAAATAAACCAATTAAAGAACCTACCCAAAATTTTGGGTAGGTTCTTCTTTAATCATCCTTAGTCAGTAGACAGATGTTTTCTACATGTGTTGAATTGACAACGCCAACAAATTAAAAGGGATAGTTTTGGCTAATATTTACTTTAGTAAAAGGGTCACTTAGTGTCCAGTTGACTTTGAGTTGAATTGGGCGTGTAATATTTTTTATAAAACTGAGTATAGCTCTGCTGGATTCCTTGCATAGTCTAAAATAAAGGTGTTTGGCCAGTTTCAACAAAGAGGTGACATAAATATCCATAGAACAACATGCATATAAGTTAAAGATGTAAGAACAAGCAAAAGCCGGGGCAGGCTTCTGATATTCTGATTCTCCTTTTAAAGTACCCTAAACTAGAACGGAGTATAAAAGTTGATAGATACTTGCTTGATGAAAAGAAAGTTTACTCAAAACTACAAGACCTATAAGAAGAAGTAGTTATCACTATCAATGATGCGGATGCAGACATCTATAGTATTATTAATGTTGTTTGTGAGAAGGCCGGGGGTGAGAAAAGACGATATAAGTAAAAAGACTAAAAAGCCTATTTATGTACATTAAGTTTACGTTATACTAATGCAAGTAATAATGAGTTGTGTAAAAAACTAAACATTTCACCTCCCGCAGTTTCAGGGATAAATGCAGAAGATAAGTTGGGTAAAGACGTAGCCATTTTGATAAAAGAAACGGAAGAAAACGTTGAGAATCAGAATATCAAAGCCTGAACATCCCGTATGTTTTGTCAAGCTTCTTTATAAAATGATGAAAATCTCTTGTAGACCAATACCAATTTTCATCAAAATAGTCTTTAAAAGTCAACCCTTCAAGCGTGTCTGATAGCATATCTTGATAGATTTTATTGTCATCCGGATTATTCAAATCAATAAAAACATACCCTGGTTCTCCCTCATACCTTTTCTCTCGTGTGGTATATTCTGTAATTTGATTGTATCCTTTTTTATTAAGTAATTTGCAATTTCACTTTTTCCACTTCTAGATTCACCAGTAATGCAAATAATAACTTCTCCCTCCAACTATGTACAATAATATACTAATTAAAACTGCTTCAAATCAATTTTTTATTTCTATATAGCTAACAAAAGAATATATTCTTCCTTCATCCTGAACATGTATGTATGTTTCCAAACAGACCAAACACTTTTAGTAAAATATAGTTTTCAACGTTTGGACAAAAATATATGCCTCCTTAAGAAACACCCTCCAAAAGTAAACTCATCAACTTTTTACATTCAAATTCCAGTTTTGGACTACATATACTTTAAGTCTGTCTTATTAATTCAAACTCTATACCGCTGTTATAACAAGCAGATCTCAATATTTCAATTGATTTGATAATACTTTCTATTGGTGTGGATGCTCCGCCAACTAATGCCAATGAAGATACATTTTCGATGATCGTAAGATCAATTTCTGACTCTATTTGAACATGTTGAGTTTTATTACAGTATTCAGATGCAATTTCAAATAATTTAATAGAATTCGAACTTTTTTTCCCCCCTATTACAATAATACAATCTACCTGTTGCGCTAAATTTCTAACTTCAATCTGCCTATTCGCAGTATCATTACAGATAGTATCATGACACTCTACAAATGGTAACAAAGTTAAACAATACTTTTGAATCTCGTCATATGCCATCTTATTATAAGTTGTTTGCACAACCATACAAACACCTGTAGAACTAACATTACTGTAAGGAACTTTTTCTTTTGCAGAA
Organism: Proteinivorax tanatarense; assembly: GCF_040267685.1. GTDB lineage: Bacteria > Bacillota > Proteinivoracia > Proteinivoracales > Proteinivoracaceae > Proteinivorax > Proteinivorax tanatarense. Next base: position 2,558,205 of record NZ_CP158367.1, read on the forward strand.
ATCATATCTTTTATTGTAATTACATTTGTTTTAGCCCAACCTTTTATACCAACAACTTCTGGATGATTTGGATCTCCTACAATAATAATATCAAGACCTTTAGATGAAGCATCTTTTACTATTTTATGTATTTTTTTCACCTTTGGACATGTTTTGTCAATGTAATTTACATTATTATCTTCTAAATAATCAATTGTTTTTTTGGGAACTCCATGAGCTCTTATAAGTAACTTTGAATTTCGTGTATCTTTCATTTTAGTAATGTCATTTACTATTTTAGCTCCCTTAGAGCACAAATCCGCAGTTATAACTGGATTATTAATTACATCTCCATATAAAAACAAGGAATCACTTAAATGTTCATATGCTGCCTCAACCGCTGATGATGCACCAAAACAAAGACTATTGTATTTCGAAACATAGCATTTTATCATCTTAATCACTCCTTATATAAAACATTGGGGTCAGGCTTTTGATATATAAAACATTGGGGTCAGGCTTTTGATATTTCAATATAGGGAATAAGCCGTTTAAAAAACCTTGTTCAGTATGAAAAGAATAAGAAAAGGAGCAGGCTTATAAGTTGGGTGGGTGAAAAGTATTGAAATATCAAAAGCCTGACCCCCTTCCTTCCTTCCGAAATTGGACCCCCTTCCTTCCTTCCGAAATTGTGTCCAAAAAACTGAGAATCCTCTTTTTTATCCCCTCTTTTCAGTTGGAACAAATTAGAAGTTAATTAAAGTAGTTCTACACGATGAAATCTTTTCCTGCCTTATTCTGAGAATATTATAAATATAAACTTTTGACAACATCATGTCATAAAAAAATATTTTCTGATTTTCCACAGGACATCACTCTAAACTGTGTACAGATTAAAAGTTGACATGATTAGTATGACAGGACCTAAGAAAACTGCATGCTTTTGTTGCTATCTATTCAAAGATAACAGAGTCGCCCCTACCAAGTGATATACAAGGGGAATTTCTTTCGTTGCTTTATCCATATCTACAGTACCATCTTCTTTTGTGTGTTTTTCTATTATTGCTTTTATCCACTCCATTTCTTCATTCCTCCTATAGTATCCATAGCATATTTATAGAGGTCGTTTCCTCTCTGAATATACCGTCATCTCGGTAATGGCATTAGTTTTTTTCATAATTTTAGGACATAAAGATAGGCCGTTATTTTAACCACCGTAACTTCATAAAAGCAAACCCTACCATCGACCACGTATGCTAAGGAAGGCCTTTATTTCGATAGTTGAGTAGAAAAAAGGAGTTAGGACTTTGATGTTTCAATATATGGAAATAAACCAATTAAAGAACCTACCCAAAATTTTGGGTAGGTTCTTCTTTAATCATCCTTAGTCAGTAGACAGATGTTTTCTACATGTAAAGTATGAGGAAACATATCTACTGGTTGTATTTCTTTTACCTTATATCCATGCTTAATTAAAAACTTAATATCTCTTGCTTGGGTTATGGGATTGCAGGATATGTATATTACCTTTTTGGGGCTTATTTTTACTAGTGACGATAGAAACCTTTCGTCGCTGCCACTTCTTGGTGGATCCATTACTACTACGTCTAGTTTTTGCCCTTCTTCTTTCATGTGGAGCATAAATTCTCCGGCATCTCCCTCGTAAAAGCGAGCGTTTTGGACTTTGTTTAGTTTGGCATTTTTTATTGAGTCTTTTACTGCATCTTTGTTAAGCTCTACTCCTATTACGGATTTTACTTTCTCGCTTAGGATTATTCCTATTGTTCCGATGCCGGAGTAAGCATCCATGACCACTTCGTTTCCTTTAAAGTCTGCCATTTCTATTGCTTTACCGTATAGTTTTTCTGTTTGGGTGGGGTTTACTTGGTAGAAGGATTTTGATGATATATTAAAGGTGTATCCGCATAATGTGTCCTTTATGGTTCCTTTGCCGTAAAGGACTTTTTCTCTGTTTCCTAACACCATGCTGGTTCTTTTGCTGTTTATGTTTTGGATGATTGTTGTTATTTCAGGGTGCTTTTTACGGAGTGCTTTTATAAAGTTATTTTTTGATGGAAACATGGGGCCTATTGTAACTAGTACTACCATTACTTCCTTTGTGGCAAATCCTACTTTAACTAGCACGTGTCTTATAAGTCCTGTGTCTCTTTCTTCGTCATAAGCTTTCAATTTAAAGGATTTCATAAGTTCTCTTATGGTTTTGTTTATCTCATCTGCCTTGCTGCTTTGAATGAGGCACCTTTCAACAGGGATTACTCTGTGACTTTGCTCTTCGTAAAAACCCGATACTATCTCTTTGTTTTTGTAGGAGTATGTAGCGTGTATTTTGTTGCGATAGTCATAGGGGTTGTCCATCTTAATGATAAGGTTTGCTTTGCCAAAGGGTTCATTAATCTTTCTACCAAACTCTGTTTTAGCTGGGCTTGATCGTCATATGATATGTGCTGGAGCTGACATCCTCCACATTTTTCATAGTGTTTGCATTTGGCTTTAATTCTTTTGGGGGACGGTTTTATAACCTTTAAAATCTTTCCTATGATGAATTTCCCTTTTTTAATAATTTCAATTTTTGCAGTTTCACCTTTTAGAAGGTTGGGGATGGGTATCTGTTGATTGTTGTAAGATATGATGCCTTTTCCTTCTGAATCATAGTCTATACAGTTGGCTTCTATTGTTTCTTTTTTTAAGGAGGGTTTGTGTCCTCTTTTTTTGTTGTTGTAGTTTTTGTTGGAGTTTCTTGTTTTCTTCATTTTATTTCATCCTTTATACTGATATTATGGGTAGCCATATACTGACGGGTTGACACTCAAGGTCAACCCTACCTCTGCGGGGGAGTTCCTTTCTGCTGCTTACACTGGCTTGCCTGCCCCCTTTCCTATGCTTTAAATTTTCTCTATCAACATCACGCACTCTACATGGCTTGAGTTGATAGCATTGATGTCAGAAGGCGATTTTTAACCCCAGCATATGGGGGAACATATCAAATAAAAGCTTATTAATACCGATTATAGACTCATAGTATAACTCACCAAAATAACCTACAAGATGTATGTCTAAAAGACTATTAAATCTATCCGTTTAAAATTTATAGTTTTAGGTCAAAACACCCACTACTTCAAAGGTTGTATTAGTACATAAAGAAAGTACGCTTCTCTACTTTTTTCTTGAAATCACTCCACCATATTATCTAAAAAATCTAAGAGTTCCTCTATAACAATCTCAGGTTCATATAATAAAAACATATGACTCCCTTCAACCATCTTCTGCTTACTATTTGTCGACCATTCTAAGAGACTTTTTTGATCTTCCATAAAGAGTTCATCTCTTTCTATATCATGATGTTTAGGTTCACTCTCACTAGCTGTTAAAAGCAATAAAGGAATATCCCCAAGATTTTTCCCTAGTTCTTTATTTTTAGGAAGCTGCTTTATTTCTTCTAAAGCATTTCGGTTGCATAATCTATTGTAGAACATCATCATAGATAGGTCTCTTACTTCTTCTGACTTTGGAAGACTCCCTTCTAAAATAGATGGCTTTAATTTATCCATAACATAAGTTTCAAATCTAAGTATTCCTGTAAATCTTGAGAACCTAATTATATTGGTAGACCAAGAGAGTGGAGGTTCTTGCTTATGATAATTTACAGAACCTGCATCCAACATCACTACACCAGCTACTAATTCAGGGTAACGTTGTGCAAATTGTAATACTTCTGTACCCCCTATAGAGTGCCCAACTAATACATACGGTCCTGTTTCACCTGACTTATCTAGCAACTCATATAAATCTTTGTTAATTTGTTCAAGTGTTCTAGGTCTAGATGTTGATTCGCTCCAGCCATAGCCAGGTCTATCATAAGCCACAACCCTATTTTCCTTAGCCAACTCATTAAATGCCTCATAAAAATGACCATAAGTGAAACCACTTCCACCACTTGTAAAAACTATAGTAAGATCACCTTCTCCCTTTCCATAAATGTGCATTTTATCCTCACCTATTTTTATCATCTCTCCTGGAGGTGGATTTTGTTTGAACTCTATTTTTTTACGCACTTGGTGATAAATGGTACTTGCTATTAATATAATCAATATCACTAATATTATTTTAATTATCACTTTTTTCATCCTTTCCAATTCTCAACTCATCCTTTCCAATTCGCAACCTTTTAATTTGCAAAAATACATTTTTTTGACGAATTACTTAATAGTAAACTGATACCTCTTTGAGCATAACCACACAGACAAAAACGAAATGCATTTATATCATGTTTATATGTCTTCTATACTTTTTTACTTCTTCTCCGTTTTGTTAATGCTAAACAAGACAGAGTGCGCCTTCTTGCCAGAAGCGGGCTTTTTATACTTAGAAAAAATTTCCTGCATTTCTTTTTGGAGCATTTCTTCATCCTCTGTAGACAAGTACACCATAAAGTCAAGTAACAGATGTAGCTTACTTTCCTTTTGAACTCCAGTCTGCTCTTCCTTCATGATCTGGTGTAAAGAACTAATAAAATCATCACGAAATGTATCAAAAGTTTTACGAAGAAGGAGCAGTTTTTGTTTGGTAAAAGCATCATCTATTTCATTTAAAAAATCCTCATCCAAGATAAAATAGTCTGCCGTCGCCTCGTAATATCGAGCAGTAATACCATTAACTACCTCAGTGTGGCTTTGTTTGACTGCTCCAATTTTTTCTAGCTTTTTTAAATGGAAGTGTGCAGACGCAGGTTTAACTCCTAAGCGATCGCCAATCTCTTTCCCATGCAAGGGAACACCCTCCATATTTAATAGCTTGAAGATACGCTGTCGTTGAGGCGACGACATAACTTGAACATCCTCTTCCGATGATACTATCAATACTCTGCTGCCCTCGTGCATAACTATTCTACCCTTATCTGTTACTTTTGTATTTTCTGTCACCGCAACCATCTCTCCTTTGATCGTCTTTTATTCCAACCTAAGTCTATCTTTGTTCGATGGGACACCATCCTTTACCGATAACCATTTGCCGTTATCGAATATCTCATAATTGCTAAAGGCACAGGGAATTCCTTTAGCAATGGACATATCTGCACTGTCCATCAACTGAAAGTGAAGATGTGGAGCTGTGGAATTACCCGAATGACCAACACGCCCCAAAATATCTCCCTTCTTCACATACTGTCCTTCCACCACTTCAATAGAATCCGTCTGCAAGTGCGCGAAAAGTGCGTAAATCTGTTCTCCACACATAATTATAACGTAATTACCTACAACAGTTTGGATATCATGTTTAGCAGGATTGAATAAAAACGCGTTTTTTAGTGCAATTGACAAGTCTCTTACCAAGTGAACCCTGTTGCGTTCAATTATTACATCTTTTACAGTAATAACTCTGCCGTCACAGTGAGCATATACTTCTCGCCCCCAACCATAACATTCTTTTAGTGTTACCCCAAGCGTATAGTATTGCAGGCTACTCCCATGATAGAAAGGTCTGCCTTTGCGAACCCAATCCACCATTACAAAATCATACGCGTATCGTTGACCCAGCATATCAGTACCATGACTTGGAATAACATTTGCTGGTGTGTTGCACGCCCACCACTCTCCTCTTAGCGGGAAATCAACGATAATTGAATTGGTTAGTTCATTCATATTCGATCGACTCCTAGTTTACATTCTTAACGTTATATTGTATTTAACGTTAGATACAATATAACATGAGCCAAATTTACTTTCAAGTGTTTTTTCTACAATTATTTCGTGTCGTAGCAATTACCGTAGCTTTAACATCACACTCAACACCTGACTTAAATTCAACCTTAAACTTCTCTTCAAAAATCGTCACTTTCTCAATGAGTCTTCTTACCAGTTGCTCATCATACTCTTCCAATTCTCCTGGCTGCTCACCTAAGAATTCGGCCATTTCAATAATTCGTTGCCTTTTACCTTCATGCTCTACATTTTCAACCAAGACACTTTGCTTCAATTCTCTAGGGCGACAGATCTCACCCGCTACACCCTCATAATTTTCTTTGGAATTGGCCAGTCTTAATAATTCTTTTTGAAGAGTGGCCAGTTTTTCATCAATGCTTTTTGTAGCCTTGTCGCTATCTTCATTTACAACGGCGGCGATGTTCTCTTTTAAGACTACAGGGAAAGTGTCTTTTTCAGCCAATACCTCATTCATTGCTTTTACAACCGCAGTCTTTAGAACTTTTTCGTTGAGGGTTGGAGAAGAGCAGGCAGAACCTTTTTCTTCAAGGAGGCTGACGCATCGCCAGACAATGGGTCTGCATCCTCGATTATTCCAGCGGACTCTTTTGGGGGACTCATCTATTCTTTCTTTTCAACCTATACGTTATCTAGTCTATCAACTCAACCTTATCTGTTTTTAGTCCCAAATTTTGCACAAAAGAAACCCTTGATATGTTCCCCAAGCACATATCAAGGGTTTTAGTCGAATTGACAGATTTACTTTCAATCTATGAAATTCAGTAATTTCAATACTTTTCGGCTTTACATTTTAGACATCATACAGACCGTCTCAACATGGCTTGAGTTGATGGCATTGATGTCAGAAGTTGATTTTTAACCCCGACGTATGGGGGAACATATCCATAACATTTTTAGAACTATCGGTAGTGGGGAACATATCTACTTAATAGCCTACTCCTCTATTAGTCCAATTTTATGTCTCACTTCGGTAACAGTATTAAGTATTACTTCCGTAGGTACAATCTCTGAGATATCGCTTAAATCTTCTATGTCAAATGTGTAATGATCTTCTACAGTTTTATTTAAAACTAAAAACCGATACTCTTGTTGGTGCTCATACTTTTTTCGTTTCCAAAAAGCTATGCGTCTATAATCTTCTGCTACTTCTTGAAAGTGCTGTAGAATATTCTTATTATAATACTTAACTCTATCTCGTGAGAAACTGGCTTTATCGGCAACTAACCCTCTTTCCATTCTTTCAAAGAATTCTTGAGTGTTCTTAATTAATAAAACGCTGTCTCCAAACTTTGATATCCTTTCCTTTTGCTCGTCTGTAAAGGTAAATTCAATGGATAATATATCATCATTTAAATCCGCATTAGTAAAATTTCTATAATCTAAAATATACATACACATAACCGGCGATTTCTTTAATCCTAAATTCATAGTCGCCATATTAGCTTTAAATTTATGTATTGGTTCATTAGTTTCCGGATTGAGAATGCTTATATCAAGATCATGTATAGGCATTAGTCCATCAAATTTATCCCCAACATCCTCATTAGAAGTTTCATTCTCCAAATTGATGTAATAATCTAAATTCTTCATATATACTTTGCCTTGCTGGAGCTTTTCCAAGTTTTCCTTAGAACCAAACTTCATAAGTATAAAAAAGGAATCTGTAGCTTGTTTTATCAACTCATCCTTATTACTAATTTTCTCATCCATTAAAATCCCCTCCTTAAATCACCTAGCATTCAGTTTTTCTGCTAAAAGTCGTGTAATTGTTTTTAATCTCAAATGAAATCTTATTCTCTATACTTTTAGATTACTAGCGATAGCAATCTGTCTGTTATATCTTGCCATTCTGCATTTAAATTTAAGGTTCTTGCCTCTATATTTTTACCACCAACGGGGAATACAGCATTAATTTCTTTTTCTATTGTGGGATACAATAGCATTCCTTTTTTACTTCCTAAAAAATCGCTATTACAAACATAGGCAAAAATCTGATATAAATGACCTGTTCGAACCTTTTCAATATCTGCCCAATTGCTTGTAACTAGTGTCTGTGCATAGTATTTAGTATCAATTATTGTTTGGGTATTCTTAACCCTATTTTCAACTACTATATCTGTTCTCATTTCTGGAAGAAGTGACATGTATTCTTCATTAATTTCTTCGTCAAGATTCCATTTTAATTTAGGGGCATGTACATTATAGACTGTCTCATCCAAATGGGTTTTATAAAAGTTTAAAACAAACTTCTCATAAAGCTTTGCCATCTGATTGTCTCTTACAAAATCTGAAAATGAAAATTTTTTATCTTCCTCATTGGTAATTAATCCTTGATAGATTAATTCACTAATATTTATTAACATGCGATAGTGATAGTTATTTTTATTATATCGAAGGGACGAAAACAATGTTTTAGAAAGTCTAATATCTTTAATCTCAGAAAAATGTAATCTAATTTTTAATAGTTTCTTTCTTAATTCTGCATCTAGATATGGTGATTTTATTAATATATTAGTTGTAGTTTTAATAATTTGGTTTAACGTAATATCCTTAGAAAATTCATCGAACTGGCACACCAGACTCCCGTATGAGAAAGACTGTTGATTTATAGAGTCTGAAATGTTTATCTTTCCTTTTAGAGTTGATGTCGCTTTATTTTCTTGAATATAGTATCTATTAAACCCTCTTTTAATTAAACTACTTGTCCCATTAATGTAGATCCTTGCAAATAAGTTGTATATATTATCAAACTTTTCGCTCCCTAAAAAAATATTATCTGATTGATCAAGTACATTCCAGGCATAACAAAGCATATAGTATATATTTTTTATTGGTATTTTCGGGTTACCATCCATCACGATCACCTTAACAGTTCTTCAACAAAATTATTTGCTTTTTCCTCTTCATCAAACCAATACTCTTTTATAAGAGGCTGTATTTCATATTTAATTATCTCTTCATACCATTTATCAGATTCAGAGTAATTACAAAAATAGCTATGCCCAATTCTAAAACCTTTGCCTAAATTTACATCTTTTTCAATCTCTAGATTTATACTTCCAACTCTCATTTTTATCTTATTTATCAGTTCCTCACTGGCACCCTGTAACGATAGGTGGTTTTTAAAAGAATCTGTTTCAAACGCAGGTTCTAACTCAACAAATGAGAACCTTCTTCTTAAAGCATAATCAATTATCGCTAAACTTCTATCGGCAGTATTCATCATACCGATAATATACAAATTTTCTGGTACATAAAAAGGTTCTTTTGAATAGGTAAGTATTATTTCTTCTCCTCGCTTATCACCCTCAATTAACATCAATAACTCTCCGAATACCTTACTCATATTACCTCGATTAATTTCATCTATAATAAAAAAGTAATCTTCATCTAAATTTTCTGATGCTAATTTACAAAACTGATAAAAAGGCCCCTCCTTTAATTCAAACCCTGTTCCGTTAGGCCTATATCCCATTATGAAATCTTCATAAGCATAACTCTGATGGAATTGAAGCATCTTTATTCTTGCTTCATCTTTTTTACCAATTATAGAATAAGCTAATCTTTTAGCTGCGTATGTCTTGCCTACACCAGGTGCTCCTTGTAATATTAGATTCTTTTTTCTTTTTAACAGTGACTTTATTGTTTGATATTTTTCTTCACTAATAAAAACATCAGATAAGAAGTCCTCTTTTGTATAGGCTTTATATTCTATTTGAGTTGTAACATCAACATCAGGTATGGTTGCTTTTACTGTAGTTTCGATTTCACCACTCCAAGCCTTATATGATAGTTCTGGAAAAGAATGAACCGGGTAATTCCCCTCATCAAACTTTTCTTTCATCAACTCAACCAATCTAATATAATCAGCCCCAGCACAAGTCTTTTTTGAAGAATTACGTGGTATTTTAATCTTTAGTTTCTCCGTTAAAGCCGTTCTTGTATTGTTGTCTAGGGTTAAGTAATCCCAAGGCCTTACCCAGTATAATCCAAATGTAATATTCCATTGAATACCATGCTGCTGAATTACCTTATCGTATATATTTATAAAGAGTTTTTTGTTTGCCTCTGTATAATTTCCCGATAAAATTATAGCCACCTCGAATAATTCCCATAGATTATCAATATCTTCCTCCTTTCTATGCTCCTCATCACCGAAGAACCAAGACTTCATATTATTCAATACAGGAATACCTTCAAATGAAGTTGGAACTTTTTCTTCTATACCAAGGAAGTTGGAAAGCTCCTCCATTATTAAGATTCTGTTTTTATCTGTAATACCTTTGTTGAATAGTCCAAATATTGTAAAAGGGCAAACATCCCTTAATATCTCTTCTGTCCCATCAGCTAATTTTTTCGTCAATGGATTCTTCATACCTATCCTATTAAATATTTCATTTACTCCATCTATTAATTTTAAACGATCATCTTTATATTTTAATAAAACCTTAGCTGTTTTTTCGTAGAACCCCGTCCATTCATATTTGCTCTCTTTCCTTTTTTCATCACTTTGTATCGATAAACTTACTGGATTTCTTTCTGCTAAAAAATCACTATATTTTATCATTCCTGCAGAAAGTTGACCGTTCCCAAATTTTTGATTAACTCGCCCAAAATCATTATTATTTCTTATTTTTTCTTCTACACTTTTAAACTCTGCTAAGGATGTAATAGTAAATAAATCACTATCCTCTATATCTAGGTTTTCAATTTCACTACATGCCTTCTCAAGAGAATAAATATAACCTTTTTGTGTATGAGTCGAATACGGTCTTCCATTGCCCTGTACCTGTTCACTAATCCATCTTTCAAACTCACTTTTTAAATAAATGCTTTTTAAGATTTTGTTTTCTTTTGTGTCCATATTATTATCTTCGCTAACAGCCATTATAAACTGTCTATAGTGCTCCAAAGCTGAACTCCATCTCCTGTTAGAAGATGTGTTTTTTTCAAGATAAGTTTCTGTTGATTCAAGTACATTAATTACTTCATTTAATACTGCAACATCTTTAATTTCATAAATATCCTGATGAATAATACCTTCCTTTAGCCCAAAACTACTAGCACTTGTTATAGCAGAACTATATGAATTTATAGTCCCGTTTACTAAGTTTGTAGTTTCTTTTAGCCATTTTTCGAATAACTCTCTACTCAATTCTCCCACCCCTTAGTATTATTACTATCCACACCTATGCTCAAAGTCTATTGACTCTATTTTTTTGATTCTCCTTTTTTGTGCCTCTGCTGATTAGAAACTGTCTTTTCTATAGGCTTCAAACTTCCCTCCATCTTATTTACACCTTTCATGTTGTCCACTCCTAAACAATCTCAATATCAACAGCATTGTTAATATAATTATATACTTCATGGCATCAATATTCAATTAACTTCAGACAAAGGACCACCAATCAAGCTCTGTCTCTTGATTGGTGGTCAGCTAAAAGCGCTATTTTTTATACCTCAATCTCAACACCTGATTTAAATTCAACCTTAAACTTCTCTTCAAAAATCGTCACTTTCTCAATGAGTCTTCTTACCAGCTGCTCATCATATCCTTCCAACTCTTCTGTTTGCTCATCTATAAACTCAGCCATCTCAGCGATACGTTGCCTTTTTCCTTCACGCTCTGCATTGTCAACCATCGCACTTTGCTTCAATTCTCTAAGGCGGTATATCTCGTCCGCCACATCCTCATATTTCTCTTTGGAGTTGGCCCGCCTTAATAGTTCTTTTTGAAGTTCCTCCAGTTTTTCATCAATGTCTACTGTGGCTTTGTCGCTACCTTCACTCAAAACGGTGGCAATATTCTCTTTCAAGACTGCTAGGAAAGTTTCTTTCCCGCTTAACACTTCATTCATCGCTTTTACAACCGCTGCTTTTAGAACCTCTTCATTAATAGTTGGGGAAGAGCAGTCGGAGCCTTTTTCTTCTAGACGGCTGACGCATCTCCAGACTATGGACCTGCATCCTCGATTGTTCCAATGGACCCTTCTGTATATTTCGCCACATTCTGAGCAGTAAACAATGCTGGATAGAGCGTACTTACTGCTGTAAACTCGCTTTTTTCCACTCTTTCCTGTATAAAGGTTGGTCCTTCTTACAAGTTCTTCCTGCACCTGCATGAAAATTTCACGCGGGATGATGGGCTCGTGGCTGTTCTCAACATAGTATTGTGGAACAATGCCGCTATTGACAACTCGCTTCTTGGAAAGGAAATCGACGGTATATGTTTTTTGTAGCAAGGCATCACCGATGTACTTTTCATTTTGCAAGATTTTCTTAATAGTTTCTGGTCGCCATTTTTTCTTGTTTGCAGCAGTCAGTATTTCGTCCGCTTCCAATCCTCGTGCGATTTGAAGTAAGCTTGCCCCTTCAAGGTATTCTCGGTATATACGCTTTACCACCTCTGCTCCTATCGGTTCGATAACCAGACGCTTGTTTTCATCTTTGGTATAGCCGAGGAAACGGTTGTGGTTAACCTGAATTTCACCTTGCTGGTATCGATGCTGAATACCCAACCTCACGTTTTGGCTTAATGATTGGCTCTCTTGCTGGGCCAGGGAAGCCATGATGGTCAGCATAATCTCACCCTTGGAGTCCATGGTGTTGATGTTTTCTTTCTCAAAAAATACAGCAATACCTTTATCCTTTAGCTTCCGGATGTACTTTAAACAGTCCAGAGTATTTCTGGCAAATCGGCTGATGGATTTGGTAATGATCATATCGATGTTTCCTGCCATGCAGGCTTCAATCATCCGATTAAACTCTTCACGCTTTTTTGTGTTAGTTCCTGAAATCCCGTCATCTGCGAAGATTCCAGCAAATTCCCACTCAGTGTTCCCTTCAATATAAGAAGTATAATGCTGTACCTGCACATCATAACTGGATGCTTGCTCTTCACTATCTGTTGATACTCTACAATAAGCCGCTACTTTTAGTTTTGGTTTTTCTTCTTGTTTTTCTCCAGTTCGATTTCGGGCACGTGCCGGTATAACCGTAACGCTTCTATTCATTGCCATCTTCAATCACCTCGCTTTCTATCAGGCTATAAACATACTCTGCTTGCTTAAAAGGATCATCGTAAAGCTGTTCTGGTTTTTCCATAGAGAACGAATATTTTTTTAGGCTCTTTTTCTTCCCCACACCCTCTCTGATTCTCCCTAGCATTTTGGCTCGCCTTAACCTTTCAGCTTCAGCCTGTTCAAATGTACCTTTATCAATAATCTGTGGATAATAACCGTCTCCAAGATACCGCTTATTTGTAAGCATCTTTGCAATTGTTGAATGGTATCCCTTTATCCCTGCTTCTTTGGCAGCATTACTTAGAGAAAGGCCCGAGAGGTAAATGCGGTAAAGTTCCTTAACTCTTGCTGAAGCTTCTTGGTCAATAACCGCTGCGCCTTTTTCGATTTTATATCCATAAGGTATGTGTGGCATTTATCTTTTCATCCTTTCTCTCAGTGTAATGCCGCATTTTAGCTCAAAACCTATTTCAGTTGGTGAAAAGGCAATAATTTTATCAACAAACTGTTCAAATCGGTCCTCATCAAATTCTAGGATGGTATCAGTTTTTGAAACATATTTTATAAGCTGTTCCAGCTCGGTCACTCTATTTACTTCACCATTGATTGACCGATAGAGCATATCCTTTTTCTCTTTTAGATTTTTGGCTTCTTCGATTAGCTCATTCTTTTGACTATTAAAAAGAGCAGGCTCCAGATACCCTTTCGTCATAAGATTTACTAGCACTTTAAGCTGTTCAGCGTTTTCTTCGATTTTTGACTCAATTGCCTGCGCTTGATTAATATTAACCGCATAATCTGTGGACTTTAAACTTTGAAGAAGTGGTCTTAGCATTACTTTATAGGAGTAGATCAGTTTATTCATCATTAGTATAAAAGCTTCATGAATTCTGTCTTCTCTAATGTAAATCATGGAACATTTTTCAATATTTGAGATATGTTTGGAACAGCACCATGCGATATACTTATTTCTTTTTGAACTGTGAATTCTTCTTTTGAAGGTGCTGCCACATTCACCGCATATAACTTTTGTTGAAAGAGGATAGCGGTTTAAATATTTACTGCAGTCTTTTTTGACCCCTTTTTCTTTTCCCCGCTGTTTGATTGCTTCATTTGCAGCTTCAAAATCAGTATGACTGATGATGGCTTCGTGGTGGTTTTCTATAAAGTACTGATCCAATTCACCTTTGTTTCTTCGCCTGGTAAAAGTCTCATCGGTATAAGTTTTTTGCATGAGCAAATCTCCAGTATACTTTTCATTTTGAAGAATGCCCCGGATCGTGTTTGCTCTCCATTGGCCACCCTTTTTTGTGGGCACCCCATCAGAATTTAGTTCTTGAGCGATCCGTTCAGTACCCTTTCCCGATAACGCATCTGTAAAGATTCGTTTGACGACCTCAGCCTGCTTTTGATTTACGACGATGCTTCCATCTACACAGTCATACCCATAGGGCGGGTAGGAAATCTTATAGGTTCCATCTTTAAACCTTCTTTTAATGGCCCATTTGCTATTCTCTGAAATTGAGATTGATTCGTTTTCTGCTAGGCTACTTAAAATGCTTAGCATCAACTCGCTGTCCATATACTGTGTATTGATGTTTTCCTTCTCGAAATAAATAAACACCCCAATGTTAGTCAACTTTCTGACAAGCTCTAAGCAATCCGTTGTGTTTCTTGCAAATCTACTAACTGATTTCGTTATGATGAAGTCAATTTTTCGGTCCTCACAATCTTTAATGAGTCTCTGAAGCTCTGCTCGGTTATCCTTTTTAGTTCCTGAAATACCTTCATCGTAATATATCCCTACAAAATCCCAGTCAGAGTTTGCTTTAATATAAGTTTCATAGTGGTGCTTTTGCACATCAAGGCTGACCAGCTGTTTTACATTGTCTGTTGAGACCCTGGCATAGGCCGCAACACGAAGCTTGTTTTTTTTAGCCGCCACACTTTCGTTTCCTTGTATTTTTGTCACCTTTCTCACCTGATTCACCTCCTTTAAGGTATGTTACATATTACCTCTGAACGCCCACTATATCAAGGTTTATCAGGCATTAGCTGTGCTAAAATAGGGGAGTAAGATTTCCGATTTAAAAGCATAATTTTACTAAATTCTTCTTGGGATATAAGCTCCTTTTCTAGCATCTTACGAAGAACTTTTTCAGCCCGATGATAATCAAATTCTCTTTGAAGCTGTTCATGACTAATAGGCTTTCGACCTGAAACCGCCAGTGGGTTTTGCTCTTTAGTAATCTTTGTAATTTCCATATAGGTAACCTCCGTTTCTACAGGAAACCCCTGTACCTATATGCGAAAATTTAAAGAAAATCGAACCCCTAAAAAGGCATAAAAATAACCCGAAGAGCTTTTACACTCCTCGGGTAATTAATACTGTTGAATTTATTCATACCTCATATACGCATCAAACCCTGCTTTTTGCAAGCGGCCCATTAACGCCTTTGCATTTTCCTCTTTGCCAAAAGCACCCACTTGAACTCGATATAGTTTTTCCGGTGCTGCCCCTTTTTCTTCTTTTTCCACATCCACCAGTTCTAAAATCTCTTTATCAACCCATGTCATAATGCCCGGTGATTCGTCCCCTGTACGCTTGTGGATTTTCTTTCCTAGCAGTACCGCCTTTCTACCACCTCTTAAGACTGTTTTTCCGTTCGAGCGATTTTGGGTGATTTTATGATTCGTGCTTTTTACCCAAGACGGAATTTGGGGCCCGTTAGGATAATAACGATTTGCAGCGTCTTTGATTTTCACAATATCTCCTACATAAAAATCTTCATTTTTAGGATTTTTTAACCCTATCTTCACAGCAGCTCTAAAACTGTCCATACTCTCTCCATGCTTAGGAAACCAATGATCGGGGTCTGCATGATTGCTGGCAATCCCCTTCCTGTGACCTTCAGCGTGACCAATGATATCTTTTTCAGTTAAGCCGTACTTTTTGCATAAAAATACACATAAGTCTACTGCATTTTTCCAAGCAGCTCTAAAATAAGCTTCATTTTTCTTTACGTCATAGCCAACCATGGTAGCACCTCGAAATGAATGCCCTGCAGGTTCACAAATCTCAAAACCAATGTGGGTATTATTCGCAGCTCCTCCTGCATGCCAGCCCCTATGGTTCCAAGGCAGGTACTGCCATATCTCTTTATCATCTAAAAAGGCATGGACACAAACCTGCCTGTTAATCTCTCCGGCTCTGTAGGATTTATTCCACCTACTAAACCAGGAACCTGCCATCACTCCCGGTGTTACTGTAGAATGAACCATGATACCTTTCGGTGTAATGGTTCTACCTGCTGTATAGCAATCATTTCTAGTCATAAATTTAGTTTTTAAATTACTTAACGTCATCCTCATCCTCCCCTTCTTTAAGTTGTTCTAAGACCTCTACCAGTTTTTCTGGTACTGGCAAACCAAGTCTTGTTGCATTTTCTGTGATGCTAATTCCTTCATTGGAAAGATAAAAAAAGATGACAGCCGTGCGGATAGCACCTCCATCACCAATTACGTTGCTGTCGATTACATTGGCAATCCCTACAAGTACAAAAATAACTACCTTTTGAAATATCCCCTTAGCACCTATATCGCTTGAGAGATGCCTTTCGACTATAGCGCACATCACACCTAAAATATAATCCACAACTACAAAGGCTATTAAGGCATACAAAAAGCCATCAACTCCCCCTAAAAACCACCCGATATAACCGCCGACTGCAGCAAATGCGATTTGAGCGTAGGTCAGTATTTCCTTCATTAACTTCCCTCACTTTCTTTTTAATTTATCTATATAAAAAGGCGCTTTATGGTAAAAAGGTAGTTAGCCTTTAAATCATAAGCGCCTTAGTTTATATCACTAATCCTCATCATAAATTCTGCTGCTAGATTTATGTTGAGTTATTTTACTTATATAATCTGTTAGTCTACCTTGGCCGATTTGGCCTCCACTATCTACTGTAAATTCAGTAGAAAAACCTCCTTTTCCAAACCTGTGCCTTATTTGAGTTATAAGGCCTAAATTATCGGCATCTTTTTCATCTATAATCACAGCTTCATCTCCAATTAGAAGATAGGGTCTAAAGGGCCCTGTGAAGGTTTCAACCTTCCCGACGTATTCTAACTGTTTAGCTATATTATCTGCATAGTTTTGTGCATCGTCTTTAGTTGTTCCTTCAGGTATAGTTACATACAGAGTTTTATTTCCTCTTAGGTTCCAGCCTTGATAGACTTTTACATCTTTATAAATTTGAATATCAAACCCTCCGTTATGGACACAAACCCTTCTGTAAGAATCCATATCATCTCGAACTATGCTTCTTGAAAAAACCTCACTGCCTCTTTGAAATTGGTAGATGCTTCTCGTATCAAAAGCTCCATAACTATTGTTTCCTGCTACAAGCCTTCCATCTACTAACTCTTCTATCTTCCAGTTGTCTTCACTTTTTAAAATGTCTTTTATTCCGCTAAGATAATCCATATTAGGGTCAAATTCATAGCCTGCTTTAACGTTAGATGCTTGTACCACTATGTTATATGGGCTGACCCCAGCTAAAATTAAAATATCTTTTATATGCTCATGGATGTATTTATAACTTAAAACTGTATTTTCATCAAAGGACTGATCTTTTAGTGCTTTTCCCATTAAGTTTCTGCCGTTACAAGCGGCAGCGTGATCTAATAGTCTGTAATTAGATCTATCAATATAAAATCTTCCTAAATCGTAAAAATCACTATCTCCCATCTTAAAGCTAAAGTTTATCCTTGAGCCTGGGGTAAGGTATGACTCATGCTCTGAAATTCCTACATTTCCTTGCTTTTCAGGGTCAGGGTTTTTAACATTTTCTACACTTAATTCAAAGCTAGATACCGGGCTATTTATATCATACTGAATACTTGCATTTTCTAAATATGGGCTTAAATCTATCTCAAGCTCATAGATTAAAAGCTTATGGATATCACCGGTCTTGTAAGCTCCAACCGCACCAAAGCCACCTAAAAGGTTAATACCAAAATACTTTATATCATCATCTACAGATATATCCACCTTTTGTTCAAACTTCCTTTGGCTCCAAGTACCTAAAGGTGTTTTTGTTGCCTTCCCATAAAGTCTTCCCTTTTCTATAGATATTACTTGAGCCTCATTGTCATAAAAATGGAGAAGGTCAGGACTTTTACCCTGACCAACTTTTTGTACCTTTTCAAATTCTAAACGCATCCTATCCACCTCACATATTTAACCTTCCCCAAACTGTATCTCAAAGGAAACATCTAACACATAATCCTCTGTCTTAGGTATATAAGGCACCGTATAATCTGCTGTAATCGTGGCACCTTCATTAGGAGGCGTGTTAAAAACAACTGTTGGAGTTTTATAGTTTTCGTTTAGCATCCTAACAGAATGGATGGTAGATGTTGAGCTATCGTGGCCTGAAAATCTAAACCGTAGATATTCATATGGCTCCTCTATAGTGTAGGTATAGGTGCTGGGGTCCCATCCTCTATCTGAAGCTGAGTAGATTTGTTCAAATTCTTCCCCATCATTTGAGCCATCTACATATACATAGGCCCGTCTTGCGCTAAAAGAGTATTCCCCTTCAAGGACAAACTCTAATGTCTTACCTACTATATTAGTTGGTTCTACCTTTACTACAGTTGTCGGCAAAAGCTCGGCATACTCAGGCTTTCCGTTAAAGGGACTTGAAAATATATTAGGGTTATTTGGGTTTAATGATAAATCTATGGCCTTCCAAAGAGGAAGTCTTTCTCGATGCGCCCCACTATCTATATTCTTTAATGTAATGTTTTCAGCCTTTTGCCCATCAACTTTTATATCTACATCAAAGATATCATATCTTTTTAAGTCAAATTCAGTAGTTTCCCCATCCCCAACTCCAATATTTTGCTCTTCTAATCTAAAAGGCTGCCATTTAGTTGAGTTTATTAAGCTAGCCCTACACAAATCTGAAAGGGCTACTTCATAGATATCATAGTTTCCTTCGTCGGTGTTAAGCCTGGTTGAGAAGGTAACTTTGCGATTTTGCTCGTCGGCTGCGGAAGTTAAAAACCTACAGTATATATAGTTTCCTACATCACCGGTTTGGGTCGTCTCACCTATGTCACCTATAACAAGTCTAGGGTTAGAA
This sequence comes from Proteinivorax tanatarense, assembly GCF_040267685.1. GTDB lineage: Bacteria > Bacillota > Proteinivoracia > Proteinivoracales > Proteinivoracaceae > Proteinivorax > Proteinivorax tanatarense. Next base: position 2,577,099 of record NZ_CP158367.1, read on the forward strand.
AAATCATCACCTGTAAGGTATGAGATCAATCTATTTTGAGTTCCCTTCTGAAAAAAGTCAATATCAGGGTTAGAATTATCTAGCTCTATAAAAACTGTGGCATATATAGTTATAATATCGACGTCGGTTTTGTTGATGGTTAAGAGGTTCCCTTCCGCATCTTTAATTAAAGCGTGGGTGTTTACACTTACGTTATGGTTACTAATACCAACTTCAGTTATCGACTCTCCTACGTATTCATCAGCTTCTAACCTGATGCTTTTTGTCCAAGAGCTAACAGGAAAGTCTCGGACAACTTCTTCTGTTGTAGCTCTTTTTCTATCAATCCTATCAAAAAGGGATGTGCGGGTAGGCTCTGGGGTTCCTGTGCCTTTTCCAAACACAATATTATCAAAATAGCTTTCAAACTCTACTAACCGACTATACATACGATTTAAAATAATATTTTCTGCCTGCCCCTTTATCTTTAGTTTATTTGTTTTAGCATCTCTAACTTCAATATCAAAGCGGTTATGGATTTTTGCTTTTGTTTTAACCTTCATTTATAACACCTCTTTTCTATGGGTTAATCACATCTATATGGATAAAGTCTAAATCTAAGTTTATCGCCTTTGCTGTTATTGTTTCTTTCTCTGCAGGCACACCTTTATACTTAACTTTAATAAATTCAAGGAAATAGTCTGTTGATACATTTATATTTTCAGTGAGATTAGGGTTTGAGAGGGGCTTTAAACCTTCTGGCTTAAAGTTTTCAGTAAAACTTTCAACACTTCCAAACTCGCCTGTTAAATTACCTTTTGAAGCGTCATATGAAACTGTAAGCTCACCCTTAACATTTTGAAATCTTTCTGTGCTTAAATCCTTAGTTTCTAAAACTATCTTTAAGTTATCAGCTAAAGCAGTACTTTTTAGAGTTGGTGTAATCAAAGTTTTTTCTGTAGATAAGATAAACTTTAAATAAAAGGTTTTGTCATCTATTACTTCGCCGCTATTTATAGGTTGCCAGTTAGTTTTGTCAAAAGAGATAAAAGAGTCTACCTTTGTATTTTCCGGCTCACTTTTTTCTATCTTAAACATACAGGGGTGTTCAGATTCTATCGCCTTTGTCTGTACTTCTTTAGTAGGCTTGTACACTCCATCGCCTTCTAAAAATGAGATGTGATCAAAGGTTTTTCTTCCTGTGGAGGTAAAGTAACCTATACCAAACTTGCCTTTTTCATATTGATCATCTTCAGCTTCTAACATCCAGCTATCAGGCTCTTCTTTTTTATCTGGCCAAACTTTAGCTCTTAGCTTATCCCCCATTGCTTGAAATCTAACCCAGTAATAAGTGTCTGTATCCCAGGGGTAATCCATAGAAGCTAAAGTGGCAAAGCTAGGCCTATAACAAGCTATGCGAATGATATCATCTCCACCGTAAATCTCTACAAAATATCCTTGTTCACCATTTGAGTTATCTTTTGTTCTTAAGTGTGCCCTTATTTGACTATTAGATTTACTTTGCGTCTTTACCTTAATTAAAATTTCTCCGTCTTTAAATTCTTTAGGATTTGTTAAGACGCATCTTCCTGAGTCTCTTGTGCTAACAATGAGTTGACCTTGGCTGTTTATATAATAAGAAAAAGAGCCCCAAAAAGGCTCAAAAACGTTATAATACCATGTTGGTCTATCTATAACCCCATCGTTATTGTTTATAAGATCAAAAGCTGTGTCACCTGCTTCTTCATCAATCTTCCAGTGACCAACTTTAGTGTCATTTGTCCAGATTTCAACATCTGAGATTATGCCATCAAAGTAGTTACCGTCATCACGTTTACCGATTTCAATTCCGGTTGTAGGCTTTAATACTTTGTTAGTAGTGGTAAAGGAATATACTTTTTCACCGTCAAAGAATATATCCACTTCACCCTTTTTGTAACTAAACTCTATATCATGAAATTTGTAGCGCTTGAAGTAGTCCCCATTTGGTCCACCATGTTGCTCGCCATATATGTTTACTCTAGGTTGACCGTTAAATATATAAAGCGCCCAAGCATTATCATTTGGTGTATTTACTATTCTTTGGTTTCCGCTAGTTGTGTTTGTCATAATGCGAGCCTTAACCCTTAGGTTGTCAGAACTGTATTTTTCAATAAAGGGGATGCTGATATGGTTGTTTCCTTGAAAAAATAGTGATTTTTCTTCTTTATGGGGATTTTCCTCTAAGCTTACATTTTCTTTTGACCATAATGGTACAGCGTCAACTTTTTTAAGTGGATAATCTTTGTCAATCAGTGGACCGTTTACGTGCTTATGCTCTGATCCTGTTATAGTAAAAGCATCATTGTTTAGGGTTTTATCTTTAAATTCATTTGTAAGGGCTTTATCAAACTTTATAACCACAAACTTGCCGTCTGATTTTTCCCATTTTCTACTCATTGTAGATCTCCTCCACTTTAGGTAAAGGTAGTGATTCTGGCACTAAATTTTTAGGGTAAAACTTTTGCTTAAATGGCTCATAAACATCACCCACTCCATTTTCCGTTTCATTTGCTCTAAATCTTAAAACCCCTTCTTCACCTACGTCATTAAAGTTTGTAAATGTAAGCTTATACGTTTTTTTATCTATCTTTTCAATGCTTTCAGGATAGTACTTTCTATTAAAGTTATCCTCAATTTCAAAGTCAGATTCTTTGTAGTTATAAAGTTCATTTTTCACCCTAACTATTAAAATCTTGCCCCAGTTTTCTTCAGCGTCTGGCATGTTTTCGATATGCATAAAGCTATTGTCTGTGCTGGCATACAAAAGCTTTAAATTTACTTTGTCAGGTTTTATATTTATTGTTTCTTTTAAAGCCGATAAATCTAGGTAATCAATAGGGATAAAGTTTATATTTAAAGTATGTGGCCTAACATGAATCTTTTCAGGTGAAATTGCCATGCCAGCCCAATTTCTTTTAGTTATAGCCCAGCTTATGGTTTCATTTTCATCTTCGATAATAAAGCCTAAGCGATAGTCGTTTGTTAAAAAGAGGTTTATATTTTGGGCTTTTTTAGCAAACTCTGAAACGGCCCGTTCATTTTCCCATACAAAATTGTTATCTTCTTGCTCTGAATAGTTTCTATAATAAACCTTTCCATCTGTCTTAATGTAAGCTGCTACTACTCCATGGTCATGAACTGGCACAGCTACACTTTTCCAGCCCCGTATGGCCGTAACTTTTTTTACACCTTCTGCTAGCTTTTGTTTTGTGTTATGTGCATCCCACCTTTGGGTATACAAAGCGCCGCTATTATCTACCCAAAATATATAAGGCTTTTCATAGGTCTTTATATTCCATAGGTTTCTTTGGTTTAACTCCCACCTACCATCAAAGGCAATTGCTACAGACTTTGCTTTTCCTACTTCGAATTGATTAATAAATCCGTCGCCTTTTTTATCTGGGTATGCTCTTTTTGAAGTTTTAGCTATACCGTTATCTATATGGATCTCATAAATACCAGTTGGCCTTCCTAAAGGGGCTAGTCTTTGAGGTGTAACTGCTATATCTGATATTCCTTCCTTTTCCCTTATAATTTCTGTATTAAAATAGGTGGTATCTTGGATTGAGGAGCGAGGTCTTGAGATAGTTACTTCTATCTTGGGGTCTGTATTTTTATACTTAGTATACTTTTTACTTGCAAGTTTTTCTTTTAAGGAAGGTGGTATTTTTCTCATTTGTATTTTTCCTCATCTAAGATGTTTAACTTTACATCCCCTTTAAAAAGCCTGCGGTTTCTATCTTTAAACCCCACCGTAATCCTTGACCACATAATAGGCCCATCTATTTCTCCAATAAAACTTTTATCGTACTCTATTAGCCTTATATATTCGGCTTTGGATTCAATTTCATCTATTATCTCAACCTGCCCTTGATTGGCTATCACTTTAAAGCTAATACTTTTTTGAGGGTCACCTATAACTTGGGTGTGGTAACTTCCATCTAACAGTTGGTTTGTTATTTTAATACTTCTATATTTTGGCGGATAGACTTTTTTAACAATTTCACTAAGGCGTACTTTTTCCATGCTTTCAATTCTAATATCATCCATTAGCCTCTAGCCTCCTGACGTAGCCTATCCATGATAATATCAACTGTTTCATAAAGTTCGTTTTGATTGCTTACCCCTACCACTTTAATTGTTCCTGTGTGGTTGATATCGGCTTTTTTATCTAGAATCTGCTCTGTGTGGTAATCGTTATATATCTTAGAGCCCCTGGGCAGTTCAACAAGCTCTGGACCTAGCTCTCCTACCATAGTTAGCCCACCTTGAAAAAAGCTTGTCCCTTGAAAGTTTCTTTGAAATGGAGATGGCACCCTACTTGTAATATTTTCTGTTATGTTTTGAACTCTTTGAGTAATGGTAACTTCCTTATCTTCTATCCTTTGCTCGTTCCAGCTTCTAAGGCGGTCGATACCACTTTGTATGGAATCGCCAATATTTGAAAACGACTCTGATACTTTATCCGCCATAGAAGAAAACCTTCCACCGGTTAAGTCGTCCATAGCAGTTAGGCTATTTTCCCAATCTTTTCTATACCTATTTGTAAAGGTTCTAATTGTTCCTTGTATTCCACCACCGTTTTCGCTAATAGTGTCTCGCATGTTCTGCCAAGACTCTGAGGTATTAGATTTTAAGTCATCCCAAGTTTTAGTCGTTGTGTTTTTAACGTTGTTCCAAGAGTTACTTATACTATCTCCTATTTCCCTTGACCTTTCGGCGATGCTGTTTTTCATAACTCCCCACCTAGATAGAACTTCACCTGTTTGCCAATCCACTTGATCTACATGCTCGTTTGCCTGAATTTTTGCCTCTGAAATAACACTATCGTGCATCTCTTTAGCGTTTTTGATAGACTCTTCCTTCTGTCTAGCTGCCTCCTGAATCAAACGATCGGCTTGCTCTTTTGTGATACTCCCTGCTTCATCCCGTTGACGTATGATTTCACGGATGACCTCATCATGCTGGTCCTTAGCCGCTTCAATAGCACCTTCTTTTTGCTCTGTGCTGTTTTGCACCACTTCAGCCGCCTGTAAGGCACTCAACTCTCCCGCTTGAGCTCTCATTCGTTCCATAATGACTTTTGATTCTAGCTCACTTTCAGATAAGGCTTGTATGCCTGTTTCCACCATTTCTTGTTGGATAGCATTGATTTCTTCCTGCTCCGATTTAGTTAGAGCTCTTTTTTCTTCAGACGCTGTATCTAGGATTTCTTTTATCCTCGCCTCTCCATCAGCTATAGCCTGTTTTCTATTTTCATAGCCTGTTTGCATATTCTCTAAAACTTCCTGCTGCTCTTGTTCTGACATTTCTGCACTGTTACTGACAAAGTCTTGCATCTTTGCTAAAGATTCTTCATGATGTTCATCAAGACCAGCTTGGACTTGTTCTGCCATCTGTGTAAAGTTTGATGTGATTCCTTCGGCCATTTCTTCGGTTACCGTCTGACCACTCCATGAAAGCTGGTTAAGAGCAATAGTCGCCTCTTCGTTAAGCTCCATAAATCCACCTACCGCTTCCTCCGTGGATGCAGATACTTCATCACCGAATAAGTCAACAGCGGGAATGCTGTCCTCTCTTAAATGTCTAGCAAGGGCAATTCCGCCTACGGTTAGCGCTGCTACCGCTGCTACGGCAAGGCCAATGGGGCCTGTTAGGACGGTCGCTGCTGTTGCCAGTGCCCCTTTTGCTGCAACCAGTCCTCCTGTTGCGGCAGTAGCTGTTCCTGCGGCTGCTGTTTTACCGGCAATGGCGATGGAAATTTTAGAAAAGGCTCCAATAATCGCTCCAGCGCCAGATACGATTTTCCCACCGATAATAAGAAGTGGACCAATAGCAGCTACAAGGGCTGCGACTTTAATAATGGTCTCTTGGGTACTCTCATCAAGGTTTGAAAACCAAGCTACTGCATTTTGAAGGCTCGCCACAAGTGTATTTAAGTGAGGGACCAATACCTCAAAGATCTGAATGGCCACCCCTTCAAGCGCAGATTTTAATTTGGTCAGTTCCCCTTGAAGATTATCCTGCATAGTGGAAGCCATATCACCTGCTGCACCATCAGAACCTCGAATGGCTGCCTCCAACTCTGTATATTTCTCTGAGCCTTCTGCCAGCATAATGTTAACACCACGCATAGCTTGCTCGCCAAATATAGCTCCAAGGGCGGCGTCTCTTTGGGCATCAGACATCCCTTTTGTCGCGGCTTCAACATCTGCCATAATACTGCCAAGGTCTCTCATATTCCCTTCAGCGTCATAGACGGCTACGGCTGTTTCACCAATTGCAATTGACCCATCTTCAGCACTATTTCTGATATCCCTTAGCACAGCTGCAAAAGTAGTTCCTGCCTGCGACCCTTTAATACCTGAATCGGCAAAGATAGCAAGAGCAGTGTTTGTATGCACCAGATCCATTCCTGCAGCATTAGCCGAAGCACCGGCATACCTCATGGCTTCTCCAAGCTGACGTACGTCCGTGTTCGATTTAGAAGAAGTCGCTGCAAAGATATCTACCGCTGTTTCAGCTTCTTTAGCTTCCATTTGAAAAGCACTCATAGTGTCTGTGACGATATCTGAAGCCTGTGCTAAATTCATATTAGCAGCGGCTGCGAGGTCAAGGACTCCAGGAAGGGCTGCTACCATCTCTTTTGTATCCCATCCTGCAAGGGCCATATATTTAAGCCCTTCTGCTGACTGAGTAGCAGAAAATTTAGTGGTAGAACCCATTTCTTTGGCGATATCCTCTAGGGCTTTTATTTCATCACCAGTAGCGCCACTAATGGCTTGTACTTCACTCATTCCTGCCTGAAAATCAGAACCTACTTTAACCGCTGCCGTACCAATTCCCACTAAGGGGAGAGTTACTTTTTTTGTGAGGTTTTTACCCACATCGCCCATCTGTTTCCCTACGGCCTGCATTTTCTGCCCAACTGGTTCTAAAGCTTTTCCCATCTGATACCAGGAGGTGGACTGTTTAGCTATTTCTCTATTGACGTTTTTTAAATCTTGCTCCATGTAATTAAGTCTAGTCTGGGCTTGATTTAGTTTGATTTCTAAATTTTGTGTAGCTTTAGCATCGGCCCCCTTGGTCTCTACCGACCTTTGATGGGCCTGTCTTAAAGCTTCTACCTTTCTGCTTTGCAATGCCTTTTGATTAGTTAAGGTATCTGACTTTGCCCTTAACTTATCCAGCTCACCGCCATGCTTTCCAATCTCGGAGCTTGCCAACTTAAACTCTGACTGTACTTTTCTAAGTTGTTGATTAATGTTGGATATGCCATTTTGAAAGCCAGTGGCATCAAGCCCCACTCGAACATTTAAACTTCCTACCTCTGCCAATTTATCCACCCCCTTTACAATATTTCATCAATATAAGTTTGCTCCTGCCCCAGCTTTCTTCGCATTAGTTTGAGGTAGTACACGATGTCCATGTTGTCTATTTCATGCAGTTTCCAACCCTGCTCTAATAAATTCAGGTACAACTTATCTATAAACTCTTGGGGAGAAATCACACTCCCCTTTAGCCGTTTTTTTCATCACCTGCTGTTACATCTTCTACACTTCCTGTGACTTCCTGAATACAGCAGGTAATGGTGGAGAATAATTTATCTGAGGAAAGCCCATCATAGACTTCATCTACCGTAAATTGATGTTCAAAGATCTCCACTACAAAGGCCACCAGTGTATCTAACTCTTTTACACTGATGTTATCGAAATTCGTATTTTGAGATACTTCAATGGTTCTTCTTACCATACGAGCAGAGATAAAATCTGTAGTAAAGATCTTATCCTTGCCCTTTATTTTAAGTGCGATCTGCATTTAATCACCTCCAATTTAGTCTTGAGTCATATCGCCAGGTACGGATTCAAACCAGTCCTCTGCCTCTGTAAACTCTGGGCTTCCTTCATCGGCAGTGTGCTTCCACTGTCCATCGTGAGATCTTGGCATAAAAACAAATCGCAGCTTTGGTGTTCTATGTTCCACGTTGTCCCTTTTTGTCGAATAATCCTCTGCCATAGGTTGAGCTACTCCTTTTAAAAGCCAGATGTAGCGATACTTACCATCGGACTTTTGGCTTTTAAACCCTAGGGCAATGTGTGGTGGTACATCTCCTGCTTTTTCAATTAATACTCCGTTAACGATTTTGCTCCCTGTAAGGGTAGCCCTCGTTTTTAAGGGAAGATCAGCTGTCTCAATCTCCACGTCAATCTTTCCAAGGGCTGACACCGACTCCCAAAGCTGATCATCAGCATAAAGTTCCTGAGTATTTACTGTTGGATTAATAGTGGCGTTTATGGCTCCTGCCAACTCCTCAGTCTCATCATATAAAAGGCTTTCCGCTGTATCTTCTAGCACTTTTGCAAAATGTAGTTCTTTTAATCCTACTTGTGCCATTTAATTCTCCTCCTTCTTATATCGCATGACCTTATGATAAATTTTTAAGTCCTTCTCATAGAGGTCATAGAAATTTAATTTAATAAATCCTGCTTCTTTCATGTTTTTGTGTACTTCTTTTACTAACTCCGTATAATCTCCCTTAGACCAGATGTCCAGCTGAATATACTGGCCGGTAATGAGTTCATCATCGTCAGCATAAATTTCGGTTTTATCCAGGTAGGTAAAAAAGGTAATATAGGTTTCAGCATTTCCGCTATAGGTTTGAAAAGCTACGGGAGCCCTTAAAGAAGATAGGGCCGATAAAATGGTTTTATTCATCTTAGCCCCAGCCCTTTCTTTAGCTCCCATGAGATTTTCTCCATGGCTTTATCTTTGGACTGCTCATAACCTCTCGACATAAAGGGGTTGGCTTTCGTGTAGACGGTTCCAAATTCCAAAAACTTAGCGTACCAGCCGGCATTACCTGGTCCTATCTGCACATGCTTCATCCCTTCTTTGGTTCTAACACCGGAGCGTCTAATACTTCTCTTTAATGTCCCAGTTCGTTCAGGTGCTTCTTCTACAATGGCATTTTGAATTACGTCTCCTGCTTCTCGAAGTGCCTTATTTTCAATCCTCTCCCCGGCTTTTCCCATCTTCTCAACGGCACTAATTAATTCCTCCATCCCTTCCAGTTCCATCTTAGCCACTTTGCACCACCTCCTGCGCCCGAATTTCCACCCACTTATTTCTGTATTTGATGTTATCAATGGCGATGATGTTATAGCGTTTGTCACGAAATAAAATCTCCATAGAAGGGTCCAGCTTCGGAATATACCTAATCGTAAACTTTACCGTATGCTCTGCCTGCACTTGAGCTGCCTGATAAAACTCTCTCCCATGAAGGTGACTGACATATGCCCATACTGTTTTCACATCTTCCATTGTTTCTACTTCAAAGCCATTTTCATTGACGGTGGTGATTTTCTTTTGAAAAGTGATCCGGTGTCTTAAATCTCCAATCTTCATCCCATCACCAGCTCTCCTTTCGATAAGGGCTTAGGAGATTTTTCAAGGTTTCGAAGGTAGATTTAATGCCATCTCCTTCCCGGTTTTCATACATGGAAGCGGTGGCAAAGAGTACAGCGTTCTTAACAAGCTCCGGAACTTCTTCAAACTCTGTGAGTGGATATCTTAGGATCCCTTCGCATAGTTCCGTGGATGCTGTAAGTAGTGAGGCAATGAGGGCATCTTCCTCATCACCTTCTACTCTCAAATAAAGCTTTACTTCTTCTAAAGTAATCATGCCCTCACCATCCTTTCTACTTCATCAGCCCTGCAGCTTTTAATTTCACAAGAAGTTCGTTGAAATCATCTCTTAAAGCAGCAACAGTAGTGGCATTGCTTTCTTCCTGAGATTCTATTAAGGTTCCTCCAGTGAATGGTTTTCCTTCCACTAAAAAAGAGGCCCCTTCTTTTATCTCAAGAGTGCCTCCTACGACCCATTTATCGCCGCCATTTTCTTTATAGTTTTGACTCATTCAATTCACCTACGCTTTCATCTGTAGTACTTTTACGGCTTCAGGAAGAATGAGCTTACCATCCACACGCTGAGTCGCTTTAAATCCAACTTGCCCGGTTGCAGCATAAAGTTCATTCAGTCTTTGGAAAGATCTCCCCTGTCTATCGGCAATCCAATAGTAGGAGGTATCACCAAAGGCAATAGGCTTTGAAGCCGCCTCAATTATTGGAACATGGCTGGAAGTTTTTACAGGTCGATTTAAAATCGTATCAGGTTCTCCTGCTCTAACAGATGGTTGCCATAAATACTGACCATTTCCATCTTTAAGCTTCCTAATCTCTTTAATGGTTGCATCATTAGTTATAAAGGTCGCTTTCTTTCTATATGGTGACTTTAGGGAATAAAAGAGATCCATTAAGTCATCAAACTTTAGGGTAGCAGCTGTTGTTGTGTGTCCAAGCTCAGCACTTCCAAAGAGCCCTGTTGGTTTCCCGTTCCCGTCTCCGGTAATAAAGGCTTCTTCTTCTCGTTGACCGATACGTCTTGCAAACTCTTTTGCAATATAGGTGCCTAGATTAAACACACTGTCTTGTAAGAGCTCTTCTGATACCTTAATCATGGTAGCTAGCTTATAAGCACCAATAGACATAATCCCAAAGCTATCGTCAGATTCTGGAATTGGTCCTTCTTCATCTACCCAAGAAGCCGTCCCTTTAGATGCCACAACTGGGATTTTCCTATCCCCTGAGGAAGTTTTTATGATTTTTGCAATGCTTCTCATTAGGTTTTCTTCTTCCAAAGCTTCAATGAGAGTTCTTCCAAATTCATCTGGCGCAAGGTATCCGCCCTCACTGTCTTCTCCAATCTTTAAGGTGTTTCTTGCAGATTCCGTCGTTTGGCGTCTCATAGCATTCCAAAAGGCTCTGTCATACTCCCTTGATGCTCTACCTTGTTTTTCAGGATCGTTTTTATTCTCCGGCGTGTTTCTTATAGCATTGGTAGTGGCTTTTGATAACTCTAAATCAAGGACTGATTGCCTTTCTAGTCTTTCTACCTCTTTTCCAAGGGCCACCACTTCAGCTTCCATCTTTTCATAAGTGGCGGTGTCCTCTGGAGATAAAATCCCATTTTCACCACTTTTTTCATCTAAGAATTTCTTAGCCTGATCCCACACTTTCGCTCGTTTTTCTCGAAGTTCTAATACCTTATCCATTTTCACATTCCTCCTATTTGATTAATTCCAGCCGCTTGGCCAGTTGACTTACATCAGTTCCTTCTACTTTTTCTTTACTTTTGGTTGTAGGTTTTGATTTATTTAACCTGCCAATAAAATGATTGGTCACCGTCATCTTGTCAAAGAGAAAGCCATTTACAACCGCATCCGGCACTTTCTTTTCGGTATAAAGCACTTCATCACAAAAGCCTAACTCTAGAGCTTTTCCAGCACTCATCCATGTTTCTTTGTCCATCATGGTTGATATTTTTTGTCTAGTGAGCCCTGCTTTTGACTCATAAGCATTGATAATACTTTCTTTGACTTCTGATAAGACTTCAATGCCTCTTTTCATATCCAATACCTCGCCCCATACGATGGTAGCCGGGTTGTGGATCATAAGCATTGCTGTGGGAGACATAAGAACTTCATCTCCTGCCATAGCGATAACCGAGGCGGCACTGGCGGCAATCCCATCAATCTTAACAGTGACCTTGCCCTCGTATTCCTTTAGCATGGTATAAATCCTGCTTGCAGCAAAACAGTCTCCCCCTGGGGAGTTGATAAACAGGGTGATATCTCCCCTTTCTGCTTCAAGTTCCTCTTTAAAAATCTTAGGCGTTACATCATCTTCAAACCAGCTTTCCTCTGCAATATATCCATCAAGGTAAAGTGTCCTCCCTTCTTCTGTCTTAGCAAAATTCCAAAACTTCATCTATCCCTCACTTCCTTTCTTATCTTTTTTAACATAAGCACCTATATCTTCGAGTTTTAGCATGTTTCCATTCACAGCATAGACATCCCCATGCTCAATAGGATTTAGGTCTTCCAGTTCCCTCACATCGTTGGGACTTAAAAAACCATTTTGAATACCAATGCTGTAACCTTCCATTCTAGTCTTATAGTCCCCCCTAAGAAGGCCCTCCACATTCATCTTGAAGAAATAGTCCTTCTGTTCCGATGGTGACAGCAGGGTCTTTTTCATAGCCATTTCCCAGCGCGAGAGCCAAGGTGTCAGTGTGTATTTCACAAACTCCAAACTCTGCTGCTCAATGTTTGAAAAGCTGGACCTCTCCAAATCCCCAATCATATGTGGCGGAATACGAAATATCCTAGCAATTTCATTAATCTGAAACTTACGTGTCTGGAGAAACTGGCTCTGCTCCGGTGGAATGGTAATGGGTTTAAAGGAAAGCCCCTCTTCTAAGACAGCCACTCGATTGGCATTATTACTGCCCCCATAAACGCTATTCCAGCTATCCCTTACCTTCCCCGGATCCTTTAGTATACCGGGATGTTCTAATACACCACCGGGGTTTGCACCATTTTTAAAGTAGGTGGCGCCGTATTCCTCTGTGGCGATAGCCATTCCTATTGCTTGCTTTGCCATGGCAATGGGAGAATGTCCCACCAGTCCATCAAAACCAAGCCCCGGGATGTGAAGCACTTCATAACTTCTTAAGATATTCTCTTCACTGTCTTTTTGATAGCTATAGTAAATCTCACCACTCTCACTTCGTTTCACCGTCATTTTGTCCGGCATCAGTGGATAAAGTGCCATCACTTTCCCTCTGCCGTCTCGAATTATCTGGGCATATGCATTTCCCCATAATAAAAGATGGCTCATCAGCGTTTCTCTAAACACAAAGGAGGTCATCTCATCGTTTGGTGCATCATGGAGCAAAGTGTATAAAGGATGGTCGATTGCTTTTTCTTTTCCCTTATCTGTTCGGACATAGGTGTGAAGCGGTAGTGATGCTATGGTCTCAGATAGAATTCTTACACAGGCATAAACAGCAGATGTTTGCATGGCAGTTCGCTCGTCTACATGCTTTCCACTACTGGTTGGACCAAAGAAAAAGCTGTAGGCACTCTCCCACATGCTGTTCTTTGGATCAGCTCTTGAATTAAATAACTTTGATATTATCGGTATTTTCAAACTTGATCACCTCCTAAAAATGGGCATGAAAAAAGCATCTAATTTTTATAGATGCCTAAATTTAAGTGGTTCCGCTTTCTATTATTTCGTAAAACAGCTTTCTATATGATAAACCAAGGGATGTACTAACAACTTTACACCATGTTTCTTCGCTAATGTTAATGTTTTCTACACACCAAATTTTATAATGACACTCTTTAGTAGTATAATAATCTATCTTAATGTCGCTATTAGTATCTTGATATTTAATCCTATAATCATTATGTTCATATTGGTTCTTAGTAAAGTCAATGTGCTTAAATGTTCTTTTATTAGGATAATACTTTCCATGAATAAAAGTTACATAGACTGGATCCCTGACGCTATCTTCCTGTACATAAGGCAGCTCCTCTATTTCAATGTGCCAAAACTCTTCGTCACGTTCTCTATCATAATCTTTCTTAATGACCATTAACAGTTTATTTAAATTTTCTGAGTCTATATGAACAATAATATTTTTATTATTTTCAAGTTGCGTATTATTAAAGTTAAAATTCAATCCTCTAAATTTCTCAAAACAAAGCAATCGTCTGGTTTTAGCCTCTAACAATGGTATGGACAATCTCTCATCTAATCTCATAAAAAAGTCAGCTTTTTCTAGTATGACCTCTTCAGATAAAATCTTAAATACAGCCGGCATCTTGTCTGAAAATTCTAATTTTTCTCTATTAACAAAGATGCTGTATAAGTAATATTTTTCATCATAAATAAAGCCATCAGAACAAAATTTAATACCCTTAACCTTAGTTAGTTTATAATCTGTGGTGTTATATTGAAATCGCTCTCTGGAACAAATTAATCTAAGATCCGATCTATCAAAACGGTATGTGTCTAGTACATAAGCCGCAATAGCACAGCAGATTTTTTCTCTGCTTATGACCACCTCTTCCGGCATCTTTGTTTCAGAAGATAAAATCTCATGTATTTCTTGTTCATTTAATTTTTTCCCTATATTAGCATTCAATAAGTTTCTGCAAACAAAGAAATACGAACTTCTTTCTGTACAGTTGGCTAAATACAGCAGGATTTCTTCAATTGTAATGGAATTGTTTTGCAATATGCACTCTATTTCATTGCAAAACTCCTGCAGATAAAAAGGTATCCCTTCCCACTGACCACTAAATAGTCTCCAAAGAGAAAACTTAGGATGAAGATGAAGAGCATAATAACTCAAATCCTCATAATTTTCAAGATCTTTAATTTCATCTATTACTATTCCTACTTTTTTAAAGTTCAATCATCTCCACCCCCAATTAGTTATATTATATCATAGCTATATCGTTAATTCATGGGAAATAGATGATATATCAAAACACCAAAACACCCCGTTCATCATAAACCGACTTCCCACCATGATTTCCGTCATTTCTAATAGCCCTGTCAAGTGCCATAATCATTGCCACAGCACCATCTATTTTTTCACTAGATTTTGCTTTATCTGGCTTGATATTTCCAGCAGGGTCCGTTCTGATATGAATGTTGTCCATCATCCAGCTAAGCACTGGATGCCCTCCATGGGCTATTCTTTTCTCTAACGCCAGTTTCATTAACTCTCTTGTGGGCGGCGACATATCTTTAAATCCTTGTCCAAAAGGCACCACAGTGAAACCTGCTCCTTCTAAGTTTTGAACCATCTGCACTGCTCCCCAGCGATCAAATGCGATTTCCTGTATATTAAACCGAGTTCCTAAGTCCTCAATGAATTTTTCTATAAAACCATAGTGTATGACATTGCCTTCAGTCGTCTCAATATGACCTTCTCTTTCCCAAATATCGTAAGGGACATGATCTCTACGTACTCTTAAATCCATGTTATCCTCTGGAATCCAAAGGTATGGCAATACATAGTATTTATCATCTTCTTCCGTTGGTGGAAATACCAATACAAAAGCGGTAATGTCCGTAGAGCTTGATAAGTCCAACCCACCGTAGCAGATTCTACCCTTTAGTTTCTCAGGCTCTACTGGGATGCTACACTTCTCCCAAGTTTCCACAGGCATCCACTTGATATTTTGCTTAAGCCACATATTCAGTCGCAGCTGCTTAAATAGAGCTTCTTCTGCTGGGTCCTGTTTGGCCTGCTGGAAGTGTTCCCTAACTCTTTCTATTTTGATGGTGTGGCCAAGGCTTGGATTGGCTTTATACCAGTTCTTTTCATCCTCCCAGTCATCACCTTCATCAAGGCCATAAATAATTGGTAAGAATGTATCGTCTATCCTTTTGCCATTTAAAATGTCTTTCGCCTTTTGGTGCATCTCCCAGCCATAACCTCTTAGCTTATCTCCTGCTGTAGTAAGATAAATAAAGAGCGGCTCTTCTCTAGCATCTCCTGAGCCGGTAGTAAGCATCCTAGCAAGGTCAGCATTAGGATAGGTCCAAATCTCATCTAGTATTACACAAGAAACATTCAGCCCCGATTTGGATTTTACATCGGAACTTAGAACTTGATAAAAACTCCCAGTTCTCGGATAGACAATTCTTTTCGTGGACATTACTGTTTTAGTTACATTCGATAAGGTCTGGTTCCCTTCTACAAAGTTTACGCTGGTATTGAAGATGATGCTTGCTTGCTGACGATCACAAGCGGCAACATAGACCTCTGCGTTGGATTCACCATCAGCAAGGAGCATGTAAAGGGCAATGGCTGCGGCGATTTCACTTTTGCCCGATTTTTTAGGAATTTCCACATACACCGTGCGATACTGCCTAGTTCCATCTTTCCTTACCGTTCCAAAAGCTTTTTTTATTAAATCAATCTCCCAAGGAAGTAGCTTAAAAGGTTTTCCCGCCCATTTCCCTTTGGTAAGTTTTAACTGCTCAATAAACTTAATAACTCTATTGGCTTTTTCTTCAGAGTAAGGCATCGCCATCACCTCCCTCTAGTTTTTTACCCTTAACAGTTCCGCCATTGGATCTTCTTTAGCTGCTTCTTCTATATCCATTCTGATACGGGTCCTTGCAGCAGGGGTAAGTCCAAACTCAGAACAAAAGTCTTTCATCACTTTAAGATAAGTCTGAGCAATAGACACCTGTGGTACCTGCTGAATATATCCGGATGGGGTCTTAAATATGGTCCCATGTTTCGATAGAAATTCCTCCGCTTCCTTCCATCTAGCATAGGCCTGACAATATCCTGAAAACGCAGTCATATCTACCTTAGTGAGAATTCCCATAGACTCTAGAACCTTCGCCATTCGCTTCCACTCTTTCTTTGCTTCCGGCTCCAGCCATGACGGGCATTTAGGTGCTCTTTTTTCTGGCTTTGGTTCTTGGTCATTTAGGGGTTTTCTTCCTGGGTTGCCTTCCAGTATTTTCAGTTCTGTTGGTTTTGGTTTTCTACCTCTTTGGGTCATGGCTTTCACCTCCTTAAATAACCAGAAAAAGAGCCTATGATGGCCCTTCTTCTTATAATTTTATCCTCTTATCCCTTTGAAATTGTAATTACCTTTTTTCACTTCTTCCAGTTCTTCCTTCACAGCCCGTTCATACTCTGGATCTTCTTTTTCCTTTTCGCTGCAGGGGATACAAATACAATCGGTGTTAAAGCGGGACATGGTCCTTCCACCTTTAAGTTCTCCCTTGCAGCGGCCGCAGTGGCTTTGGGTGAAAAACTTATCCATCCTGTTTCCCTCCCTTTTGGCTAATCTCTAAAGCCTCACCAAGGTACCGATTAGGAAGTCCAAACTCTTTATAACCTTCCTGCACGATGTTTAGGTAATGGTGACTGGGAGGGCTTAGGTGAATCCGCTCTGGAATCTTATCCGTCATAACATACACCATGGTAGTTACGATTTCACCACTATCAAGTTCTACTGGAACCATCTCTTTTCCGTAGAAACTGGGGTAGCCTTCATAGCGGTCCAGTGCATTTTCATCTTCCGGCTCCAGCTCCCAAAGCACCACTGGCACTTTGCTACCCTTCTTCGGTTCAATGGTGAGATAAGCGTTTCCCGGTGCGCCTTTAAAGAGTAGCTGGTAGTCATGAATCACCCCAGTTCCATACACTTTGGCGGTAGGGCACCGCATTGCCATTTGCCTAAGATTGAGATTACTGCCATAGGCGGCGTTGATTATTTGCATTTGCTTTCATCCTTTCCAAAAGGGCCTAATTTGCCCCCAGCTTCGCCTGTGTTGGCTTTTATCCGTCTAGGGGACCCCTTCTACCACCCTAAGAGGGGTTTCCCCCTCTGTGGCAGTTAGGCTCGCCGCTTTTTAGGTGTTTCTATGCGGCTCTTCGAAATCTCCAGGCTGCTGAGCCTTCTAGGTGCTTTACCAAATGCTCTCGGCAGTTTTTGAATTCTTCCCCTATAAGGCCTATGCGGTTTAGCCAAGTTCTCATGGCAAATTTAGGGTTCTCCACCTGTGGCTTTTTGGAGCTAGCATTCTTTTGGGTTAAGGCTTGGTGGTTCATGGCTAGAGCCAGTACTATGTAGCTTCTTATTTTTCCGGCATGAAGGTTTGGGTTGTTAAAACCCCTAAGCTCTACCGTTCCCACCCCGTTGAAAAATGAATGTAGGTTTGCGAAGCTATACCTGCTGTCATGGTATTTTCTCGTTCTTGGCCCTCTATAGTCTTCGTACCAAATGTCCTCGATCCCCTTAAAGGTGGTAGGCTTTTGCGCTTTAATTTTCTCTACTAGCTTTTCATCCATCTTTTTGCAGTAGTACATCCTTGTTCTTTCAATCTGCAGGCTATCGTAAAGAAGATCGTTTCTAGCATGAATGATGTTCACAAAGTTTTTAAGGCTTCTTGGTGTGTGGTCCGCCCCGTCTAAGTGGATGTGAATTCCAGTGCAGTTATCTTTGGTGGAAAAAGCCCTCGCCTTTCTCAGCTTTCTTATCAGTTCCTGCAGGCTTTCGATGTCCTCGTCGTAGGTAAGGATTGGGCTTACCAGCTCTACGCTGTATTCTTTTCCTGCTGGTGTCCTTCTGCCCGCTACTCGCCTTTGGGTTCTGATGCTGCCATCGTAGGTAATTTTCCAAACTCGCCCGTCCCTAGTTCTAATCTCGTGGGTGTCGTTTTGGCCATAGGTGCGACTTAAAGTTCCTTCAAAGTGTTCTTTTACAACCTCTGCCGCTCTAACTCTGGTAATTCCTGTCATTTCAATTTCAATGCCAAAATTTCTTTTTAAAAATGCTCGCTTATTCATTTCTTATCCCCCTTCAGTGTATTTTTGCTTGTGTACATATATCACTTAGAAAGGGGATAATAGCAAGTTAATTCTGCTGTATTTCTAAAGATTTCTACTCAACTTCTACATATTCCATCAGTACCTGAAGGGCCGCATCATAACTCTTTGACTGAGTTATTTTTCCCACCATTTCGTCGGCTTGATCTTTCTTGCCAGCTTCCGTTAAAACTTTGCTTGCAATGCCCATCAGGTTAAAGATGTTTCCATTCTCACCAACCAGTTTTACTTTAGGCTTCATGGGCTCTTCCTCCCTTGAAGGCGCCGTTGCCGGTGAGGTTCTTTAATAGTTCTCGCCTTGCATCTTTATATTCCCCACCCACCATTCCTAATCGAAGTAGCCAGGTTCTAAAAGTGTACTTCTCATTAGTGATGGGTTTAGATTTATAGGACGCATGCTTTTGCTTTCTGGCCAGTTTATAGATTAGGGTAAAAAGTTCTTCTGCACCTGCAGTTTCTCTTGGAAGTTGGATTGTCATCTCATCCTTTAGAAAATCAAAAGTTATGCCGGGAGTCTTGCCTCGTCCAATCTCTGTTACAAAGATCTTAAAATCCGCTAGCGTACTTATGTCAGTTTCATTGATGGCGGTAATAAAATCCTCTTCAATCAGCTTCTCTGAAAGCTCCAACGATTTATTTATCAGCGGCTGTTTGCTGTAAATCATATTTAGCATATTCCTTAGGGTCTTTCCGTCTTGCTCTTCTAGGGGAATACGTATTTTTGCTGCAGCTGAGGGCACGTCCTCTATAGCTTCAGTAGCTGCAATATGCACATCCTCTGCAGGCTCGTCCTCTCTTGGTTTTAACACGTCCCTCATCTCTGTTACTTGTCCTTGTTCATCCACAATCTTTCCCTCCTTGTCAATGGTATAAGTCTGCTCCTCTGTTTTTATTTCATATGCAAATGTAGGAGCTGCTAGATATTTTGCCTTTA
Organism: Proteinivorax tanatarense; assembly: GCF_040267685.1. GTDB lineage: Bacteria > Bacillota > Proteinivoracia > Proteinivoracales > Proteinivoracaceae > Proteinivorax > Proteinivorax tanatarense. The sequence goes on from NZ_CP158367.1 coordinate 2,596,331, forward strand.
CACCAAAGTGTTCACTTATTACTTTTACTAACTCTTTTCGATTCATCTTAACCCCTCCTATGATTTTGGTATGTCTATACATCACTCAAAATCACGGAAATAGCAAGGGGTTTATTCAGTTACAACATCTTTATATTTCAACTTCTCACCATCTCTAATTAGAAATACATCTTCGTCAGTTCCTGCAGCTTCGACATATCTTTTCACAATTACATCCACAAAACGTTCATCCAGTTCAATCCCATAGCAAATTCTATCTGTCTGTTCAGAGGCAATCCATGTACTACCAGATCCGCCGAAGGGTTCCAACACAATACTATTTGTTAAGCTTGAGTTTTTAATTGGGTAGGCTACTAAGGGGACTGGCTTCATGGTGCTATGAAGTTCGCTTTTTGAAGGTTTGTCAAAATTCCAGACAGTGGTCTCTGCTCTTCCTGCGTACCACTTATGTTTTCCTTTTTTCTTCCAGCCAAATAAGCAAGGCTCATGCTTCCACTGGTACGGACTGCGACCTAATACCAAAGACTGTTTCACCCACTGGCAGACCCCAGAGAGGTAAAATTCTGCATCTTGAAAGGCCTTTCTAAAAATATGGCCTTTGGTATCTGCATGGAATACATAGATGGAAGCGTCATTGGCCATATGATTTTCCATGTTAGTAAAGGCGTCTAACAGAAATTTATAGAACTCCTCATCCTGTAGGTTGTCATTTTTGATAGTTCCTTGGCTTCCATCGTAGGAAACCCCGTACGGTGGGTCCGTCACCACCAGATTGGCTTTCTTCCCATCCATCAATTTTTCATAGGTTTCAGCTTTGGTGCTATCCCCACAAATGAGTCGGTGTCTGCCTAAGAGCCATATGTCACCTTGTTTAGATATAGTTTCTTCTTCTAAGGTTGCATCTACATCAAAGTCATCATCTTCCACTTCTTTATCGTGTATATTCGAGAATAGCTCATCAATCTCAGCAGCATTAAAGCCAGTAAGCTCCACATCGAAGTTCAGGTCTTTTAAATTTTCTAGTTCCACTGCTAAAAGTTCATCATCCCAGCCTGCTTCAAGGGCCAGTTTATTATCTGCGATGATATAGGCCTTCTTCTGTGCTTCAGTTAAGTGCTCCACCATCACACAAGGCACTTCTTTTATACCCTCTGCCTTTGCAGCTTCACAGCGACCATGCCCTGCTATAATATTTTTATCCTTGTCGATGAGTACTGGATTTACAAATCCAAACTCCCTAAGGCTACTGCGAATTTTATTAATCTGGTCCTTACTATGGGTCCTGGCATTGTTGGCATAAGGGATAAGTTTATCCACCGGGATGAGTTTCATTTCTTCCGTTGTTTTCACAAGCTTCACCTCTTTTTAAATTTGGGTATAAAAAAACACCCTTAAACCCCACTATTTCTAAAGGTTTTACAGGTGTTCGATTATTCTTAATTCTTGTTATATCAATGGCTCTAAAGGCCTGAAATGACCATTATACCCCCCTCTGGAATTTCTCGATTTTTCACACGAAGGGGGGCGGCGGTCCTGGTACTACTGGGTTGTAGAGATTTAATGCCCCTAGGCTAGTGTCACTGCATCCGAACTCTGTAGGAGTGCTAGTTTTAATGCTATCCTAATTATCTTTGACCATTAAATCTCCTTATAATTAAACTTTGTATTGATGTATGATATTACAGCATACATTCTACGAGGTTCCAGAACATCAAACTCTTCAACGCTCTCATAAACTGTAACTTTTATTTTTATTTCTGGCATTTTTTCTTCTATTACTTCAATACTTCCTACATCTTCATTTTCATATATAACTCTCTTTACTTTTTCATCATTACCACCTTTAAGTTTCATTCCATCCAATAAGTTTTTATCTATAGTTTCAAACATTTTCCCTGTATCTTCTAATATCATATTAAATCTAATCTCTTTCAATTCTTTTAATGTTTGTTCAAGTGAGTCTATCTTCTCCTTGAATAATTTTTGCTTCGGTTTCAAAGATAACTCTAGCTGTTTTAACTTATACTTTATAGTTTTTATCTCTTCTATACCCTTTTTATTGTCTGCTATATCATCTCTTAAAGTAATAATTTCCTCAATCACTCTATTTATTGTAGTTATAATATTGTCTCTAAATTCTTCCATAGACAACACCTCCTACAATATAAATATTTAATCCTTATAAGATTATTACAGTTTTATTTCGAGTGATAATTAATATTTATACTCTCGATACTGATCCTTGTTCCTTGTCTTTCTGTCATGACATCTTTTACAAAGAGCCTGCCAGTTGCTTTCATCCCAAAATAGAAGTTCATCCCCTCTATGAGGAATAATATGGTCCACAACGGTAGCTTTTATAAGCTTGCCTTCAGAATTGCATCTAACACAGAGGGGATGCACTTTTAAGAATCTCGCTCTAGCTTTCCTCCACCTACTGTCATAACCACGCTTAGCAGCACTGGGTCTGTCATCGGTATGTATATCACAGTACCTTTTACCCGTTAGATTTGGACAGCCTGGATGCTTGCATGGGCTCTTTGGTTTTCTTGGCATTTGTTATCAACTCCGTTTATTTTAAAAGGTATAGATAAAGCCCTCGGGATATTTATCCTTTGGGCTCTGGTGCTGCGTTTCCCGGGAGTCGTGGTCGATCTATCCCTTAGGCGTATTCAGACAACACACCGTATTTTTCTATACCTTTGCATCTTATACTATAGCACATATTAGATATGACATTCACTGACATTTACTGACGTTTTTTTATTTTTTCAATTTCTTTTAATGCTTTTCCGTGAGCCCTAAATGCCGTCCTTATATCAAACCCTATCTCTCTTGCAACCTCGTCCCAGCCCTTACCATTAATATAACGTTGTTCCAGAATTATTTGGCTAATAGGGTCATCCACCTGGTTAATGGTCCCTGTGATTTCAGCCTTGACATCCACCAAACGGTCAATATCTTCGTTTATTTCATTTTCCAAATCGACTATCTTTGCTACAGTATTTTCTACATGGCTTTTGATATTATTACCGCCGGACACTTTTTCTTCTGTAAGGTTAGCACCCACTTTAGCAGCCAGAGCTCTTAGGGTATCTAGCTGTTCCAGTTTACTGTTTATTCTTTGATCAAGCCACATGGCCTGTGATAAATATTCCTTTGCGTTCATTCGGCATCTCTCTCCCTTCTCAAATCTGCTATTAACTTTTCTCCATCAATGCTTGTCAGCACCCTAAACCACCCAGAACGAAAGAACCTCTCAATGCTGGCTCTATTGGATGGATGTTTTGAAGCCCTATAATCTTTAACTGATTGCAGTATGATGGCATTTGCTAAGGTTTCATAAGGATCCATCTTTACCACCACTGGCTATCCGTTCCTGGGTTTCGATATCTAGTGTTCGGATTTTAGCCATAGCTTTTTCCCGATCTGCTTTTACTTCCGCTGATGTTTTATAAAACCTACATCCATCACAGTTTTTCTTCGTTAGAGCGATGCACTTATCAGGATGATATGCGAAGCAATCTGTTTTGTCTGGTTTAATCGTTTTACCGTGTCTCGTCATTACTCCACCTCTTTTCTCTGTTTACATTGAACAGTAAAATATCTAATAGGTATCTTTAGGTCTTTAGCTTTCTTTATTTCAACATTCATACCTGAAGATATCCTATCACCAAAGACCCATAACTCATGACACTTCCCAAGTAGTACCAAACCCATACCAAGCCCCAGCTGCCTCTCTTTTGGGTCGTTTTCTTTTAAAAACTGTGGGTACATCAAGTGTGGAATAATCGGTACAGCATTTTGGATTACAGCAAATCGTCCATATCTTTTGGCTCTTAGAATATTCCCCTCGATATCTCCGGCAAAGGGAGAACAGATAAAAACAATCTTTCTACGCTTTTTAGCTTTCTTTTCTTTTTCAATATTGGTTAATGCTTCATAAACCGTCGGGTCCAGATAACCTTCTGAATTATATAAATTTACACCCATTGTCATTTTCCTCCTTTGATTTTTCTCACTCTCGCCTTTACTGCCTCTAGCAGTTCCAGCTGTCCTTTTTCTTTGTACCTAAGTGCTTTCATTACATCTTCGTCAGCAGTGCCTTTAGCCACTAAATGATGGACGATGACATTTTCCTTTTGTCCTTGCCTATAGAGCCTGGCATTGGCTTGTCCATAGAGCTCTAAGCTCCAAGGGAGTCCAAACCATATGATGGTACTTCCTCCTGCTTGAAGGTTAAGACCGTGTCCCGCTGAAGCAGGATGTGCTAGTAAAACTTCTACCTTACCTTTATTCCAATCTTTTATATCCTCTGCTGTTTTAAGGACTCTGGCACTCTTAATGCACTTTTGAATCCTCTCAAAATCATGCTTATAGGAATAAAACACAAGTACAGGTTTTCCGTTAGCCGCTTCTATGGTATCTTCCAGCGCCTTTAGCTTCTCTTTGTGTATCTCCTGTACTCCTCTATCCTCATCATAAACAGCACCACCCGCCATTTGGAGAAGTTTCCCCATTAGAACCGCTGCATTGCTGGCTACGATATCCTTATCCTCTATAGAAAGTATCAGTTCCTTTTCCAACTTCTTGTATTTCTTAAGCTCTTCATCTTTTAAATTTATGGATAGCACATTCATCATTAGCTCCGGCATCTTCAGATAGTCTTCCGATTTCATGCTGATGCAGATATCATTGAGCTTTTGATAGATAGCTTCCTCTGCTCCTTCTTTTAGCTTATAGCTGAATATCACATGCTGGTTTCTTTTATCCGGGAGAAAGTATCGCTCTCTGTAGCCGGTGATGGTTTTTCCTAGCCTCTCGCCACCGTCTAATAGATAAATCTGTGACCATAAATCCATCAATCCATTAGGAGCAGGTGTTCCAGTAAGCCCTACAATTCTATTAATTAATGGTCTTGTTTTCTTTAATGCCCTGAACCGCTTAGCCCTTGGACTTTTGAAGCTAGAAAGTTCATCTATGACCAACATCTCAAATGGCCAGGTCTTCCTCTCAAAGTAGTCAATAATCCACTTAGTATTTTCCCTATTAATGACATACACCTCGGCTGGCTTATGAAGTGCAGCAATTCTCTCCTTCTCCGTTCCCAGCACTTTGGAGAGTCGGATATGCTCTAGGTGGTCCCATTTCTCCAGTTCTTCCTCCCAGGTGCTTTCTGCTACACGAAGGGGAGCAATTACTAGCACTTTAGATATTTCAAAGTAGTCGTAGAGTAGGTCATTAATGGCGGTGAGGGTGATAACACTTTTGCCGAGCCCCATTTCCAGCATCAGGGCTGACTTCTCTTTTCCAATAATCCACTGTCTAGCATACTCTTGATAGTCATAGGGTTTGTATTTCACGCCATCACCTCCCGTAAAAACAGCTCGATCCCTTTGTACGAATCTATGACATACACCTTAAAGCCCAATTCCTCTAATTGCTCTTTACGCTTTAGTTGCAGGGCTCTTAGCTTCTCCCCCGGTGCCTTTAGTTCTACAAAGAAGAGTCTGCCGTTAGAAAATAGCACCAATCTATCTGGCATTCCTGCCATACCGGGTGAGGTGAACTTAAGACAAAACCCACCAATATCCTCCACATCTTTTTTAAGTTTTAGTTCCACTTCTCTTTCTTTCACTTTCAGTCACCCTTTCTTCAAACCTTGATTTACAAGGCTTTAAGGCATCAATCTTATATGAGGGTGTTGGTCGGTGGACCCTATATATATAACTTTTATATATATATTTATTATTTTTTTCTACTATAGAAAAGTTCTATATATGCCCATCACCGACCATCACCTTTAAGATAAATACACTATTTTAGAAATTCTGATTTAAGCCTAAACCCTCTGACAATAACACCTTTCTTAGTCCTTTTCCTTTCAAAACCTAGTGAGTCTAATGCCGTATAAAAATCTGCAGTGCTCCTGGTAAACTCACCGGTTCTGATGCAAAAAGATCGATACTCATCATAGACCTCTCCCGATTTTGCTGTATAGCTTTCATCAACCTCGCAGCATTCTTCCAAGAAATGGGCCATCCAATCGTTATTTTCCTTATAGCTTTTGATGGCCTCTTTTACTTTCTTAGGAAGATCTATTTTGAAATCGTCTTTAATGACTTTTTCTGCTCCTTCTATAATCCACTTAAGGATAGCTCCACCCGCTTCTTTATAGAGATAATCTCCGTAATTCTTAATGTCACTGCTGCCTTCAATCTTGGCTTCAAAGGGAATAACAATAAGCCTTCTCCATGTCCCCTCATCAATGGCCCCCACCTTTGGTAGGTGGTTGGTGTATAGCACTAGGGTATGAGTTGGTACATACCCAAAGGGGTCCTTATATTTCTTCTCTGCATAAATTTCATCTGTAGAGCAGAGTTGTTTGATATTAGAAGTGCTGAGCCTCATTCCTTCTTCAAGCTCTGCTGCAATTAACAGTCTTTTACCTTTAGCCTCTGCAAGCTCCGGTTTTACATTTCTTCTATTCCCAACGGTTAGAACATCTGCCGAGATGTTGCCGCTGTAACTTCCTAGCACTCTGGCGATGACATTCCAGAAGGTGGACTTACCATTTCTCCCTTCACCGTAAGCTATAATCAGTGCTTCAATATACACCTTACCGATGGCTGCAAGTCCTGCCACCCTTTGAACATACTCGATTAATTCTTTGTCCTTTAAGAATGTGATGTTCAGCATATCCTGCCAAACAGACCTCCCGTTATCGCTTGGATCTACTGCGGTCTGCTTTGTTATAAAGTGTGAAGGACTAGGCTCCATACTGATGCCTTTCTTTAAGTCATAGGTGGCACTTGGGGTATTGAGTAAAAACTCATCTGTGTCAAGGTCTTTTATATCTATAGACAGCATAGGCTGTGCTTCTTTTAGGGTTGCTGCTATCTTTCTCGTATCTCTTCTTGAGATGGCATACTTTCTATAGGCCAGGGCATTTTCATATTTTTGGAATGACCTCTCCTGCTCATTTGTAAATTTGTCCAGTGCTTTTTTGGCCCCTACTTCTTCCAGAACACCATCCGCACCATTTTTCACCATCTCGGCCATGATTTTTTGGGTCTCAATCTCTGCTTCTTCAAGTTGCCTCGTGGTTAACTCTTGGGATACAGCTTGTGCTTTTGGCTTTGACTCTTCCCAGTAGCTGCCGTTGTAGGCGATATAGTCCGTTGATGGTGAAAAACGAAGGACACCTTTATACTCATTAGCCAAAACCACTGCTTGACCTACATCAGAGAAATCCTCCGGTTTTAGTTTAAGTTCCTGATTGTAGGCCTCTGGTGGAATATAGCCTTCCTGCTTCACTACCTTTTTGCCAAAGCTTGACGCACTTTTCCAGATCAGTTTTAACTCACTTTCAGGAAGAGGCGGACTACATTTGTCTGCTTCTTTTAGGAAAATCTCGTAGGCTTTCTCTGTATCACCAAAGCGCTTGATGGCCCTTGCTGCATATCTAGACATATGGTTATTCCGACTACCTTCCGGTACTACGTCCTTACGTTCTTCCCAGTTTTCAAACTCCGCTTCTTCCAAAAATTCAATAATGTCCTTATCTCCATCATAGAACTCTACCTCTGGCTCCTCTGTACCAAAGAGAAACCTACCACTATCTAAAGCATTGTGGTCAAAATACGGGAATACTGCTGCTATTCTCTTTTTCAACTCACCGTATTTTGTAGCATCTTTAATCTCCGGTATCACAAAGTACACATGGAACCGGGGTCTAGCTGCCTTACTACCTTTAACCTTCATGTGATTTCTGCTATAAGCTGCTACAAATGGCACTCCAGCAAAAGAAATGGCCACGTCTAAAGGCTCCACCCAGTCCTTTGGATCATCTGAATGATCATTATCACAATCAAGGGGAATGTTATCCGCCTTGATGAAGTTGGCGTTTTTTCTATAGTTATCTTTGTACTCAGCTGTCACATGGTCGAACTTTATTGCTTCTAGCATAGTAGCTTCATCTGTTACAACTACCTTCTTTGGATAGAGACAGTTTGATAAATTGCCCGTTGCATTTGATGCATATAAGGTAAACACCATTACTTCCTTGCCTCCTCTAGTTTCCTCTGAAGGCCTTTCTTGGCTCCTTCAAGATTTCCTGAAAGAGCCTGGCCTTTTAATGTTTTCAACGTTTGCCTAGGGAGCAATTCTCGATAACCTCCTAGGCTCTTAATAAAAAATTTTACAGCATCGTCCATCTTTACGCCGACTCCTGTCTTTCCACTAGTGGCAGCAGATTTTGCTCATTTTTGAGTAAATCGTAGAGAAATAGTCTCCCTTTCTGTGTCCAGTAGGTGTGCATCTTATTTCTATTCGCATCGATGGCGTGGGTCTTAGACTGGGTATATCCCATATCTGCATAGTGCTGATACAGTAGCCATGTGCCATGCATCTTGTACTGGACCCCCAGCTCATGTAGTAACTTGTTTAAGGCTCTCCCACTCATACCATAATCCTTAGCAATCACTGTTATAGGCACCACCGACTTGTTTTGCAATACCAAGTCGTAGTAGCTGGCCTTTGGCTTAAGCTCTCCAATCATCTGCCTATTTTTTGCATTTTCAAGTTCCAGTTCTTTTGCCTTTGCCTTGGCTTCCTTGTACTCAGTGAACATCTTAATGCCAAGGTCAGGATTTTTAAGGATATCATCCAACAGCTTGTCCGCCATGTACACCCCGTGCTTTCTGATATCAGGTAGTACTTCATCAAAGATCCAACGTTCAAATCGTTCAGCTTCAGGAAGTTTAGATTTTACAATTAAGCGGTATAGATCGCCTTCAGGTATGAAGTTGATTTTCTGCTCGCCACCACTCGTAAGGACTCGGTGTTTTACCGACCCCTTTGTATGTCTGTTTACAGCATCATAAGGATCCACATAACCTAAAATTTTGGCGCACTCTGTTGCAGGGAAGTACTCCTTCCCATTTATGACTAACACCCCTATTTTCCCGAACTCTGTATTGTTAAAAGTTTTCATTTCCTTCATCACAATTCTCCTCTCTAATCTTTCATATAGTATTCTGTTTCAAATCCATCTGCGTTCATCGGTAGCCCTTTTGCCCAAGGAATCCGCTCTGACATGATGCGGTTTATCTCATTAAGCGAGCTTTCACCCTTTGGGACATCTAGAACCACTTCATCATGGATATGGGCCACGATCTTAAAGCCTTTCTCATCCAGCCTTAGTAGGGCTTCTGCCAAACAGTCTCTTGCTGTCGCCTGAACAATATTTTCAACGAGACGACCTCCGTATGTGCTTATGCGACCCCAAGCTCTAGTGGTCTGCTCCATGCCTTCATAGGTGAGCTTCTCCCTGTTAAACCGCTCATCCATCTCAATTCTTGGTTTTACATACACAAGGTTTCTGCCTGAGGGTAGCTGGATAAAGAGCATTCCGCTTTTGTAGTAAAACTTCAGTCCGTGCCGCATAGTTACGAGTGTTCTTCCCTTGACGGCTTTTATAGCTGCATCTTCTATCGCATACCAAGACTTCACAATGTTAGGATTGGCTTGTCTCCATGCGTCCACAATCCTTTTAAGCTCACTTTCACTAAGGCCCATTCTGTCAGCTCCCATAGCTTTCAGAGCTCCAACACTGCCCTGGTAGCCACAGGCCAAGGTTGCTATTTTACCTTTAGCCCTCAGCTCGTACTCAGGATTGCCCCTCACAATTTTCTCAAGGGGTACACCAAACATGCGGCTTGCTGCCATTTCATAAATCTTCCCGTGTCCTTTAAATGTTTCCATTACCCATGTCTCATTTGCTAGCCATGCAATTACCCTAGCTTCAATAGCACTAAAGTCTGATACGATAAGGCGATGACCTTTTGATGGAATAAAGGCGGTTCTAATGAGCTGGGATAGGGTGTCCGGCACCGAGTCAAAGAGCATCTCTAAGGTTTCATAGTCTCCAGCTTTCAGAAGTTCTCTGGCAATGTTTAGGTCGGCCATGGTGTTTCTGGGCAGGTTCTGTATTTGTATTAATCTTCCAGAAAATCTCCCTGTGCGATTAGCACCATAGTACTGAATCAACCCTCCAGCTCTCTCGTCTTTCCTCATGGCTCTTGTCATGGCTTCATACTTTTTCACCGAGGTCTTAGACATCTCTTGCCTTAGTTCCAACAGTTGTCTCACTTCCTCAACTCCCGTTTCATCCAGCAGTGCTGCTACTGCGTCTTTTGCTAAACTATCTACTTTTAATCCATGTATATCTTCCAACCAAGCTTTTAGCTGGGCAGGGCTATTAGGATTATCTACCCCCGTTAAATCCTTGGCTTCCTTAGTCAATTTATTTTGATACTGTTCATCACACTTGATGGCGTGTTCTACCAACACCTTGTCGAGCCTTATTCCTCCATCATTTATCTTTTGGTCCAACTCCCATAGCTTCTGCTCCTTATCTATCATGGGGAAGGGAGTAAGCTTTCGCCTAATCTCCCGTTCCACCTCTACATCCTTTTTGCAGTAGGACTTAAACAACTCCCACTTCTCCCTGTCATGCACTGGCAGGTTTCTCGTTCTCCCGCCATTAGTGTTAGTGGCCCTGCAGGGCATGGAGAAATATCTGATAAGAGCTTTACCTTCTTTCATCTTTTGTTCTTTGAGTCCTATCACCTTAGCCACTGCATCAAGATGTCCCGGCAGGCCCATAGTGAGTGCATGGGCCTGAGAGCATCTCCACTGCTCTGCTGGCATGTCCATTCCTAGATATGCTTTTAAGCAAGTTCTTTCAAACTGAGCATTATATGCTGTCTTAATTACTGTAGCGTCCGTTAATGCCGCTATAACCTCTTCTGGGATTGCTTCACCGCTTACTAAATCCACTACTTGTACTTCTTGATCATCAAAAGCATAAGCAAAAAGTAGAATTTCAAAGTCCTCTGACTGAGAATATGGGTAGACTCCACTTTTTATGAGGTCAACACTGCTATAGGTTTCTAAGTCAATACTAAGCACTTTCATCCCTATCACCACTAGGATAAAAAGTCATCTTCAACAGCGGTAAAATCATCTTCTGCTTTTGGCTTGCCGCCTAGTGGTTCTCCGTCCTCTAGTTTTTGGATATTTTGAAGCCCACAAGCAATCCCCTTATTCCCATTAGCATTGTAGGCGTAAAACACGACACTCACTCTACAATAGCAACCGGAGTAAAACTCTGTAGCATCAAGTATTGGCTGTAAATCCTTATCAACTACCCCCGGCTTTACTTTGCTATTGGCATTGATAAAATAGCTGTCGGCATAAGCTTCATCCTCTGGCCGATCTACATCACCATCACGAATGGGCGTTTTAAGATTTGCCGGTATTTTTCCGCCTAACTTGGATACTCCCTCTTTCTTGGCTGTTTCAATAGCTTTATTGATTTTATCTAGGGTCGTCTTATCACTTTTAGGAAAGATAAAACTAAGGCTATACTTAGGTTCACTTCCATTAACTGATTTAGGGTTAACTACACTTACATAACTTGCAAGACCTTTTCCTGTAATTACTTTGGTTGACATATATTATCACTACTCCTTTATAAGTTGTTTTTAAAATCGATTTCTGCACTGCTTTTTACAGCAGGCCGTTTATCATCTTCCGGTACTAATCTCAATTTCCCAGGTGGCTTTTTAATAAGGTCACCGATAATTTGGCTGAACTCTTTTTTCCCCAACTCTTTTTCAAGCTTTGTAAGACTCAATAAGGATTTAGAATAGATCCGTTCTTCTGGATACCCAGCATTTAATAGCTTTTCTGCCACTTCTTTTTCAGAGGTGTACTTTCTTGTGGCTCTGCCCTCTACCAGCTTCATGCCGGGCCATGTCTTACCACATCTTGCCTTTTCAAAAGCGTAACTTTCTACATCAGTGGCCCATTTCTTAAATTCCTGTGCCTGCAGTAACACTTCTGTAATTTCCTCATCTGTTAGAAGTGCCGGTTCTTTAAAGTCCATGCAAGCCAACCTCATATTTTCATCATGGCGAGCTCGGCACGTGGCTTTTACCTTACAAAAGCGGCAGTGCTCTCCGGGCTTAAAGTCTCCCTCTCCCTTAAAGGCTGCTTCTGCTCTTGGCCTTACAACTTCCTCTGCCCACTTTATAAGGTCTTTTGCTTCCATTTCATCGGTGGAAATGTTATCGAGTCTCGGCTGAATGATGGTCATCCTAACCGCCTTAATGTCGTAGAGAACGCCAAAGGTGTTAATCGCTCCTAAAGCATAGAGCCGAGCTTGGGGATTCCCAACTGCAGAAACTGCCACGCCTTTGCCTCCCTTTAGGTCAATTACTTCCAACACATCGTCTGTTACAATTACCACATCGCCAGTCCCAAAGCCCTCCCTAACCCACGGGCTGTAGTCCAGTCTTTCTTCAATTAGAATAAGTGGGTCTTTGCAACTGGATCTGGCTTCGTTAATTCTCTCAACCACAGCTGCTACATACTCATCCACCGCTGTCTGTATTTCCTCTGAGTAGAACTCACTTTTGTGCATCTGCTTAAGGTTTTTTTTAAAAGCGGCTTTCTGGATGTGACCTAGATGATGATGCAGATACAGCTCTGATAACCCATGCATGAAAGTTCCCTCCATGGCATAGGGGCTGGTGGTATCCTCTATCTCTTCTTCCAGCCTGACACTCGGGCTGCAGTGGAGCCATCTGTGAGCCCCTGAAGCGGAAAGCAAAGCATGAGCCGCCATTAAATCTCACCGGCTTTCTCTAGGATCTCTGCATACTTGTCTTCCGGAATATCACTGAGTTTCTTAGCACCAAAGCCAGTTATGAGTTCTTTGACTTCTTTTTGCTTTCCACTTTGCGATAGTTTGGCCAGTGCACCCCTGACTTCCTTAAAGCTAGGCTTCTTCTTTTTTGTTGCCGCTTCTGCACCATCTGCCTGTTGCTCTTTTGCTAATGCTTCAATGCTGTCTGCCAATTTCCTAAGATCCTTTGCAACTTGAAGGGTACCTTTCATGGCCCGCACCTCCTTCCTTTAGTTCTTTGATCTCCACCGTCTCGACTGAATCACCGGGTGTAATCACAAGTAAACCCACATTTTTTCCTAGTAACCAATCAAGCATCTTACTTCGGACGGTTTTCTTGCTGCTTTCAATTACAGGGTTTTTGTCGCTACCGGGCTTTGTCACATTGATTGTGACTTTGTGTTTAAGGCTCATTTTCCGACTCCTTTCCAAGGGCGATTAATTTGCCCCTCATCAATAAGCGAAAATAATAGACTATTCGAACCCCTTTTTAGGAAAAGTTTTTTCTTAATTTTGCATGGATCTTTTTTAGCCGTTTCCGGATTGCCGCTTCCGTTACGCCTTCTTCAGCAGCGATGTCTGTGTTGGAACGCTTGTCCATATATACTTTCTTAAACAGTTCTTTCTGCTGCGGCAAAAGACAATCCATAGCTTGAGTAAGTTTACCCAGCATTTCTTGATGCTCGCCTTCTTCCTCTGCGTCAATACAAATGCTCTCAGGGTTTAAACTTTCATCTGCTAGGTATTTGTTACGATCATCTACTGACTCATTTTCACCGTTGCAATATGCATCTAAATGAGCACTGATCTTATACACGTAGCGGTTGTGTGCGTCCACTTCATTGTCGTCAATAGAATGAAGCAGTGAGATGTCTGCTTCAGTAACTCCGTTTTCTCCTGGAGTAATAACGATTTGTCCCCCTTCAGCGGGATAATAGATGTAGTGCGTTCTCTTCTTTTGGCTTGTTTTGTACTTTTTTAACATGTTTGGCCCCTCTCTCGGAGAGAAAAGGGCATGACAATCAGCCAAAAAACTCACCGTTTTTTTTTAAAACGCGAGTCTTTCAGCTGCTTTTTGAAAAGTACTTCTTATGCTTCTGGTTTAAGTTTACTAGATAATAACCTTATAAAAGCGGTCACTGTATGTCCGCTTTTGAGGAGTGAAAAAAATTAGGATGTATTAAAATTAAACAAAAAAAGAACCCTACAAAAACCTCAAATAAGGTTGATGTAGGGTTCGTCTAAAAATAGACATTAAAAAAAACGGACAATCTCTGTCCGCTTTTCTAAAAAAAAATATATTTTATAAAGGATTAGCACCATGCTGCTGTAAAAAAGTTCTTATTTCATCCATTGTTTGGCTGGAAAGATGAGTTAAAGCAAAGCTGTACCATTGATGATCTGGATCAGTTAAATTTAATGAAACCGGTGAGTTACTTATAATGTGGTTACTAATCTCTGGCGGCAAGTGTAAGCTCAAGCAGAGCAAGATAAGCGAATTGATAGAGCACTTCTCTTCACCATTAACGATTCTTCGAATCGTACGTTCATTGAGCTTGGTCCTCTCCCCAAGTTCTTTAAAAGTCACACCTCTCCATTTCTTTACCATTTTCAGCGAGCTGGTATAGCTCGTAGGAAGTTCGCCATATATACGGGCGTTTTCTGCCAATTCATCAGCTAGTAATTTGACTTTCTTTTCTTGAGTAGAGTGTTCATACCCGCCTCCGTATTTTATGCTAAGGCTGATATTTGAAGTTTGGTCTCTGTTCAAGAAACATTCGCTGTGATATCTTTCTCTGACATTAGATTCAATAGACAGATCAAATACTATACAGCACTCATCCATATGAGTCCGGGCATAATCTGTTAATCTGGTGTTCCCAGACAGATCTTTCTCTAGATATTTTGGATGGTTCAAGACAAAGTGCGCATCTACATATTGGTAACTACCATCTTTAACAAGCGCATTTAGCTCTGGATTAGACATACTCTGGATTGCTGCATCTACTGCGCCGATAGAGAAAGTTTGATTTCTCTTTAGCGAACCTTTTTTAAAACCATGAGGTTTAATGTAGCGACCATCTAAGTATGTAAATGTACCTATTGCTTCTTCATACCCGGCATCAATCATGCGAATCTTTGCTGCAATACGAGATACGCAGAAAAAAGTAGCTAAAGCATCTATAACTGGTTCCATCACATCAATAAGCATGGTGGTTCCAGATTGTTGTTTATACTGCTTAATAAGCTCAAAAGCCTTTGTCTTAAACATAGCTAGGGGCATTTGGATTCTTGGCGCTAGGGCATTTGCTTGCCATTCCATCCAATCAGTAGCCTCTTTATTGTTGTTTTTTATTCCTCCAGCTACCTGACACTTTATTTTGGTTGCACTGCTATTATAGAGTCTTTCTAGTTCAAATGCTTTTCTGTGCTTGTCCCAGTGCACACATTCATGAACAATGGTATTATTTACAGCACCTAGATTTCGCAGAAAATAGGCTTTAGGATCAACAAATATAGTCTGGGCTCTGACTGATGTACTTATGTATTCATGCTCATCTGGGTCATAGAAATCTGCCTCGCTGTCGTGAAAAAATATCTGCCCAAAAATAGATAAGTCTTCTGTTATATCCCTTAGTATCACTTCTAGACCCATTTTTTCAGCAAGTTTTTTTGGTTCAAGCGGCATAGGTTTTTTCAAGACCTCAGGATAGTGCCTTTGCAAAAAATCATTGGCTACAGCATCAAGCTGTTCCTTTTTAATATAAGGAACCAACGAGTCCGATAACGGTTGGTGGTTCTTGTTCTTTTGGCTGTAGAGACATATTTCTCTGATTGCAAAATCATCCAGGCTACATCCTAAATCCCCAGAGCATCGTAACAAAAACCACTTATTAAATAGATCGTAATCATCGTAGTGGTAATCACCCTCGTTGACCACAATTTCTGCATCTACGATAACATCAAACTCAATATTGAGCTCCGGAAAGTCCCTCACAGATACAAATTTGACTTCAACTTCTGAAAGAGAGATTTCCCCAATATGCTTTACATTTTTCAAGTCTAAATGTAAGTTGTCTGGGTTTTTTTCAATATACTTTTCTGTAGCAGAATAAAATTCGTTATAAAACCTGCTCGAGACGTAGTCAGTAAAAGAACGATTTGCCGCCATAGCACTCCCCCTCATATAAACCCTGTTTTACAGCTCCCGGATTATTGGACTTAACGCTGATTATACAATCATTTTCAACAACCTTTTTAAAAACAAAGGCAGCCTACTATAACCAATCAACAATGAACCCTTATGTAAACTCTGCTCAAAATTAAGATTCATCATAGGAAACTGGTTCACTTTTAACTAAACACCTGTTTGCAATATCTGTCCTATTCACAAGATCAGTAAGAGTCAATTCTCAAAAAACAAAAGATATTTGAGGATTTTAAACAGTATTTGAAATCTTTATCCCAGAATCCAACTATATATCATAATTTATATATTTGTTTCCTTATAGTGTTCTCTCAAAGACTTAGGACATCATCTAAGCAACGGCTTTATCCACACATCGAACTATCATTAGCATTGATTTTGATACCGTAACACTACCATCTCGTTCATATAACTTATTTTTCACTTTTACACACTTATCCGTTTTTGTCAAGCAATTTTACTTTAAATATTACTCTAGTATGTACATTTATATAATAGTCTGATAAAATTAGAAAAAATAGTGAAAAGAGGTGGAAAATTGGCTAAGAAAGGGGCAAAAAAATATAACTATGATGCTAATGAGAAATTTATTGAGTATGAGGAAGAAATCGCAAAGAATCCAGCTTACGAGGGGATGCCTGATTTAAGACTCGATGATGGTAGCATTCAATGGGAAGCACCCTCTAATAGAGGGTCCGGTAAATTTCAATTTACTCATAATAAGCGCTTATCATGGTGGAAGAAGAAGGCCAGTCAAGTTGGAATTAGCACATCAGCAAACCATTGGATAAGTACAGTGGCAAAAACCATACATCCTACTGGACGTAAACCCTGTAAAGTTTGCGGCAATGTCATGGATATTAGATATAGTTACTTATCAAGCAATTTTATAAAACGTGTTAGAAAGCTAGACTACGTTGATGATACATTTGAAATCTCTGATTTAACACATGTCCTCGACTTCATCGTATCTTTCTATGACACTTACGGAGCACAAATATTTGATGATTTACCAGTATTATTTAAATGCAAACAATTTCCTACTTTTTCGGAAATTCCAAACTCTATTGATTCTTGGACAGATTGGTTAGATAAAGTCTATATAGCTGCAGAACCCAGCATGCTCGGTCCAGGAGCAATGTCTAATGCTCCAGACCGACTTGATGGTTTTCACTCTTTTAATCGATGTTGTAGAAGCAATGCTGATAAAGGTAGGTCCAAAGAAAATTTAGCTTCATATTCAACAGACAGGCGAGCATTTGAAAACTGGGTTGATGGAAATTGGATTACTGCAAACAAACTAATGGGATACATTAGCTCCAATTCAAAAATCAAAAAGGAACCTTGCGCAAATGATGGTGATGGACATACGCACCCTCGCCCATGTAGTGCAGATCATATTGGACCGATTTCACTAGGGTTTAGTCATCGCCCAGAATTCCAGTTGCTTTGTGCGCCTTGCAATAGTGCCAAGAATAATAGAATGTACTATTCTGATGTAAAACACTTAATTGAAGCTGAATCAAAAGGTGAAAAAGTTGTAACTTGGTATGCACAGTCTATATGGAAGTACACCAAGGATAAAGTCTTTGATACTGAAACAGCATTAAGATTAACAAGAGTTATGAGGGATAATCGGAATGTAGCAATGATGTTATTGAATGAATTTCTGGTGAATAAACACTATTTGTTTCTACTCACTTTTTTAAACTTGAGCTATGCAAATTTCGACTATAAACTCAATACGGCAGAAATTAACAATCACATTGTGAAAGCCAATTTCAGCGATACAGCCAGTACATTAAAATATGTCAACATACAAAAGATACGTAAAATAAGGATAGCTTTTGAATCATTAGCAGAGTATGCTAATAAAGAAAATCGTAATGGATATCTCTTCACTAATGATTCAATTGAGAATTTAAAAAACTCAGCTTTAGACAATTTAGAAGATACATCTAGGGATATTCAGCAAATAAATAATAAACTTATTTCAATCCTTGACTATGATGATATGAAAGATATTGACCTCGAGGAATTTTTAAACGAGATAGATTATGAGTTAATAGAGAATTACCCTGATTTTGTTAAAGTTAAAAATACTATGTTCAAAATTATGGATATGACCGCAAAAACGTTATCAGACAACTGGGACGACAGCAGGTATTCAAGAGAATAAATTGTTAAAGGCAGCAAACCAATTAATAGGTTTACTGCCCTTTTTATTTAATATTAAATAAATACTCTTCTGCTGATAATCCGCCCCTCATAAATTGCTGATATACATTTCTAGGTTCTGATGCATAATTTCTATCACTACCATCTTCGGTTGGCTCAATTTTAGGCAAATCTGAAAGTGCATCTTCTACACTTATTGCTCTATGTAGTGAACACTCCTCTTTGAATTTTGGGTTCTTTGTTATAGGCTCCATCTTCATAGTATCTACCCATTCATTTTTTCCACCCACAATGATAACTCTTTCTCTTCTTTGAGGTATACCATACTCAACACTGTTCAACTTATCTATTTTTAGTGATCCAACATGCTGACTTAGGTCATCTCTTATCATTTCTAGAAATTTTCCCTTTTCTAAGTTAAAAATCCCTGTAACATTTTCAAATATAAAACCTTCTGGCTTAATTTCTTCTAAGATTTTAGAATAGCCTTTAAATAGCCAGTTTCTGTAATCATCCGCTCCCCTTCTAGTATTAGCAGTTGAAAATCCTTGACATGGCGGCCCTCCTAAAACAAAAAGTGGCAAATGGGGATTTTTTTTCTTAGCTTCTTTACATCTATCTACAATATACGCCACAACTTCATTATCGTTAATGTCTCCCAAAATTGCATCTTCACCAATATTAATTTTGTGAGTTTCGATAGCATACTTATCAATATCATTTGCAACAATAGCTTTCCAACCCGACCAAATAAAACCTAATGCTAGTCCTCCAGCACCACTAAACAAGTCAACAAATTGTCCTTTAAATGGAATCCTTTCGGCAATTTGATATGCTAGTAGTGGCGGAACTGCATTTCCTATTTGATTATTAACGGCTGTTTTAGAGCCCACAAAAGTAAAACTATCTGGGAATGATTGTAACCTAGCTGCCTCTCTTTGTGAAAGTGTTCTATTCTGTTCATAGTGAATGTGACATCCATTACCCGGTCTGGTAAAATAGGTGTTTATTGTGTAGGATGGCATTTCACTTCTTAACCTGCCATAGTAAGTTGATCTGCTGCCTTTCCCATCTTTATAGCTCTGCCTTATTTGTTCTAATCTTTTAGAAGGTACGTATTCAGGTATGTTCTTCCAATTTCCACCTTGAGGAACATGACTTATTATTTCCAAATCTAACTCACTTAACTTTGAAGCATAATGGTTACCTATCATAATCCACCAACCTTTCATAATTCAGAATCCTATTTGCGCTTCTGCGTAATAGTTCCTTCTCGTCTTCATCTATCTGGAAAATTGATAGTAAGTCAAAAAATTCATCTTTGCTTAGTTTGTAAATTTTAGCTACTGTACACTCTAAATCTTGCTCTGTGATTTTCTCACCTTCTAAAAATTTATCATACATGGCAGCAATGTATTCTGTATGTTTATCTATCTTAGGAATTTTAAGCTTCTTTATTATTCCAGCTGATACATGATTTGTTGTTAAAAGAGCTCTTACCTGCATTTCAAAAACGAAAGAATTCATTATTACGAGTAACGCCTTTAGCAAATTCAAATTATCACTTCCTAAGTACGCTGTCCCTAATGAATTTCCTGCTATATAGCCTTTTTTAACAATAGCTGCTTTCATTGTTCGTTTTGAAGATAATCTTGCAACATCACGCCACACAATTTTGTCTTTATATACTGATGCAGGAACAGTAACAATAGATTCATCAATATACTTAATCGGATTTATATCAATTCCAAATCTGTCAACCATATATCCTTTGATAAAAACAATATTCCCGGTTTCTTTCAGTTTTTCTGAGATGCGCGTTTCATCGATCTCTCTCGTAAACTTTACCCCCCACAAGCTTGAGTAATATTCTATTGTCCTAAACTGCTCAAATTTCATCAGTAACGGAATTTTTTCAATGCCAATAGCAAATGGAAACGTATATGACTGTTGCTTAATATAATCATACTCACTCTCATTTAACAAGTGTGTCCTACATTCTAATTCCCGATTGAATAAAGATACACAAATGTTTGGTTCTTCTTCACCTTTTTTTAATACCATTGATATACTTGATGTATCAGCCTTTCCATATAGTTTAGCTTCTGCAGGATAATAGTTAATATTAAACACTTTATGATTTTGAAAAATCCACCTTCTTAATGGCACAGAAACCTGGTCACTAAGCAAGGAAGCCGGGGAAACTAATCCACACACACCTTTTTGTTGTACAAGGTGCAAAGCAACTTCCACACCACATCTTGATAGATTCGTTCCCCATTTCCCGAATTTTGATGTCGGTTGTGACAAGTAGAACTCTTGCTTCATATAGCTATCATAAGTGCTTATAGCTGCTTTGTATTCTTCAATTTTTATCTCATTGTGTTTTGAGTTGAATACCTTTTGAGGTTTTAATATTCCCCAAGGAGGGTTTGTAATACAAATATCAAACCCACAAGAAAATGACCTATAATTTATATATGCATCTGCAACTCTCTTTGTTGTAGATATATCAACCGAGTATTGGGTAGCTGTTTCTTTTATTCCTTTTTCGGCTTCCTGAACATTATCTAAAGAGATGTCCCATATTTCAATTTCAAGTTTTATATCTTTAAGACCCTTTTCAGATAACAATTCAATAAATAACTTCAGTAGTCTTCCATCGCCGCAAAATGGATCAATTATCTTGATTGTAGGCTGATTAAAATGATAATTCTCAATAACTTCAGTTATCATTTTACGTGCAACATTAAAATTTGTGTAAAATTGACCTAATATCTTAGCAGTTTCAAACTCTCCAAGAACATTTTTTTCTATAAAATCATAGTATTGTTTGCTGAATATTTCGGTATGAAGTTTTGTAATAGAATTCAATTTACCCCTCCTTTCGAGATTAAATATACCATAAAGTTTGGATTTTATCCAGTTAGATTTAGTAGTGTAGTCATATGCTGATATACAAATTGTGACTTTACTTTTGCAAAATAGTTTAAATATAAAACAAACCCCCAACTACAATGGTGAGCATATCTCCTTCCAGTATTTAAACTACCTTAATACACACTTGAAATCTATACTATATCGCATAAACTCATCCTTATAACCCTCCTAAAACACCGTAAGCACACCATTCTTAAGGAGTTTGAAACTACTTTCATGTCAAGTAATACTACGGCTTCAGCATGTGTTTTCTTCGCAAACAAAAACAAAACCACACATCTATTCTATCTCCACAACCCTATAAAATTATCTAACGTGTCAACTCAACCCTGTATCATTTTTAATAGTAGATATTTTTCCATACACCTAAAAAAAAACAATGGTTTAATAGATTGAAAATCTGTTTTAAAGTTCTCCACTCTTAAAACTCCATGTTTAGCAACGCTTTAATATATGAATAACCGGAATTTTGTGATATTCTTTATTTATAGTTAAACAATAAAATAGTAGAGAGGAGAAAAATTATGTCCATAACCCCAGATAACGTTGTAACCGTCGGTTCCATTGTAAACTTGATAAACGCACTTTCAAAAGTGGAAGAATATCCATATATTAACGCTTCTACACAAACAGTTGTATCCATCGAAGATGTAACCACGCCTTATGGTCCTATTATGATTAAACGCTGGAATCCAGCAAAAGGAGAAACAAGAAAGACCTCTACTGTCCAGTCAATATCCATGGCTATGATTAACCGTATCGCCAATGCAATCTCCGAAGGGACGCCTATTAATATTGATAGAATCCTTGGTGCATCTTATAATACCAGATCAGCGTTGGAAACACTTCTTTGCCATACGCCCCCCTTTTATTACTGCTATCCCGGTCGCATAGAATTAATGCAAGGAAAAACAAAAATTAAGTCTGGTCACAAACATATAATTTATTTGCCTGAAGAACCACATACTTTAGGAAAACTATGTGAGAAAGACTTGGAGCATCTTGAAATCAATGAAATTCCTTCTAAGAATGTGGTTTATAATGCTTTAGAACTGCCTACAAGCACTACAAGAACAGGCAAAGTAGATACAGATGAAGTAAAAATTCATTCTCAAATGCAAATGGCCATCTATGAAATTGGTTCCTGTTTTTCGTTAAAAACTTTTATTGCCCAAAACGACACTGGAATTCGCTATAAGGGAAAATCACTTTCTGAGCATGATAATATTGTTACTAAATTAAACGACATTCCTACCATAGGTGCCTTCAGTGGTGCTGTAGATGCCGGGAAGCATATTGATGCAATCTGGCTTGGAGATAAAAGCATACCAGCTGTATTTGAAGTTGAGCAATCTACTGGAGTTACCCCTGGTTTGACTCGCATGTCCAATTTCAAAAAGACTTTACCAGAATATAGTAGCATGCGATATGTCATTGTAGCCCCCGATGAGATGCGCGACAAGGTCGTGCGAGAAATCAACAAACCTGAATTCTCTCATCTCCGTGCATTTTATATGCCCTATACTGCCGTTAGTGAATTGTTGGGCCTTTGTCAAGAGCGTAGACTCAAGGGAATAACAGAGGAGTTCCTTGAATCGTTCTTAGACGATGTATATGGTAACTGATTAAAAAGACACTGCACTTCTCTTTAGGTAAGAAGTGCAGTGTCTTTTTGTTAATTCCGAACATTCAGTTCTAAAAGATAGTCATTTATGGTTCTTGCTATTCCACTTGAAAGTATATATGGAACACCATTTCCTATTGTCTTAAACATGCTTGTCAAAGACATGTCCGGTGGCAAAACAAAGTTTTCCGGCAATGATTGAATCGCCAATACTTCAGCTACAGATAGTCTTCTCGCATAGTACGGGTGAAGATGAACCTCATTATTCCCGTACGCTGCAGTTGGAGAGTACCTCCACCGATGTAGTCTTTTATAACTTTTTTTACTGCTATCCCCTTCTTGATATCGTTGCATCTTAGGCAAGCCAGCTCTCGGAGTAAAGTAGTGCTTTGCATTCGGATGAGTATTTACGTGATTCGTCTCAAACCAATGTTGGACAGTTAGCTCTCGTGGTATTCCAGAAGGCATTGGTCTTTCGCCACCCTCCAAAAAATCTTGTGGTTCAGGCCAGTCATAACGATTTATATCTTCCATTGTATATATCTGACGACTCTGCCAAGGAAAATCTACTAGGGTGCCGCCTCGTCGACTATTATCAAGAAGTTCACTTTTTACCCCAAATAGAAGAATCCTCTCCCTGTCTTGGGGAACACCAAACTCCAACGCATTAACTAATTTTTCAGTCGTTTTATATCCAGCATTATGCAACATTATCTTTAACTCATCATAAAATTGTCTGTGACGCTTTGTTTTCCATAATCCTTTTACATTTTCAAAAAGGAAGAAGTCCGGCTGTCGTTGAATAATCAGATTAATATACGAAAGTGATAATTTCCCATTTTCTCCTTCTCTTCCTCTATTCTTGCCCCCAACAGAAAAATCAGGGCACGGCGGACCACCGATGAATCCCACCAGTTCTCCACTATCTTTAACTGCATTAATATTATTAATTAATTCATTTCGTTTTGTTTCTTCATTTAGAAATGCATTGATATCACCGTTGTCATATCCATATACCGGTGGATTCATTCCAATTTGTTGTCTAGAATATTGATATGCTCGCATAAATTCTGGATCAATCTCGTTGACAAATACTATTTCAAAACCATTTGTTTCAAATCCCAAATCTAAAAAACCACTTCCTGAAAAGAACGAAAATATCTTCACTATCTTATCTCATCTCCTCTTTAAAAGTACATTATATTAACATTTACCCATAATTGCAAGGAAAACATTGGATACTAACAGTTCACTCCTTTTATGGCATAAGCTATTACTATATATCTCATAAAAATAGTTATGTTTCAAGATTATTTTTTAAAATTTCACAGGTTTGCCTGTTTTAATTTTATGAGGGTATTGCTCAACTCGACAGTCTAAATAACATATAATGTTTTTCACGAGGTGTAATTTTTCTATTTGTAACAATTGTATCATTTTAGCAAATTAAAATTAATGCACTCCACACAACTTACCAAATAATAATCTTGTCAACTCAACCTCCTTCAAGATAGGCGTTATCTAATCTGTCAACTCAATCCTATCGCTTTCAGGGCAGTTGATATGTTCCCGTAAACAGCAAAATTAAGGGTTTCCTGATATGAGCACCTCCGGCAAGATGGCCGCGAGAAAAACTCAATATCTGGATCCCCTTTGTTTATAGGCTTTTCCAGCACTTCTATTTATCTACTCTTGACATCAACACCACACACTCAACATGGGCTGTGTGGGGAAACATATCTACTGGTTGTATTTCTTTTACCTTATATCCATGCTTAATTAAAAACTTAATATCTCTTGATTGAGTTATAGGGTTGCAGGATATGTATATTACCTTTTTGGGGCTTATTTTTACTAGTGACGATAGAAACCTTTCGTCGCTGCCGCTTCTTGGTGGATCCATTACTACTACGTCTAGTTTTTGCCCTTCTTCTTTCATGTGGAGCATAAATTCTCCGGCATCTCCTTCGTAAAAGCGGGCGTTTTGGACTTTGTTTAGTTTGGCATTTTTTATTGAGTCTTTTACTGCATCTTTGTTAAGCTCTACTCCTATTACTGATTTTACTTTCTCGCTTAGGATTATGCCTATTGTTCCGATGCCGGAGTAAGCATCCATGACCACTTCATTTCCTTTAAAATTTGCCATTTCTATGGCTTTGCCGTATAGTTTTTCTGTTTGGGTGGGGTTTACTTGGTAGAAGGATTTTGATGATATATTAAAGGTGTATCCGCATAATGTGTCCTTTATGGTTCCTTTGCCGTAAATGACTTTTTCTCTGTTTCCTAACACCATGCTGGTTCTTTTGCTGTTTATGTTTTGGATGATTGTTGTTATTTCAGGGTGCTTTTTACGGAGTGCTTTTATAAAGTTATTTTTTGATGGAAACATGGGGCCTATTGTAACTAGTACTACCATTACTTCCTTTGTGGCAAATCCTACTTTAACTAGCACGTGTCTTATAAGTCCTGTGTCTCTTTCTTCGTCATAAGCTTTCAATTTAAAGGATTTCATAAGTTCTCTTATGGTTTTGTTTATCTCATCTGACTTGCTGCTTTGAATGAGGCACCTTTCAACAGGGATTACTCTGTGACTTTGCTCTTCGTAAAAACCCGATACTATCTCTTTGTTTTTGTAGGAGTATGTAGCGTGTATTTTGTTGCGATAGTCATAGGGGTTGTCCATCTTAATGATAGGGTTTGCTTTGCCAAAGGGTTTCATTAATCTTTCTACCAAACTCTGTTTTAGCTGGGCTTGATCTTCATATGATATGTGCTGGAGCTGACATCCTCCACATTTTTCATAATGTTTGCATTTGGCTTTAATTCTTTTGGCGGACGGTTTTATAACCTTTAAAATCTTTCCTGTGATGAACTTCCCTTTTTTAATGATTTCAATTTTTGCAGTTTCGCCTTTTAGAAGGTTGGGGATGGGTATCTGTTGATTGTTGTAAGATATGATGCCTTTTCCTTCTGAATCATAGTCTATACAGTTAGCTTCTATTGTTTCTTTTTTTGAGGAGGGTTTGTGTCCTCTTTTTTTGTTGTTGTAGTTTCTGTTGGAGTTTCTTGTTTTCTTCATTTTATTTCATCCTTTATACTGATATTATGGGTAGCCATATACTAACGGGTTGACACTAAAGGTCAAGCCTACCTCTGCGGGGGAGTTCCTTTCTGCTGCTTACACAGGCTGGCCTGCCCCCTTGCCTATGCTTTAAATTTTCTCTATCAACACCACGCACTCTACATGACCCGAGTTGATGGCATTGATGTCATTAGTGTTATCGGTATAAGGAAACATATCCATAGCATTTTTAGCACTATCGGTATGTGGGAATATATCCACTATATCCGTAAACAAAACACATTATGCTCATAAATTCATCGACAAATTGGAATTATTCTAAAGAATTTTCTTTCCAAATCTTTCGTAATGTCATCATACTGTAAATGTAAGAATATGTAGTTTTATTTTTATTTCAGCCTAATAACACATCTACGGTTTTGTCGAATTTTCCTTTATCAAAGGAATAGTACATAATCAGTGTTTTTTTTACCTCAAATATTGTATAGCAAGTGCAATTAGTGATAAACAACGATTGAAAAGATAGTCGTAATAACGGACATTAGTAATATCAATCTTATTAGTTTCATGATGCCGTATGCGATATTTATTTCCAATGTCCGTCAACATCTTAAATTCATTATTAAACAAATCGGCAAAATCATCATTTCCATTAGCCATATCATTTACTATTTTTTCTGATGAATGTTTCTTATCTAATGTTGTATAGTAAGTTTTTAGACGTTCTAACGCATCCCATATCTTTTCCACTGAATCTTGTCGTGCTGCAGAATTTGGTGTCTTATATAATGCAACAGCATCTTTCAACAACTCTCTTGTTCCTACTTCATGTACTGCTGCAAAATTGCTTTCAATTTCCGTTGTAAGTGGGCTGTTCTCAACAATTCTTTCTATAATCTTTTCATCAGTTAGTTCATAAAGTAATCCCGACTCAGTAAATATTTCATTTATTGCCTCTTGGAAATTTTTAAATATATCTGAAGAATTAAGACAGTCTATCGTTTGGTAGTTTCGGTATTTCTCATTATTCCATCGTTCAGAGATATCCTTAATATTTTGTGCAAAGAACTCAATGAGGTCTAAAAGTGCATACTGATCATATTCATCGTCATATGCTGGCGTGCAAATCCTATCATACTCATCCCGAAAAAGAGACGGGATTCTTATTTTAATTCTAGTTATAAATCCTTTTTCATCAAATGCAACATAATTACTATCTGTAAAGTCATGATGACAGTTTAGAGTGAAAATATGTGTTAAGTTTTTTTGATACCTTTTACAGCAATCTAAAATTAATGAATACATATCTCTGTTAATAGAATATGTCTTTTCCAGTGGTGCTCTTATACCATGCCTTTCAGAATATAATTTCATAAGCCATCTCCTAATTTCCTATTTATCAGTTATTATACAGGTAACTTTCATTTCGCCATTTAATACATCTACACATATGGATCTAAGAGGAGTTGATTTGTTCCCTTTTTACGCTCCTCATCAATTATTAAATCACATGTCAATTTATCTATGTCGGAGAAATCCATATTCGATTTAAATCCTTTATCTGGTTCTAACCATTGATCACTCATCAGTCTATCAAATGTTGCTTCACAACTCCTCCTAGGGCACCTCCCTATTGTTGTTGTAAAAAAACTGTTATGATACGAATAATGATGCGTATGAATAAAATCTTCCCACGACTCTATAACCTCATATTCATCACGCAAATCAACTATTTCTATTTCCTCATACTTTCTCTCTTCTGCCGCACCCCATGCTTTTTTCAACATTGCAATAGCTTCTACATCACTTTTAGGTGCACTATATCCGAAAATAGTAACCATATATGCTACCTCTAACGCATTATTCAATGATTTCCAAGACTTTGATATAGATATATCACTGGCATAATCTTTATTCTTTATTGGAAATAATAGCTTTGTTGGAGCAAGGGGGTTACCACATCTACATGGCATCCCAACATTGCCCATAACATTATCCTCTAAACAACACCCAACTGCAACATTTCCATGTAAAAAAGCTAACTGTGGCAGATTGGTAGTATAAGCCATAGCGCGAGCATAAGCCTGAACCAATAACGGATCCCAATTAAAGGTTGCAATTAAATCCTTTGAAGTTAGTCCCATAATCAAATAGTCATAAACTGTAGGACTTTCAGGCAACTTGAAGCTTGTCATGTAGTCATGGATGACTTCCTCTAATTCATGCTTGACATCCATGCAATTAGGCTCTGTTTTACTGCGCTCATCAAGTTCCATATAAATATCTTCTAAATTCCCCGAAGAAGTGTTTATATTAATTTTTTCTAGTATATCTGTCAATCCAAGCTTTTCAATGAAACCATTCATTGCAGATATTTTTCTGCCATTCTTGTCTCCATTTGGGATTGCTGCACAACTCGCACCTGCACCCAGTATAACAACATGTGGTCTGCTCTTCATGTAATATTCATAATCATACAAATCCTTTGGTGTTGGATAAACATCCTTCATTCTCCATTTCATCCCCTTTACCTTGATAAACTTAGGAAATCTTGTATCACTTCTTCAAGTAATCTATTTACACCTTTCATGTTGTCCACTCCTAAACAATCTCAATATCAACAGCATTGTTAATATAATTATATACTTCATGGCATCAATATTCAATTAACTTCAGACAAAGGACCACCAATCAAGCTCTGTCTCTTGATTGGTGGTCAGCTAAAAGCGCTATTTTTTATACCTCACTCTCGACTCCGGACTTAAATTCAACCTTAAACTTCTCTTCAAAAACTGTCACTTTCTCAATAAGCCTTCTTACCAGCTGCTCATCATATTCTTCCAACTCTTCTGTTTGCTCATCTATAAACTCAGCCATCTTAGCGATACGTTGCCTTTTTCCTTCACGCTCTGCATTGTCAACCATTGCAGAAAAAAGGGGGTCAGGCTTTTGATATTTCAATATAGCAAATAAAGATCGGGTAGGAGCTGAATAATTATTTTATTCAGCGTCCTCTCACACCACCGTACGTACGGTTCGGTATACGGCGGTTCATTAAGAATTATGCATTAGATGATATCTATTAGATATGCTTTTGTATCCTAGATTCTCAAGATATTTATTATTTAGAGTTGTATTTAAAATTGGGCTGTTGGATATTCTCCAATAGCCTTTTCTCGTATTAGCAAATTCCCATGCCTTATATTTTGGTAGTCCCAGTTTCATAAGGTTCTTACCTTTGGTTTTAACCTTTCTACACTGTTTCCAGATACATGCTCTCAGCCTGCGTCTAACCCACATTTCTAGCATAGAGATTTTCTTTGTAGTTTTAGCAACTGCAAAATAATTGACCCAACCTACGGTGTAGTAGTTTAATTCCGTTAATCTAGAGTCCATACTCCTAAAAATATGGGTAGGTTCTTCTTTAATCAACCTTGTTCAGCAGACAGACGCACTCCACATGTCCGCTGTGAGGGAACATGTCCACTGGTTGAACTTGCTTTATCTCATACTTCCCTTCCTGGCATAGATGCTTTAAATCTCTAGCTAAGGTTGAGGGATTGCAGGATACGTAAACTATCCTTTGCGGTGATATCTTTTGTATTGCCTCTAACAGCTTTTCATCGCACCCTTTTCTTGGTGGGTCTACTACTACCACATCATATTTTTCTCCTTTTTTAGCTTCATCCACTATAACTTCTTCCGCTTTTCCTACTTTAAAGTGGGCATTTTTTATGCCGTTTATTTTTGCATTTTCCTTTGCATCTTCTATGGCTTGTGGCACTATTTCCACTCCTAACACCTCTTTTGCTTGCTGGGCTAAAAATAGTGAGATGCTGCCTATGCCGCAGTATGCGTCTAACACTTTTTCTTTGCCGGTGAGGTTAGCGTACTCTAAGGTTTTTCCATAAAGGATTTCCATTCCCTTAGGATTAACCTGAAAAAATGATAACGGCGATATTTTATACTGTATGCCAGTTACTTTTTCTGTTATATGTCCATTTCCAAACATCGTTATGTTCTTGCGTCCCATAACGACGTTGGTTTTTTTAGAGTTTATATTAAAAACTAAGGTATCTACCACTTTTAACCTTTTAATACTATCAACAAGCTCTTTCTTTCTATGAAAATCCTCTTTTGTAACTACTATTATCACCATTAGTTCGTCGGTGTTAAAACCTACTTTAGTCACTATGTGACGAACTATGCCTTTACCTGTCTTTTCGTTGTATGTAGGTATGTTAAGCTCATGGAGCTTTCTAGAAATTGAGTCGAGCACTTCATTACTTTTAGGGTGCTGAATGTGGCAGTTTTCCAACGGCACTATTTCGTGACTTTTCGGTTTATAAAAGCCTGCCACTGTTTTACCATCAACTATACCTACCGGAGATTGAACTTTGTTGCGATATTTTTTATCTCCAGCAGTTAGAGTTTGATGCACGGTTACACTTTGAAAACCACCTATTCTTTCTAATGCATCTTTTACTAGCTTTTGTTTAAGCTTAAGCTGATATGAATAATCAGTATGCTGAAGATTGCAACCACCGCATTTTTCATAAGTTGGACAATTTGGTTTTATTCTATGAGGTGATGGATTTATAATTTTTTGAATTAAGCCTCGTCCGTAATTTTTCTTTATGCTAATTATTTCTATTTCCACCTTATCTTCAGGAAGGCCTTGGGGCACAAAAACCGTAAAACCATCTATTTTTCCCACGCCTTCTCCTTTATGAGTAATATCTTCAATGGTGGCTGTATATTTTTTGCCTGTTAGCAACTTTGACATATAAAATTCTCCCTCACTTTTCTTCTTTTTCCTCACAACTATTATAACTGTTTTAAGGGTGAAAACAAAATCAAAAATACTCCTTCTTTTAGCAGCTTAATTGAGATTGCCTGCTGCTATAAGAAGGAGCAACTTATCTTATATTACTTTCTGATTATGTTATAACATAATTTCTTTAAGCACTCTTTATTTTTGATAGGTTGACCAACCTAACATATCGTAAATTACTCAATATCTAAATATTCCTTCCGTTAAATTTACTAACCCAGCTATCATTAAAAAGTAAGCTAAAAATAAATGAAGGTTAAATAAGTTTAAAGCCCCTGCGACAAATAAAATTAAACCCAAGCCAGCTCTCATTATCCTCTCTGTATCTCCAATATTTCTTCTAAAGTTTAATTCCACTTAAACCACCTCATTTATTATTATGGTGGTTATACTTATTTTTTATCCTTCATTGTTGAGATACAAATGTTCCAGACAATTTGCTTTTAATATAATTATGTCTTTCGGAGTAATTTCCAACAGGTGGAATCCAGTATCTGCCGTGGGAAACTTAGTATGTGTATTTATGGGTAGCTCCAAAATTGTTTTATATAACATTGATATAGTTCCTCCATGGGCGACGATACAAATTGTCTTCTGCCTGTTAGGCTGGAGGTTTTCATCTTTAAATTTATGCCAAAATGCTTCTATTCTAGCTCTAAAATCTATTATAGATTCGCCGTTAGGTAAAGCTCGATAAATTTTTTCACTCTCAGGTGGAGGAAATTTCTTTTCCGCTTCTTCAAAAGTAAGGCCAGCTAAGTCCCCATTATTTATTTCCATAAGCTCTTTTTCTTCTATAGGTTGATTCATAATTTTTTTGCCCAAAATATTGGCGGTTTCCTTAGCTCTTTTTAAAGGACTACAGTATATTTCATCAATTCCATAGTATATAGACAAATAGTTTGCTACAAGCTGTGCTTGTTTTTTTCCCAAATCAGTAAGTGGAAAATCAGCTCTTCCTTCATGCCTACCGGTTATATCCCCTTCTGACTGTCCATGTCTTAAAAGAATTAATCTTAACATCGTCCCTCCCCCTCTTTTTTTAAGTCGTATAGCTGACGTTTACTATGGTACATATTTGCATCAGAAATTTTCACTAGCTTATGATAATCTAAAGCTTCTTCTGGGTAATTTGATATCCCATAACAGAAACCTATTTTTAGAAAATTACCCTCAAAGTCAATTGGCTCTTGTACTCTCTTTTTTAATATTTTAATTTTTTTTATCACCTCTGACTTATCTCTATTAGAGAAAAATACAATAAATTCATCTCCTCCAAATCTTGCAACAAAATCATCTGATTCTAGTATACTATTTAATAGATATGCAAATTTTTTTATTACAGCATCGCCGGCCAAGTGTCCATACGTGTCATTTACTTCCTTTAGTCGATTTAAATCAAATAACACCAAGGAAAAAAGTGCACTGCTTTCCATCCTTTTTTTGATTAAATCCTCAAAATACCTTCTATTATAAACCCCTGTTAATTCATCATATCGACTTAAATATACAGTTTTTTCGTGTAACTTACGCTTACTTATAGCTATCGACAGCTGTTTTCGGACATACTCCATCAGGCTCCAATCTACATCATCAAAAATGTCATTTTCTTCACACTCTATATTTATAAATCCACATAACTTATTATCTACAAAAACAGGGCCACACATAGAGGATTTAGGGGTTATTCCCATGTTATTGTCTAAAATCGTATGGTACTGAGTAGGAAGGTCTTCTTTTAAATTATTCATTATAACAGTTTCATGTATGTTCCCATCTGTTTTCTGCCAAATAAAAGCATCTTGTAACTTAATTTCAAAATCATTAACTTGCTCTTTTTTATAACCTTTACTTGCACTAATTTTTAAATTATTTTTTTCGTCTAAAAGTAACACAGATGCTAAATCAGTTTTATCGATAGCACTGGTGATTTTGCTTAATATAAAATCAAACAGCTCTTCTGTATTTTCTATTTCCACTATAGCATGACTTATTTCAAGCATAGCATCTTTTATTTTTAGCGATTTTATTAGTTGTTCTTCTTTTAGTTTAAATAATGTTAAGTCTTGGATTATGCCAAAGGTTACATTCTTTTTGATATCGTACTGAAATTTTATACCTAGTTTCATTTTTTTACCGTTATCTTTGTAAATTGCTTTATAGCAGTCTTTTGTTTCGGTAGTTTCTTTGTTTAAAAGCTTGCGGATGATACCATGTTTCTGGGAAGCAAAATAAATTTTAATAAGATAGAAAATATCATTAAATTTTTGCCTTTTAAGACCTAATATATTATATACTTGATTTGATATCTGACTAGTACCTTTGTTATGGTCAAACTCCCAAACGCCAATTTCTGCAAGTTCTTCTGCTTTTTTTAAATACTCTGCAGTATAATGAGAATTCATGGCTATTCCCCCAGTTTGCTAGGCATAAAATAAGTCAAACAACTAATTCTAAACTTAATTTTATTACTTTAGTCCCGTTTTTTCAAGAAGAATAATTGTTTTTCATAATAAAACCAATTGTTAAGCTGTTAATGACATTAGGTTTTTCAAGTATAGTAACATGTCCACTATCAGGTATAACCACATACTCAGAATTTGGTATTTGCTCTGCTATTTTTTTAGAAAACTTCCTAGGCTTTAATATATCATCTTCTCCACATATAACTAAAGCAGGGCATTTAATTTTATTTAACTCCGCTGTTATATCCACATCTCGTTCAAAGGCTTCATAAAGATTCAGCTGTCCTTCTAAAAATTCATCAGAGACTCTCGACATTGCTGTAGCTTTGTTCTTTAATGCCTTACGGTTGGAAACAATATAATTATTATGATATAAAGTGGGAACCATAGTCCAAAATAATTTTTCTCCATTTTTCCGCTTAGCTGCTTCTTTCCATCCTCTTACAAAAAGTGTTAATGTTTCATCAAGTTCACTTGCAGAATTAATAACTGAAATACTTTCTACCCATTCGGGATAATCAATGGCCATCCTCATAGCGACTTCCCCTCCATAAGAAGTTCCAACAAGATGGGCTTTTTTAATTTTTAATTTTTCCATGAGCTCTATAGCATCCCTTGAATGCTGAGCCAGGGCATAGGGTCCTTTGGGTTTATCTGACATCATTTGGCCTTTAAAATCATGAAGCAAAATTTTAAAGCCCAGCTTTTCAAACTCTGTAGTTTGGTAAAACCAGCTACTGACAGAAGCCATAATTCCATTTAAAAAAATCACTGTATTTTCAGATTCAGGATTGCCTTTAACTTTGTAATATATGTTATTCCCGTTAATATTAATCTTTGGCATAAGTAACCTCCTTCCATAAGGTTTTCACTCCAGCTATTATTTTAACCTCTCTTGAATTAAATTAAAAAGGGTGATTACAGCAAATAACCTGCAATAAATATAGTCCAAAACCATTACTTTTGCACAATTTTACAAACTTATCATAACATACCAGTAGTATAGTAATTGCAAGATTAAATAAAAAGACCTTAGCTCGAGATGTCAACTACTTAGTGAAAAAAATTGATAGACATCTATAAAAAACCTTAATTTTGCAATCATCTAAAAAAGTTACTGTATGGGAGGTAGTGATGTGACTAAGGAGAAATCTGCTTTACTAGCCATTCTAGCTAGTATTTTTCTAGTAATATTAAAGCTTTCTGTAGGTCTATCTGCTAACTCGGTTAGCATTATATCTGATGCATTACATTCTTTTATGGATGTTATGGCTTCTACCATGACCTTCTTTGCTATACGTTTTGCTCAAAAGCCACCAGACAAGTGTCATAATTTTGGCCATGGTAAAATTGAGGATTTAGCTGCAGTTATACAAAGTATCCTTATTTTGTTAGTTTCTATAACTATTATTAGGCAGGCGTGTATTAGAATTATTGAACAAAACTATATTACTGATACTACTTTAGGTATAATTGTTATGTTAATATCTATACTAATACATTCTTTAGTAGTTTGGAACATGTTAACCGTTGCAAAAAGGGAAAATTCCATAGCTCTACGGGCAAATGGACTCCATTTGCTAACGGATATTATCACCTCAGGGGGAGTAGTGGTGGGTTTAATCATTATTCACTTTACAGGAATTAAAATTTTGGATCCTATTATAGCTATGGTGGTAGCCATAATTATAATAAAAACTGGCCTGTCTATAGGTCGAGACTCACTAAGGAGTTTGCTGGATAGCTCCTTAAACCAAGAGGATATTCAAAAAGTTAAAAAAATCATCGATAGTTATTCACCACCAGTTGTAGAGCACCATAAGCTTAGAACCAGAAAGATGGGCGGTGAAAAACAAATGGATGTCCACATAGTTTTTCCTAAAACTATGAGTATTAAAAAAGCCCATGATATCAGTAATAATATACAAAAAGAAATTCAAAATAACTTTAAAGAAGCAAAAATTGTAATTCATTTAGAGCCAAATAAATAGGGTGTTATAAAGGGAAACCACCATCTATTGGTAGTTTCCCTTTATAACACTACTTAATTGGCAGCTTCATTATATAAAAAGAGAACTGCTCACCTTTTATAGTTGCGTTTATTTTTTCATGCTTCTCCATTCCAATGTTTTTATATAGCCCTATGGCCTTTTCATTTTTAGTTGCCACATCTAAAACTAAATTTTTTAAGCCAAGGTTTTTACTTTCCTTATAAACATGCTCGAGTAATTTTTTACCAATTCCTTTTTTACGAAAGCTAGGCGACACAGCAATATTACTTATATAAAACTCATCATCTTTGATATTTATAAATTTTTTTTCTGCACGAATAGATCTAATTATTACTGACGGAGCTTTAAGTCTAAAATGCCTTAATATTACAAGCCCTGAACGTAATGTCCTTATAAATTCTCCCCTTCCGCTATAGCCCAATATCAGTCCAGCATGTTGCCCATCTACCATTATAAATTTACAATACTGGTAGCTGAACATTGATGAAGGAGTTTTGTATAATTTCTGCAATACTGGTATCGCTTCTGAACCAAAAAGCGCACGGAAAAAATCAGGAGCAGTAGTATGGATTAACTCTGAAGCTATTTTACTTTCCTTTTTAGTTCCTTGTTTAAATTCAATCTTTTCCACTATTTTACCTCCTATTTCCGCTTTTTACTATTATAGATCTTTTATTAAATTTTGTTACCTTTAATTACATTCTGTTTATACAAGCTTTTTACGTTGAGATGATGTAAAGTATCCATTACTCAAAAAAGAAAGTACATAGCTTTGAACTATTTTAGAATTCATAGCAAAAGTATGGTTTTGGTTTACCTTAATAAAGTCATTCATGCCCTTAATTTTAGCACTTTCTACAGTGACTTTTCCATCATTTTCTCCTTTCAGAAAAAAGGCTGAGTTAATAGGATTGATGCTTTTAGTGCCAGCAATAACGCCTAGATTAAAATTAATTTGTTGGGGAAGTTTTTTTACTATCCCCGCTGAATCAGTGCCTAGCTCCAAAGCAGATGGCCCTAAAACCCAAAGCAAAAACGGAGTTTTTCTCAAGTAATCCACAACTTCACTTCCTTTATTGGGAGGAGCTATCATTACAACATTTCCCCAGTTTTGTGGCTTATATTTTTCTTCGATAACTCTTACAATTATTCCACCTAAGGAATGGGTGACAAAATGCAAGTTCTCGATGTCGGTTAGCTTGTGATTTTTTAGCTTGTCATGCACAATATCAGCTAATTTATCTATCTTATATTTTCTAGAGGGATAATCCAAGTTATACACTCTATACCCGTTATCTTTTAAGAAATATTCCATTTGCTTCATAGCAGAGCTACTTCTCCCCAGTCCATGAAGTAGAACAACACAGTTATCCATTTATATCACCATACTTTATTTAAGAAATTTTAAAATCTCTAATGGACTATAGACCACCTGATCCGCTCCTGCTTCTTGTAATTCTTTAGGTCCCCTAAACCCCCATGAAACTCCTATTGCAAAAAAACCAGCATTTTTTGCAGTTAATATATCAACATCTGAATCTCCTACAAAAATTACTTCTTCTGGATTAACATGTAATTTCTGTGCTATTGCAAAGCTAGATTTGGGATCAGGTTTCAAAGGGTATCTACTAGCATCCCAACCTTGAACGACATCAAAGCTCCATTTAGATAAATATTTTTCATATGTTTCTAAAGTAAATTTATGAGGTTTATTTGATAAAATTGCCATCTTGCAACGATTATGCTGCAAAGCATTTAAAAGGTCATCCACTTCAGGATATAGCTTAGTTTTTTTATCCCAGTTTTCAGCGAAAACTTCCCGCATTTTTTGGGTGTATTTTTCAACATTCTCTTTATTCCCCAATTCCTTTGGTAATGCTCGCTCCACCATTTTAGGCATTCCATTTCCCACAAATTTTTTATAACTTTCGATGGGATGGGCCGGTAATTCAGCTTCCGTAAGTACTATGTTCATAGAATCTGCTATATCCTCTATCGTATTTAG
Organism: Proteinivorax tanatarense; assembly: GCF_040267685.1. GTDB lineage: Bacteria > Bacillota > Proteinivoracia > Proteinivoracales > Proteinivoracaceae > Proteinivorax > Proteinivorax tanatarense. The sequence goes on from NZ_CP158367.1 coordinate 2,633,433, forward strand.
AAGCGTTCCATCTAAATCAAAAATAACTGCTTTTTTCATTTTTCCTCTCCTCCTTATACGTTAAGACCTGCCAAAAATCCTGTCGAAAATGCTATTTGAAGATTATATCCACCGGTATATGCGTCTAAATCTAGAACTTCACCTGCAAAATATAGTCCTTTAATTTTTTTAGATTCCATCGTGGATGGGTCCACTTCTTTTACGTTTATTCCACCTGCTGTTATTATAGCCTCTTTAAATCCTCTAAGAGAGGTTGGAGTTATTTTGAGCCCCTTCATTAATTGAACAAGACGCTGCCTTTCAGTTTTAGAAATTTGGTTTACAGGCTTATCTTCAGGTATTTCGCTTAAATTTACAATAACGGGTATCATTTTCTTGGGCAACAACTCTCCTAAAGAGTTGCCAAATATTTTTCGTGAGTATTTTTGAAAGTCTTTTTGAATCCTTTGGTCCAACTTTTGCTCGTCTAAGGCTGGTTTTAAATCTAGCTCTATAATGAACTTTCCTTGAGAAACATCTTGGATATGACCGCTAGCAGATAAAGCCATGGGTCCCGAAATGCCGTAATGGGTAAACAACATTTCACCAAAATCTTCAAAAATAAGCTTATCATTTTTATAAAGTTTTAAATGGGTATTTTTTAGAGAAAGACCTTGAAGCTCTTTAACCCACCCCTCCTTTACTTCTAAAGGAGTAAGAGCTGGCTTAGGAGTAACTATATTATGCCCTAACTTTCTGGCAAAAAAATAACCATCTCCTGTAGAACCAGTACTAGGGTAAGACATCCCTCCTGTAGCAATAATAACGCTATCACATTTAAAGCGTTGGCTATTCTCCAACACTACTTGAGATACATGATAATCTTTCGATTCTACTGTTTTAACTGTGCTGTCGTACTTTATTTTTACGCCCTGTTTTTTAGCATGTCTTTTTAAAGCATTAACAACATCTACAGATTTATCTGAAACTGGAAAAACTCTACCTCCCCGCTCTATTTTGGTAGGTACATTCTGATCTTCTATTAGTTGAATAATTGCATTATTGTCAAAAGTATAGAAGGCACTGTACAAAAACTCCTTGTTATGTACTACATTCGAGATTAAATTTTCTACGTCAGAGCTGTTGGTTATGTTGCATCGGCCTTTACCTGTTATTAAAAGTTTTTTTCCTAATCTATCATTTTTTTCAAGCAAGGTAACGACATGTCCTCTGCTAGCTGCTGTAGCAGCTGCCAAAAGACCAGCAGCTCCCCCGCCTATAACTACTATTTGTTTTTTATCCAAAGCTGTCACCTCAATTTTCTTTAAACACCTATACGATTAATGTTAGCATATTTTAGCATTATTAACCATATGAGAAGTTGGATGTGGGAGGTTAGAAGTGAGTAAAAGTAAAATAGTAAAGCCATGTGGCTTTACTATTTGCTGGTTCATATGAGCTCGGTGCAATCAATCCTAGCTATCTGACATTGCTTTGTATTCTTCTACATAAGTGTCTATAACCATTCTAAAATAATTGGCATGTTTTTCTGGGCTTTTATCATCCTTAAAGGATATGTCTTGTATGGTGCCTGAAATATTTTTGTATGCCCTTTTCAGTTGTTCAACTTCTTTATGGGTTTTTTCGAGGTCCCCTCTAGCTATTGCATCTTAGGTAGCATCAAACTTATTATCATAAAAGTCAAAGATATGATAGACGCTTAAAGGACCGTAATTAAGAAGATATTCCGAAGCATAAAGTTGAAAGTGTCTGTCTAAAAACACTCTAGCTGTTTTTGTACGTTCCTTTGATTGTTTTACCTCTTTAATGTGGTCTTTTTTTTCTTTGCTGTCTAAGTTAGCCCAGTTTTCATTTAAGTTATTAAGTGATAAATAAGTAACTGTAATTTGCTCTTCCATGTAGGCAAATTGATTAATTCTTTCTAAAGACGCTTTATTGTCACCTTCTAAAGCATTATTATGTGCTGATAATGATATTACTAAAAGTGTTGCTATAAGCGAAAAAGCTATAGTATCTTTTACGCCAAGCTTTGCTACCCTTATATATAACAATCGTTGAAAGATGATAAACAAGGATATTGGCAGTATTAAAAAAACAATAATTAAAATAGCGTCAAATAGTAAGTTATAATGTATTCCAGCAGAAAAATTTAGTATATGCGATAAAATAGGAATTTCAGACTTGACATTGTAGAGCAGCCAAATAAATAGCAAGGTAGAAATAGAAACAACTAAGCTTAGGATAAACTTAAGTATATTTGACATCAAAATTGGACTTTCTTTACTGTTAAAATCGTTAACTTTTTTAGAATACTCTCTAAAATAGTGGATAGATATAGAAAACCATACTAAAGCGTACATAGACGATACAAAACTAAAAGAAATGCCAGAATACAGCACCATAAAAGCAGTTAATAACACAATGGGCAGCACCACTTGTGCTATTTTACCACAATTTGTTTTCCCCATTTTCCTCCCCCTCAATTTTATGATTTGTAACTTTTTATAATATAAAAAATTGCTCCAGCACCGGAGCGTATCATCTAATACGTGAGGATGCTGGGACAATTTCTGCAACAACGATGATGAGTACTTTCAACCCAGATGGGTCAGGCTGTTTAAAAGTGCTTAGATTCTAGGCGCGAAATTGCTCCAGCACCGGAGCGTATCATCTAATACGTGAGGATGCTGGAACAATTTCTGCAACAACGAAGATGAGTACTTTTTAACAGCCTAACCAGTATTTGCGCATCATACCATCCCTAGGCTGCTCAAACCTCCCCCATTCAAAACCCTTATCTATCAAAAACTGATGCACTTTATTATCCCTATCTCCATTTCCTGGACACATCACTATTTTTCCGCCAGGTTTTGTTACCCTTTTAAACTCTTGATAATGTTCCTCTAACTTATCGCCAAAAACATGTGCATTTATAGTGGCATCGGCAAAGTTATCGGGAAAGGGTATCTCTTCTGCCAGTCCATCGACTACATAAATATTGTCATAACCCTTTTCTTTGATTTTTTCTTTTAGATATTTTCGCAGGCGCCAAACCGGTTCTACGGCATATACTGTTTTAGCTTTTTGTGCAGCGACAAAGGTTAAACGCCCTGTACCCGCTCCTACATCTATTACTCTTTTATCGGTAAAATCCACAACCGATGTCAGTTCTTGAGAATCCCAATTTAGAAAAGGCTGCAGGTCATAAACAGCTGGGTTGACAACATAAACAATCCAGTCGTTTAACGATTCTAGAATTGATATTTCAGCTTGTCTTACTCTTTGAGGATTGTTTATATGGTCTTTTTTTACTTTTTTCATTATTGCATCAACCCAAGGATTTATTTCTAAGCATTTGTTGCGAAGATACCACTCAACATGCGGATTAGCATTGAGAGCCAGCGCCAGCTTTTCGTGGTCAACATTAGACTCTTTAAGCCAACTTATCTGCACCTCTTCTAGTAACATTAAAGAGTTAAAAGAAACATTAGTAACGTCCATCCAATTTAACATACTGCACCTCCAAAAATCTATAATATATTTGGTTTAATAAATTCCAAAAAAACTATTTCTTTTGCATAGCAAGCAAGTCATAAACTCTATCTGACATTAACTGATATGAGTCGTATACGCCTTGGTTATACATTTCTGGTCCTATTTTTTCAACGAAAAAGTCTAATATCAGTCCTGCTGCTAGATCCCCTAACTCTTCATCCCTCTCATTTTTAAAATAATGCTTAATATCTTCTAACATATTTTTTCTTGCTTCTTGCGTTAACTTAATCTTATTATCCATTGTTTTGCCTCCTTTTTCAAAAGTAAATCTTTAAGCTGGAGTATGTTTGATTTATTTTGCTTAAAATTACATTGATGTCAATTTTCCCCTGTTAATCCCATATATAAAACTTCAAGGTTTTATAGCAAATCCCCTCTTTTCTATAAACAAAAGAAGGTTATATTTTTAGTTTTCTACTAAAAATATAACCTTCTTTATTTAACGTCGCTAAATATAACGGCGGAGCACTCACAAGGAGGACTGCCACAATATTGACAGTCAAACTCTGTTTCTAAACTTTCTTTTTTCCAATACTCTGGTATAAGCAGAACTGGCTTTAAGTGATTTTTTAGCAGGTTTTTTTCGATATTTATTCCATCGGGAGTCTTCCAAGCAACGAACATATAACCTCAGCCTTTTCTCTTTTCATTTTCTCGATAAGGTCAGTGGTTAATCTAGCTCCGATTCCCATCTTTGTAGCATTTTTTTTAACCGCTACAGTTTTAAAAACCCCTATTTTTTTGGCATCTTTACAAACAACATGTAATTTTTCCGCAGGTATACCCATTTCTCCCGTTAAAAATGATTGGGTTACTATACTTCCAAAAGAAAAACCTAAGACTTCTTCTTTTTCATTTACTGCAACGTTCAAAAATCTTTCAGAGAAGCTTGATACATCTTCTAAAGTTGAAAGTTGCAAATATCCTTCACCAAGCTGTTCATCAGCTATTGAGATAATATGGGGTGCATATACTTTTTTATAATTAGTTATCTTTATTTCTTTCACTTTTATCAATTCCCCATCCTATATCTCGTCTAAACATTATTCCCTCAAAGTCTATGTTTTTAACATCTTTATATACCATATCCCGTGCAATGCTCAATTCATTAGCAATACCCACAATATTTAGCACCCTGCCACCATTTGTAAGTAACTTACCTTGTTGATAGGTTGTACCGCTATGATACAAACGGCAATCTTTTATTTTGCACTTTGTTATCTCTATTCCTTTAGGATATTTGCCGGGATAGCCATCCATTGCTAATACTAGGGTAATAGCTTTTTTCTGCGATATTTTTGGCTGCACAATTTCTCCGTTGATACAACTTTTTATTAGTAGAGCTAAATCTTCATCAATTAGATGCAGTATAGCTTGTGTTTCAGGATCTCCAAATCTTGTGTTGTACTCTAGTACTTTTGGACCTTTATTAGTTACCATCAAGCCTGCATATAAAACACCGGTAAATTCAATATTACGTTTTTGCAACCCTTGTAATGTGGGGTTGATAATTGTATCCATTATTTCTTTTTTAAGGCTTTCGTCTATAAGGTCACTACTTGCAAAAGCACCCATGCCACCGGTATTAGGTCCTTCATCTTGTTCATAAACTCTTTTATAATCCTGTGCTGGCACTAATGGGAAAGCTTTGTTTTTGCTTACTACCACCATAAAAGATAACTCTCTGCCTTGCAAAAATTCTTCAGCAAAAATCTTTTGATCAGGGTGGCTTTCCATCAACTTTTGAAGTTCTTCTTTTCCTGTATTTTTATCTTCAACTATGATTACACCTTTTCCAGCGGCAAGGCCATCTACTTTGAATACTAAAGGAAGACCTAATGAATCCATTAGATTGCACCCATGTTCTAGGCTATCTACCCTTGTATATTCTGCAGTGGGGACGTTTTCCCCTCTCATTATTTCTTTAGCAAAAGTTTTGCTACCTTCCAATTTGGCAGCTTTTTTAGTTGGCCCGAATATAGCTAAGTTTTTTTCCTCAAAATAATCTACAATTCCTAAGGTAAGTGGTAGCTCTGGTCCCACCACTGTAAAACTTATTTTTTCTTGTAAAGCAAAGTTTGCTAGTCCTTCAAAGTCAGTAACATTAATGTCCCATATCACCTTTATTTTTTCAAGTTCTGGTTTAGGAGCAGTGCCTACCCAATAGACTTTTTCAACTGAAGGGCTTTGAGCAATTTTTTCACAAATCACATGCTCCCTACCTCCTGAACCTATAACCATAACACGCATCTTTACGCTCACCTCCACCTTTCAAATTAGTGCTTAAAGTGTCTCATGCCTGTCATTATTAACGTTATTCCATGTTTTCTGCAAGCTTCGATGGATAAATCGTCGTTTTTTGACCCCCCTGGCTGCAAGATATACTTAATTTTATAATCTGCGGCTATATTTACTACATCTTCAAAGGGGAAGAAAGCATCAGAAGCTAATATTTCTCCACCGCCGTTTTCTTTTGCCTGTTCTAAAGCTTTGCAAGCGGCGTCTATTCTTTTTGTGGCTCCGCATCCCAAACCAACAGTGGATGTCCCTTTTGTTACCGCTATGGCATTTGATTTAACATGTTTTACCGATTTATAGGCAAACATCACTTCATCCATTTTATCCTTTGGAAGTTCACCACAAGCTACAGTTATATCCTTAGTTAAAAATCTACTTTGGTTTTTACTTTGTCTTAGTAGACCTCCGTTTATGGATTTCAGCTCGCAACTTGCTTCACCTTTTGAAAAATCAACCTTAAGTAATCTAAGATTTTTTTTCTTTTGCAAAACTTCTAACGCTTCTTTTGTAAAACTTGGCGCTATTATAATCTCTAGGAAAATTTTATTCATTTCTTTAGCTGTAGATTCATCTACTTCTGTGTTTACCGCTACGATTCCACCAAAGATTGATTTCTCATCACATTTTCTAGCATTTATAAAAGCACTCTTTAAGTTCTCACCTTGTGCTATACCACAGGGAGTAGCGTGTTTTACTGCTACAACAGCAGGCTTTTTACTGCCAAACTCCATCACTGCATTTAGTGCAGCGTCTGCATCGTTATAATTGTTATACGAAAGTTGTTTGCCGCTAATTTTTGTTGCATTTAATAGGGATGCCGACGTATCACTGGAATTGACAAAAACATCTGCTTGTTGGTGAGGATTTTCACCATATCTTAAGGTGTCTTTTTTCTCCGCTAGTATGCTCAAAAACTTCCCTCCGGAAAGATATTCTGTTATCGCCCCATCATATTGGGCGGTGTGTGAAAAAGCTTTTACAGCTAGCTCTTTTCTCAGTTCTTTTGATATATCGCCTTGTGTTTTTAGTTTATCTAAAATTAAACTGTAATCTTGTGTGTCAACCAACACTATGCACTTATTGTAATTTTTAGCAGCAGCTCTTACCATGGTTGGTCCGCCAATATCAATATTTTCTAGAGCGGTGTCTAAGTCAGTATCTTTAGATTTAATTACTTCTGTAAAGGGATATAAGTTCACTGCCACCAAGTCGATTCTTTTAATATCAAGTTTGTCTAGTTCCCCTTGGTGAGCTTCACTTTCCTTTGCCAAAATTCCTCCATGAATCTTAGGATGTAATGTTTTTACTCGTCCATCTAATATCTCAGGTGACCCAGTAACTTCTTCTACAGGAGTTACGCTCACTCCACTGTCTTTTAGAAATCTTGCTGTATTTCCAGTAGAAACAATTTCTACACCCATTTTTTGTAGGCTTTTTGCTAGTTCTTCTGCTCCTTTTTTATCCCACAAAGATATCAGTGCTCGTTTAATGTTCAACTTGTCTCCTCCTTTACGTATACCGTGCGATTTTTGATAGTTATTTTATCTTTACATAGAAGCTTTACAACTTGTGGGTAAAGCTTATGCTCTTTTTGTTGAATTTTAACAAGTAAACTTTTTACACAATCACTTTCAGCAATAGTCACTGCCTCTTGGGCTATAATAGGACCATGATCTAACTTATTATCTACAAAATGCACCGTACACCCAGTTACTTTAACACCATAGTCTAAAGCCTGATGAATCGCGTTTAAACCAGGGAATGCCGGAAGCAACGAAGGGTGAATATTTATGATTTTATTTTTATAGCAATCCACCACTTCTTTTTTTAGTATACGCATAAAGCCAGCCAATAAAATGTAATGGGGGCTGACTTTGTTCAAAATTTCAATAAGTTCTTGACTGAACTCCTTGTCCTTAAGCTTAAAAACTGGAATGTTATTCTCTCTGGCTATTTTTTCTGCACCACATGCTTTATCCACAATAAGTGCAGTTACTTTCCCATTTATTTCACCTTTTGCAATATAGTCCAAAATAGTGGCAAAGTTGCTTCCTCTTCCCGAAGCCATAACAACTAGTTTTTTCATTTTAGAATCACTTTCTTGCCACCTGCTACAAGCTCTCCAATTTGAGTGGCATCGTATCCGGCAGCTTGTATTATTTTTAAAGCTTTATCTGCTTCTAACTCAGATACAACCACCACATATCCTACACCCATGTTAAAAGTGGTGTACATTTCTTTAACATCAATTTCCCCTAATTTTTGCATCTTAGCAAAAATTTCTGGTGTTTTTATTTTATCTGTATACACTACACAACTTAACCCCTCTGGCAATACCCTAGGAATGTTGTTAACAAGTCCCCCTCCAGTTATATGAGCCATAGCCTTTATCTCTAATTTTTCTAATAGCTTTTTTACAACAGGTACGTAAATCTCCGTTGGAGTCAATATATCTTCAATATGCTCCTCTAACTGAGGATAATGCTCAATAAGCTTTCTAACTAAAGAAAAACCATTGGAGTGAATTCCAGTTGAAGCTATGCCGATAAGCACATCTTTTTCTTTACACTTTGAGCCATCAATAATTTGATCTTTTTCCACAACACCTACTGAAAACCCAGCTACATCATATTTAGAAGGAGCATAGAATCCCGGCATTTCCGCTGTTTCTCCACCTACAAGGGCCATTTCGCTTTTTTTACAAGCAGCTGTTATTCCTTCTAACAGCTGTTTAACTGTGTTAGGATCCAACTTGCCTACCGCTAAGTAATCTAAAAAAAATAGCGGTTTGGCACCACAAGTAATTATATCGTTTACGCACATGGCAACTACATCCTGACCGACGACACCATGGGCATTATGCTTTATGGCAAGCTCTAGTTTTGTGCCAACTCCATCGGTTCCAGAAACTAATATCGGCTGTCCATACTTGGAGGTATCAAGCTGAAACATTCCACCAAATCCTCCTAATCCACCTACCACTCCCTCTGTATTCGTAGATTTTGCTAAATCCGAATAAGTGTCCACCATTTTATCTGCTTTATCAATATCTACTCCCGATGATTTGTAGTTGAACTTCATTTGCAACACCCCATTTTCACTGGATATTTTCCGGTAAAGCAAGCATCACAAAGCCCGTCTTTAACACCGACTCCCTCTAAAAGTTCTTTTGGCGTTAAAAACGCCAAACTATCTGCTTTAATAGCCTTTGTCATTTCCTCTAAACTACTATTTGCAGCTAGTAGCTCTCCCTGAGAAGATGTATCTATTCCCAAATGACAAGGATGAGTAACTGGAGGAGCTGAAATACGTACATGGACTTCTTTTGCTCCACCTTGTTTTAACATTTCTACAATCTTACGGCTGGTAGTACCCCTTACTATCGAGTCGTCAACCATAATAACTTTTTTACCTTTGATAACGCTATTTATGACGTTTAACTTTAGATTAACCCCCGCAATTCTTCCTTCTTGACTAGGTTTTATAAACGTTCTACCAACATACCTGTTTCTAATGAGAGCTGATTCATAAGGAATGCCTAAACCTTCTGCTAACCCAGCCGCTGCTGACAAAGAAGAGTCAGGAACACCGGTAACAATATCTCCTTTTGCAGGGTGATATTTTGCCAGTACTTTACCTAAATTTTTGCGGACTGTGTGTACATTCTTACCCATAAAGTCACTGTCTGGACGAGAAAAGTAAATGTACTCAAAAGAACAAAAGGCCCTTTTTTTGCTATAAAGGATGTTATCCCATTCTAAACCTTCTGAGGAAATAGTTAACATTTCTCCTGGCTCTATTTCACGGACTAACTTCGCACCGACAATGTCTAGTGCACAACTTTCTGAAGCTACTATATATTGGTCATCTTTTCGACCTAGCACAAGGGGTCTAATTCCCAAAGGATCCCTTATGGCTATCAACTTATCTTCAGTCATTAAAAGTAAAGAGTAGGCTCCTCTTACTTGCCCTAAAGCTGAAGCTATTGCTCCTTCTAAATCGTCACTACTCGCTCGTGAAAGTAGATGGGCGATAACTTCGCTATCGTTTGTACTGTGAAAAATAGAGCCTTGCTGCTCCAGTTGATGTCTCAAGGTTTGAGCATTTACTAAGTTGCCGTTATGAGCTAGCGCTGCTTGACCTAATTTACAATTGAAGAGCAAGGGTTGACAGTTTTCTATACTGCCTCCCCCTGATGTGGAATAGCGAACATGCCCTATACCCAAATGACCTTTGTATTGGCTGCTTGCAAAATCTTTAAAAACCTCGTCTACCAACCCTACACCTTTGTGACTCTTTAGTTGCTTCCCATCACTTACAACTACCCCTGCACTCTCCTGCCCTCTATGTTGCAGTGAGATAAGGCCGTAGTATAGTGAAGGAGCCACATCCTTGGCTCCAAACACTCCGAAAACCCCACATTCTTCAGGCATTCTATCTAGATTATCTTTCACCGTCCATCACTCCCTGCAAGACATTGTTATAAATGTCAGAAATCTTTGCTACATCTAAAGCGATCAAATTTCTACCGCTATTTTTTAAATAGATGCCTTCTTTAACAGTTTTTCCTAATTGAACAACATTTTCCATCGACTGTTCAAACTGTTCTTTGTGTTCAGGTGATATTGAAACTAGATATCCACCATGCTCACCATATAGGATTTGGTTTAATTCATCTGCTTGTATCGACAGCTCAGCTCCTAGATTTCCTTTGACACTGCTTTTCATAACTGCTACAGCTAAACCACCTTGAGATATGTCTAAAGCAGACTTTACAATGCCATTAGCAATACTAGAAATTAGTTTTTTAGATATGCTTTTCTCTTTTACAAGATTCGGTCTATCAATTTCGCCTTCCACCTTACCATTGACGATATTCTGGGCTAGACTGCCACTTAGATTATAATTTAAGTTACCTACAATATACAGTAAATCTCCTTCTTTTTTAAAGGCTGGAGTAGTGATTTTTTTAATATCTTCTACAATACCTACCATACCTACAACCGGTGTCGGTAAAATTTTATGAGTTGGGCCTTCATTATACAAACTTACATTGCCTCCTACCACAGGAGTATCTAGTATCTTTGTGGCTTCCGCCATGCCTTTAATAACATTGGAATATACCCAGTAATTTTCGCTATCTTCGGGGTTAGGAAAGTTAAGGCAGTCAGTTACAGCTGCCGGTGTTATTCCAGTGGCCGATAAATTACGATAAGCCTCTAGCACAACGTTCATACCGCCGTTGTATGGAGAAAGATATGGATACTGGGGGTTACAATCAGTGGTTACTCCAATACCTTTATTTGTTCCTTTTATGCGGAACACTCCAGCATTTTGACCAGGAGAAATCACTGTGTTTGCACCTACATGTTGATCGTACTGCTGATATACCCACCTTTTAGAAGCTACGTTTGGATGAGATATAAGGTCTGTCCACATTTTATTGTGGTCAAACTCACCTAGAGAAGATGGTTCTTTAGGCATTTCTTCGATATACTTTGGTTTTTTGGATTCGGGTTGTCTAACAGGCACACCTTCTGTTATTGATTCAGCGGGGATTTTACCTTCTAGTTTTCCTTTATGGTACATGGAAATAATCCCGTCCTCAGTTACTTCCCCAATTACGCTAGCGGACAAATCCCACTTTTTAAAAGACTTTTTAACATCTTCTACACCCTCTGGCTTCACAACGTAAAGCATTCTTTCTTGAGATTCAGAAAGCATAATTTCAGTTGCGTTCATATTTCTCTCTCTTAGATGTACATTGTCTAAGTTAATCTTCATTCCTGTGCCACTTCTTTCCGCCATTTCACAGCAGGCAGAAGTTAGTCCAGCTGCTCCTAAATCTTGCACACCTACAACGTTTTCATTATCAATAAGCTCAAGACAAGCTTCCAAAAGCAGCTTTTCCATAAATGGATCTCCCACCTGAACTTGAGGCCTACTACTTTCGGTATCTTCCTCAAGGTCAGCAGAAGCAAATGAAGCTCCAGCAATACCATCTCGTCCTGTGCTGGCTCCAACTAACATAACTAAGTTACCAACACCTTCGGCGGTTCCTTTTTTAATTTTATCTAGATCCACAAGTCCTAGGCACATAGCGTTAACCAGTGGATTTTGTTGATAGCTTTCATCAAAGTAAACTTCTCCACCTACGTTAGCTATTCCTAAACAGTTTCCATAGTGGGATATACCACTTACGACACCTTCGATTAAATATTGAGTCCTAGCGCTGTTGATATTTCCAAAGCGCAAAGAGTTTAATATAGCTACTGGTCTTGCTCCCATAGAAAAGATATCTCTAACAATACCTCCTACACCGGTGGCTGCTCCTTGGAATGGTTCAACTGCTGAAGGATGATTGTGGCTTTCTATTTTAAAAGCTAATCCTTTGTTATCACCAATATCAATAATTCCCGCATTTTCTCCCGGACCTTGCACTACTTTTTCCCCTTTTGTGGGAAAGTGCTTTAGTAAAGGTTTAGAGTGTTTATAGGAACAATGCTCGCTCCATAACACTCCATACATATTCAACTCTAAATCATTTGGCTTGCGATCCAGATGTTGACAAATCGTTTCATATTCATGCTTTGTTAATCCAACGGTTTCCCATACATTAGCCATACTACACCCTCCCCTGGAAGTTTTTAACGATGGAAGTAAATACTTTTGCACCGTCTTTTCCACCTAAGATTTCTTCTATTGCCCTTTCTGGGTGGGGCATCATTCCCGCAACATTTCCTTTATCGTTGCAAATTCCGGCAATATCAAATGAAGAGCCGTTTGGATTGTCGCTATAGGTAAATAAAATTTGGTTGTTTTCTTTTAGTTTTTTATACTCATCTTTGGATACATAGTAATTACCGTCACCGTGAGCTATTGGCAAAGTAATTTCTTCATTCCTTTTATATTTATTGGTAAACGCTGTGCTATTGTTAGCCACATTCAACTTTTGACGTTTGCAGATAAATTTAGTGCTGTTGTTTTTCATCAGAGCTCCTGGAAGCAACCCGCTTTCTAATAGTATTTGAAAGCCGTTACAAATTCCAATTACTAGCCCTCCTCTTTCAGCAAACTTTATTACAGCTTCCATGATAGGGGAAAATCTTGCAATTGCACCACTACGAAGATAGTCCCCATAGGAAAACCCACCAGGCAAAATAATACAATCAACATCTTTTGGCAAAGAAGTATCTTTGTGCCACAGCAGCCTACAATTATGTCCTAAGCTTTCCACAGCATACTGAGCATCCTTATCACAGTTTGAACCAGGGAAAACTATCACCGCAAACTTCATGGCTACTCCTCCTCCACTGTAAACTGATAATCCTCTATAGCTGGGTTAGCCAATAGTTTTTGACAAATTTCTTCTAATTGATTTTTGGCTTGCTCTTTATTTTCACAGTCTAGCTTTAAGCAAAACTCTTTTCTTTGTTCAACATCTTTAACGCTATTATAGCCTAAGCTTTTTACAGCACTGTGTACCGCCTGAGCTTGTGGATCTAAAATCCCTTTTCTGTATTGCACAGTTACTTTGCCGGTGTACATTAGCTAAGCCTCCCCTTAATTCTGTTGAATATTTCGGTGTACTTATCAGTAACAGAGCCTTTATCCTGTCTAAATATATCTTTATCTAAGCTTTCCATGGTGTCTTTATCCCATAAACGGCAGGTATCTGGAGATATTTCATCAGATAAAATTAACTCGCCATCATTGGTGACCCCAAACTCCAATTTATAATCAACTAACACAACATTTATATCATCAAAAAACTTCTTCAATACCTCATTTACTTTTAAAGTAATTTTTTCCATCTTATCAACCTGCTCCTCGGTTGCTAAGTTCATTAATCTAATATGCTCTTTATTGATTAGAGGGTCTTTTAAGTCGTCATTTTTATAGAAAAACTCCAGCAACGGAAACGGCATTTCCATCTTTTGCTCTAAGCCTAAACGACGGCATATACTACCAGCGGCATAGTTCCTGACAACCACCTCAACCGGCAAAATTTCAACCTTCTTTACTAACATTTCATTTTCTGAAACCTGCTTTACAAAATGGTTATTTACCCCTTGCTCTTTCAGGTAGTCAAATAATAATGCTGATATTTTGTTGTTTAACTTTCCTTTGTCTTGCTCACTGCCAACTTTGTCTCCGTCACCGGCAGTTAGGGCATCGGTATATTCCAACCATAAAATATCGCTGTCGTCTGTATAATAAACCTTTTTAGCTTTTCCTCTATATAACTCATCCAACTTTTTCACTTAAAAAACCTCCCTAGTTTTTAAATGTTTAGCTTAGCAAAAATATTGTCAACCTCTTTTGTGCAGTATCCCAAATCGAATATTCCCTCTAAATCTTCTTTGCTAATTTTACCAGCTAACTCGTCATCATCCATAAGTAAATCTTTAAAGTCTTTCTTTTGCTGCCAAGCCTCCATGGCATACTTTTGTACGATATCATAAGCTTTTTCTCTTTTTAATCCTTTTTTAACTAAGAAAAGTAATACCCTTCCTGAAAAAGTTAAATTATAACTCTTCGCTATATTTCTAGCCATGTTTTCAGGATAAACATGTAAATCTGAAATTATCCTAGTAAGCTTAACCAGCATATAATCAACTAGGATGGTGCTGTCCGGCACAATTACTCTTTCCACTGAGGAGTGGGAAATATCTCTTTCATGCCATAAAGCTTGATTTTCCATCGCCGAAATTGAATTACTTCTTACAACTCTTGCCAAGCCACAAAGTTGTTCACAATTAACCGGATTTCTTTTATGTGGCATAGCAGAAGACCCCTTTTGCCCGGCATAAAATGGTTCTTCAACTTCACGGGTTTCTGTTTTTTGTAAGCTTCTTATTTCCAAGGCAATCTTTTCGATGCTTCCAGCTACAATAGCTAGCGTTGTCAAAAACTGAGCATGTCTATCTCTTTGTAGTATTTGTGTGGAAATAGGAGAGGCATTTAACCCTAGTTCTTGGCAAACTAATTGTTCCACCTCTGGAGCAATATTGCCATAGGTACCTACTGCCCCTGAAAGCTTGCCATATCTCATATTTTCTATGGCTTGATCAAGCCTTTCAAGATTGCGCTCCATCTCTGCATACCAAAGGGCAAATTTAAGCCCTAAAGTTGTTGGTTCAGCGTGGACTCCATGGGTTCTTCCCATCATTACTGTGTACTTGTACTCATTGGCTTTGTCTTTAAGTGATTCCATTAGCCTCCTAAGCTCTGCCACAATCATATCTCCAGCTTCTACCATTAGCATCGCCATGGCAGTATCCACAACATCTGATGATGTTAGTCCGTAGTGAACATATTTGGACTCTTCGCCCAAACTTTCTGCAACACAACGAGTAAAAGCTATTACATCATGTCGAGTTTGTTGTTCTATCTCTAAAATCCTTTCAACAGAAAAAGAGGCGTTTTTTTCAATTTTTTCTACATCCTCAGCTGGAATAACACCTAGTTTCACCCATGCCTTACAAGCAGCTATTTCAACATCAAGCCACTTTTGGAATTTGTTTTCCAAACTCCATATTTTCGCCATTTTTTCTCTTGAATATCTCTCAATCATTAAAGTTCCTCCTCCAAAATCTTATCTAGTTTTTGTTGTTTTACTTTAACTTTATCCTGCATCTCTTCTTTAAGGAGGGCTAACTTTACTGCCACTTTGGTATCAAAACCTGCAATAATTTGTCCAGCTAATATTGCAGCATTTTTGCTGCCATCAATGGCTACTGTTGCAACGGGAACACCCGGTGGCATTTGGGCGATAGAATGAAGGGCATCTTCTCCTGCCAATGGCCCAGCTGAAATTGGAACACCTATAACCGGCAAAGTTGAAAATGCTGCCATTACTCCAGGAAGGTGCGCTGCCAGTCCTGCTGCGGCAATTATTGCTGAAAATCCATTATCTTTGGCATTTTTAGAAAGTTCTGCTGCTTGCTCAGGGGTTCTATGGGCAGAGCAAATCTTAACCTCAGGTGAGATTCCAAGTTCCTTTAATGTAACAACACAATCTTTCATCTTACCCCAATCACTATCACTACCCATTACAATTAAAACCTTTGACATAATCACTACCTCCTAAATTTTTTAATATATTTAATAGTTGGATAAAGTTAATACCCGAGCAAAAGAAACTCGGGTATTAACATTGTACTAAATCTTGTTAAAATACTCCAGCTTCAATCATTAAATGCAGCAATGAAGCAAAAGCTAGAACATACATAAACCAGTGAACACTTTTATACTTACCTGAACAAACTTTAACTAACGGGTAAGCTATAAAACCTACAGAAATTCCGTGAGCTATACTAAAAGCAAAAGGCATAAAAATTATAGTTAAAAAAGCTGGAAATGCTTCCGTAAAATCCTCAAAATCTATATCTTTAACAGCACCCATCATTAACACACCTACAATTACAAGGGCCGGCGCAGTAGCAGCACCAGGTACCACAAGAGCCAAGGGTGAAAAGAAAATTGCTACTAAAAATAATAGACCAGTTGTGACAGCAGTTAAACCAGTTCTGCCACCTTCAGAAACCCCGGCAGTACTTTCAACATATGTTGTAACAGTACTTGTCCCCACCATAGACCCAAAAATGGTTCCTACAGAGTCAACTAACATAGCATTTTTTACTTTGGGAAGGTTTCCGTTTTTATCTAAATAACCTGCTCTAGCACCAGTACCCATAAGTGTTCCCATAGTATCAAACAAATCTACAAAAATAAGTGCAAAAATTGTCATAAAGCCTAGTCCAGTTACAGCTCCCCTAATGTCTAACTGAAAAACTATTCCTTCTAAAGTAGGCATTGCGGTAATACCATTTTCTATACTCCCAGACACTCCCATAGGGAATCCTATAACAGTGGTTGCAACAATACCAATTAACAGTGCTCCCTTTACTCTTAGAGCCATAAGAGCACCAGTTATAACTATTCCAATTAGTGCCAGCAGTGTGGCTGGCTCCGTTATATCACCTAACGCTAATAATGTGGCTTCACTAGAAACTATGATTTCAGAATTTTTAAGTCCAATAAATGCAATAAACAAACCTATACCAGCTGAAACAGCTCTTTTAAGCGAGGTAGGTACGGCATGATCGATTTTTGTTATTATTCCAGTTATAGCTAATACTGCAAAAGCAACACCTGATATAAACACAGCACCTAGCGCTACTTCCCAGCTAGATTGTCCTGCAATGGTGTACGCAAAGAAAGCATTAAGACCCATGCCACTTGCTAAAGCAAATGGATAGTTGGTAAACAACCCCATTAAAATTGTCGTTAACGCCGCTGCTAAAGCTGTAGCAGTTAGCACAGCCTCTTTAGGCATCCCTGCATCAGATAAAATGTCAGGGTTAACAAATAAAATATACGCCATTGTCATAAATGTGGTTAAACCTGCGATGATTTCAGTACTTACCGTAGTTTTTCTTTCTTTTAATTGAAATATTCTTTCCAACATCTTAAAAACCTCCTATTATTATATAAGTAAGATATAAAAATAAAAAATCCCCGTCGCAAATGACTGGGGACTAGGCACAAGAAACAATCTTTTTATTAGCAACAAAAACGTGCTAACAAAAACTTGCGCTATCCCGTAGTCGGAAAGTTTACGGCTTCCGGTAGAAACTCGTGGACCATATCACCACAGTTATACGAGTGCGTATATGCTTTTTAAAGTAACTCTAAATACATTTTAAAAGAAAATACAGTTTTGGTCAAGAATAACAAGAACTTTTTTAGATTTTTAAAGTTTAATGTTCGTGTTTTGGCGTTATGCATTATGTTTTTTTGTATAGATTCTATTAAAACACGTTTTTTCGCTTTTGTCTACATATAGTGGAACTTTTACCTTCTCCATTTCTATTGATTTAAACCACCGAGCTTTAATGGACTGTTATCAATTGAATCCATGATTTTTGAAGGGATGGTCAGCATTTAATTAGACATAATAACCCAGCTAACAATATCAATTTTTAAGCCTTTAACCAGCTATTTTGCTATAAAGAAAAATGCTAAAATAAAGGTTAAAATCACAGAATAAATTATTATGTCACTATTAATAAATGAAAGTTCACACTTATTTATCCCCTTATCAATACATTTTACAAATCTAGGTATTACTCCCGACTCTTCGCCATCTTTATGCGCCCTTTTTAAAGTTGTTTTACTCTGGCCATGGTCTGATGCAGGCAAAGAGTAGGATAGGCCTTCTCGGGAAATATTAGAAGTGTAAATAGACTTAACATATATTGTTTTTCTATATATAAGAATTACTAATTCTTTTAATTTAACAAATGGAAAAGCTAAGATACACTCAATACATAGCCACTTTGGAAAATGAAGATGGAATAAATGATATTTAACACCTAGATAAAAGATAATCCCACCCATTATATAAACTGGTATCATACCTATTAAATCAGCTCTTGCGAAAATATTTATATCGACAATATAGTTGTTTATAAATTCTGGATCATAAGTTATAGTACTGGCAGCGGGTATAATAAAACTATCTAGCAGGAAATTTGGAAAAATCCCTATCAACATTATTACTGCTGCTATGCCACCCATTGCCAAATTCATCATTGGAAATTCTCCTTTAACGTGCTCCAAATCTTGTGGACATTTTCCTAAAAATATAAATGACGTCCATTTGATAAACGAGCAAGCGGTTCCAGCACTTATAATTATAAATAGAATTTCAGCTATTTTAAAAGAAGGATGTCCATATATAAAAGCCTCTTCTATAGCATGGTGTAGTAAAGTCTTGCTGGCAAAGCCGTTAAAAAGCGGCATTCCTGTGATACCTAGAGCAGCAATGGTGCTTACTATAAAGGTAAACGGCATTTTTTTCCATAACCCACCCATTTTATACATATCCAATGTCCCTACTTTTAAGTATACAGCTCCAGCAACCATAAACAAAAGACTTTTAAACAGTGCGTGGTTTATGATATGATACAAAGCGCCTGAATACCCCATTGCACCTTTGTACCCTAAATACACTGCCACTCCTATACCCATAATGATATACCCCATCTGACTGACACTATGGAAGGCTAACATTTTTTTCATATTGCCCTGTTGCAAAGCCATAAAAACTCCAAGTGCCATGGTGATTATACCCATCCATATTAGTGCTGCTCCCAAAGTCTGGGCAGAAATCCAAATGCTATCTGAAAATCCTTCAGTGACTTGGTGCATTTCCGGAAAGAAAAAACTGGTCGTAGTTCTAATAATCCCGTAGGCACCTATTTTAACCATTATCCCTGAAAGCAATGCACTTGCAGGTGTCGGAGCTATTGGATGTGCTTTGGGGAGCCAAATATGAAGTGGTGCAAGCCCTGCTTTAACACCAAAACCAATAATAAAAAGTCCCATAATAAAATATTCTAAACCACCTAAGTTTTGCATTTCAATGGCTAGGTTAGCGTATTCTAAAGTTCCGACATTTATAAATAACAATATCATTGCTAATAATATACATAGCCCGCCCATTATTCCCATATAAATATAGCTATTACCTGCCTCGATGCACTCTTTTGTTTCACAGTGCACTACCAACATATAAGAACTAAAGGTCATCGCTTCAAAAAACAAGAAGGTTGTAAAAACACAGCCAGACATTACCGTCCCTAAAATAAAACCAAAAGTTAGCATCAAAAAAAGATAAAATCTATTTCTGTGAGCCTCTTTGTTCATATAATCCGGTGCATAAATAGTAACCATTAACCAAATAAACGAGGATAACAACGCTATTACTAGGGAGGTCATATCAATCCTAATGTTAATTCCATAACCTAAAAGCTCTGAAATACGCAAAAATATAGCTTCTTCTCTTACAACAGGATAAAGAAGCAATATCATTATAAAGGTTAAAAAAGTAATATCTACAACTAGTATATCCCTTAACTGCTCATGGTTCGAAAACATGCCGACAGCCAATACTCCAAAAATTATTGGAAACAATATTATCAACAACGGATAAAATCTAAAATTAAATATAGTATCTATTAGCACTTCCTTAAATCCGCTGAAATAGCCAAATTCCATACTCAAGATAACTACCAGAGCTAAGGCTGATAATGCTATCACCGACACATTGTTTATTACTGTCAATGCTTCATTTTTAGCGTCAGCAGACTCTGCTTTTTCCCCCTTGTGTAATATCCTTTCCATTATAATCTCCTCCAGTTTCCCCTTACTATTCTAATATTAAAAAGGCTTTATTATCGACAGATTATTATAGTACTAGTACCTGCCTATGCCGAGGCGCCATCCACTACTACACTTTGGATGGCGCCTTTTCTGATTAGCTTTGCATTCTTGCTGTAACTGGTTGAATCTGTCAATAGCGTGCACGCAGGTCATAAAGTCAATAACCAACTGACTGGCTCCAGTCAGTTGATTAAGCTACTTTATTTTAGGTATTAAATTAAATTAAAATCAACCATTTATTTGTGAAAATCTATTTTAAATTAAAATTATAGTTTACATATATACCTACTAAATATGTCATAACACTAAAAACACGCTTCGTTAAACATACAAAGCTTTTACCCATTAAACTAGGCGACATTTAAGTCGCCTAGTTTAATGTTATTTTACTACAAAGAAAAACACTAAAATAAAAGTTAAAATCATTGAGTATAACAAGACATCTGATTTGATAAAGGGAGTCTCACATTTACAGCAAATTTGTTTATCAACAAAACCTGCAAATTTTCTCACCATGCTATCTTCTTCTATTTCTTCCTTTGGTATCTCAACATTTGCTTCACAAGATGAGGTGGTATATACTACCATATCATCTCTCCTTGTTAAATTTAATTTTTTCATTATCTTAAAAGCTATTTCAATAAGTTTTCTTACTGGTAGGGTAATTAAGCACTCAAAGCATAACCATTGAGGAAATCTAACTTTGAATAAAGACCCTTTGATCCCCCAGTAAAACAAACCTGCTCCCATTAAATATACCCATACCATTCCAACTAGGTCATCTCTGGCGAAAATATTTATCCCAACAATATAACTATCGATGAACTCTGGGTCATATGTTAAACCCTGAGCAGCAGGGATAATAAAATTATCCAATAAAAAGTTAGGAAAAACTCCTATTAACACAATCGCTGCTGCAACCCCACCCATAGCAATATTCATTATGGGAAATCCTTCTTTTATATGCTCATGTTCGTTTGGACATTCGCCAAAAAAGATTCCATATGTCCACTTAAATAAAACACATGCTGTTCCTGCACTTATAATAACAAATAAATAGTCCGCCACTAAAAACATGGAATGCCCATACATATGCGCTTCTTCGATACCATGGTGCAGAACTGTTTTACTAGCAAAACCATTAAAAAGGGGCATTCCTGTGATGCCAAGGGCAGCAATTGTACTAACTACAAAAGTAAAGGGCATTTTTTTCCAAAGCCCGCCCATTTTATTTATATCTAAAGTGTGTACTTTTAAATAAACTGCTCCAGCTACCATAAACAGAAGGCTTTTATATAAGGCATGGTTAATAATATGGTAAAGTACTCCAGAGTAACCCATTGCACCTTTATAACCAAGGTAAACCGCTACTCCAATTCCTAATATAATATAACCCATTTGGCTTACAGTACTAAATGCCAACATTTTCTTTATATTTGTCTGTTGCATAGCCATAAAAATTCCTATACCCATAGTAGCAATTCCAAGCCAAATTACTATAGCTCCTAGGGTTTGGGCGGAAATCCAAATGCTATCTTCAAAGCCCTGTGTCACCTGAGAAAATTCCGGAAAGAAAAAGCTTGTAGTGGTACGAAGCATCCCATAAGCTCCCACTTTAACCATTATCCCGGAAAGCAATGCGCTGGCAGGAGTTGGAGCTACAGGGTGAGCTTTAGGAAGCCAAATATGCAGAGGAACTAAACCTGCTTTTACCCCAAAACCTATTATAAATAGTGCTAAAATAAAATACTCCAAACCTCCTAAGGTTTGCATCTCGTACGCTAAGTTCTCATACTGCAAAGTCCCCGTGTTAATAAACAATAGAATCATTGCCAATAATATACATAGGCCACCCATTATACCCATATATATATAGCTGTCTCCAGCATCAAGTGCTTCCTTAGATTCGGAGTGCACAACCAACATATAAGAACTAAATGTCATCGCTTCGAAAAATAAAAATGTTGTAAACACTCCACCAGCTAGTACAGTACCTAATATTCCACAATAGGTTATTGATAAAAACAAATAAAACCTACATCGATGGTCTTCTTTATTCATATAGTCTGGTGCATAAATCATTACCATAAGCCAAATAAAGGCTATTAATGTCGCTAAGGTTAACGAAGTCATATCTGCTGTGAAGTTTAATCCGTATCCCAACACTTTATCAATTGCTAAAGTGAGGTTTCCATTTATAACCGAAGGGTAAAGGGATAGCAACATAGCAAAAGTAGCAAAGGTTATATTTACTAATAAAATATCTCTAAGATTTTCCCATTTTCCACCAAGTGGTGCTGTAAAGACTCCCAACAACGGTAAAAGAACGATTACTAAAAGATAAGCAGGGTATTTTTCTACAAAACTTTCCAACCATTGACTTAACTCAATAAAGTTACCCGCCGCCATTGAAAACGTAACTATTAGAGCACCTATAGCTAGAAGGAATATAAAAATGCTATTTCCCTTTTGTATTAATGAGCCAAAATTATTCTGTGGCGGATCAACATTTATATTTACTTTTGCGTTATTCATTTCATCCCCTCCTTTATTAAAATTTGCTTTGGCAATTGTAAAACTTTACAATACCTGATATAAAACGCTTCAAAAAGCCTCGCCAAATCACGCAAGTGTTATTTTGAGACTAAGGTTTAAACTCTGATCATTTTGCAATACCCATAAATCTATTTAATCAATTTCAAAAATTTACAGCGTCTTAATTCATTTCATAATTTGATCTTAAAAGAAATTTACAGCTTGATCAAAGATATTCATCAAAATCTGTGGAAAGACCCCTAATATTATACACCCAGTTCCTAAAATAATCAATGGTACGGTCATGGTATTGGGAAGTCTGTCCCATTCCATATCCTCGTGCTCATCTTCATCATTTTTTCTTTTAAGATATGCAGAAATTATAATCGGCAAATAATACATAGCATTTAAAAATGAACTCAGCAGTATAACAAATACAAATACTGATCTACCAGCCTCTATAGCTGCTATACTTAAATACCACTTGCTCATAAACCCATTGACACCAGGAATCCCTATCATAGATAAGGCACCTATGGTAAAAACCCCCATAGTTATGGGCATTTTGTATCCAATACCTTTAAATCCTTCAATATCTCTCCTGCCCGTTTGGTACATAACTGCACCGGCACTTAAAAATAGTGCAGCTTTCATCAATAAATGAGTGGAGATATGAAACATTGAAGCTTTGACGCCCAATGAAGTAGCCAATCCTAAACCCAGAACCATATATCCTACCTGAGCCACTGTTGAATAAGCCAACATTCTTTTAATATCAGTTTGCCGTAAAGCAAACAGCGACCCTCCTACCATCCCTACTGCAGCAATAAGTGGCAAATAATCAGAAACTTTAAGAACGTTAATTAAATCTAATCCCAAACCTATATACAAAAACTTAATCAACGAAAATATATAAACTTTTATAACCATCCCAGACAGCACAGCGCTAGCTGGAGAAGGAGCTGAAGAATGTGCATCAGGCAACCAAAAATGCAACGGAAATACCGCGGCTTTGATAGCAAAACCAAGTAACATAAATACCAAGGCTAAAAACAGTACATTACCTGCACCACTAGATGACATATCTATAGCTGTACTAAGTTCATGTAAGTTAAATGTCCCGGTATATACGTACAACACACAGATAGCCAGCAACATTGACAATCCTCCGATAACGCCCATGTAAATATATCTATTTCCAGCTTTTATTGCAGTTTTGGAGCTATTATGGGCCACTAAAAAATAGCAGCTTATATACATAATTTCAAAAAATAAAAACATAGTTATTAAGCTATCAGCCATTATGGCACCCATAACCCCTCCATAGGTTATCATAAACCACAAATAGAACCTACTGCGATGTTGCTCTTTTTTTATAAGGTAAGAATGAGAAAATACTGTTACTAAAAGCCATAACAAACTTGCTGCCATGAGCATATAAAATGTAAGCATCTCAACCCTAAAAGCTAGTCCAAATCCCAAAATGTTGGAAAGCTCTAAATACAACCCTTCAGAACTAGCCAAGGGGTACATTAGAGATACTAGTATTACCACAGCAAAGTTTGTATACAATAATATTATATCACGATTTTGCTCTTGTTTTAGTGTAAAAAATGTGGAAGAAGGCCCTAAAACAAAAATTAAAAACAAAATAACTAGAGGTATATTATTGCTGCTGATGATAGCGTTTAGTATCCTTTGCCCCCCTTCTGTTACCAAAAAAAACATCAACATAAGTGAACAAAAAAACACCAATAATGTTTTACAGCTCTTTACAAACTTGTCACTGCCATTTACTTCAATGTTTCTTTGCATTTCTATGCCCCCTAAAATATCTTTTACCCTTTTGCATTTTTACCTCTGCGACTTATAGTAAACACCATCAACCCTATAAAAGTTAATATACCGCCGACTACGATAATGTTAACTAAACCCTTAGAGGTTGAAGTTAGTTCTGACAGTTTAACCACCGCTACAATATGCCAATCCCAAGGCTCAAACTGTTTAAAACGAGCATATTTTTCTTCACCTTGGTACCTAAATTCTAAAGAGCCATTTGCTTTTTCAATTATCTCGTCAGTAGCAGCATGTTCAGCTATTTGATGTTTTTTTTCGGTAGGAGAAAATACTAGCTCTTTTTCTGAATCCATTATATAAAGATATCCGGTCTTACCAATCTTTACATCCGACAAAATTTCTTTAAGATTGTCATCTATTTCTTCCAACCCAGAGTAGATCATCCCAATCACTTCACCACTTTTATCTTCAAGGGGATAATAATTGGTTATATTCCATGAATTGGCCACCCAAGCCCTAGAGTAATAGCTCTCCCCTTGTGATACAGTATTGTATATGTCTGTGCCATCCTCTATATAGGTTCCTGTAATTCTTTCTCCGTCATCATCTAATACAGTGGTACTAACTCTAATAAATTTATCTTCTTCTTTTACAAATACCGTAAAGTCTCCTCCTACTAGCTCAGATAACTCATCTACAAAGTCATTATCCCCGGTTAAATTAACACTTCCAGCCTTTAAATTAGGAGCTTCAACACCGTTTAAGTCTGCAACTTCACTATAATCAACTTCTAAAACTCCATAATTATTTAACTTATCCATAGCAACATCTATTTTGTTGCTAATAGTTTTTTTGACCAACTTTTCTCTATATTCAATTAAGGTATAGACAGAGTTTAGCGCAAAATCCACTTTTTCCTTTTCATCTTCTATTTTTTCAGCTTGGTTTTGCTGAAAACTAAAATAGGATAGAGTGCCTACAACTAGTAGTATTGTTAATAAATAAACTACCAAAAGTCCAATTTTGTTTTTCATTTATATCCCCCCTAAGGTTAGTTTAATATTGGCGATTGTAATGCTCTATTATGCCTTATATAGCAACGTTTTTTAAGATAATATCATCTAGCTATTAGTTAAGGCTTAAAAATAGAGTTACACTTCAATTACTAAAAAGCCTCAAACAGTTAATTTAAAAATGTGGGTACAACGTTTTCAATAGTATCCATTAACAAATTAGGGAAAAAGCCAAATAATACACAACTGAAACCTAATAAAACCAAAGGAATTAGCATAGTTACTGGGATTTTATCTAGTATCAATGTTTTAATTCTAGATTTATCCTCTTTAATAAATGCAGAAATGATTATCGGCAGATAATAAATGGCATTTAGAAAGGAACTTAAAAGAATCACTATGATAAAACCTGATTGTCCAGCTTCTAAAACTGCAACACCTAAATAAAACTTGCTCATAAACCCTATTATACCAGGTATTCCTACCATTCCTAAAGCAGCAATTGTAAATACCGTCATAGTCACTGGCATCTCATATCCTATTCCATCCAGCTTAGTAATGTTTCTCTGATTTTTTTTGTATATTATAGTCCCTGCACTTAAAAATAGTGCTGCTTTCATCATTGCATGGGAAAAAATGTGGAAAAAACCAGCCGCTAAGCCAAATTCAGTTGCAAGCCCTATACCTAAAAACATATATCCAATCTGAGCAACAGAGGAATATGCTAGCATTCTCTTTATATCTTTTTGACCTATAGCAAAAATAGACCCCATTATCATACTTAATGCCGCAAAGTACGTTAAAAAAGTTGTTATATCCAATGCTTGGGAAATCTCAACACCGATAACATTAAAGATAATCTTTGCCATTGTAAAAACATAAACCTTTACTACTAACCCTGATAGCAAAGCGCTAGAGGGAGTCGGCGCACTGGAGTGGGCGTCAGGAAGCCATACATGAAGCGGAAACATAGCCGCTTTTATCCCCAAACCCGTAAACATAAAACCAACAGCCAATAAAATATTAGTTGGATAATATTGCCAAACATCTGCTATAACATTATTAACTTCTACTATATTCAAATGTCCCGTCACCATATAAAGCAAAGCAATTCCAAACATAAACGATATTGACCCTAAAGTATTTAGAATTAAATATCTAAATGAAGCCAAAAAATTGACTTTTTTATGTTTAATAGAAATAATTCCACAAGAGGTTAAAGATAAAATCTCCATAAAAACATATATATTAAATAAATCATTACTAAAAGTAATTCCTACCATTGCAAATATCAAAGTAAATACAATAGTATAGTAGCTCAAAGTCTTCGAGGAATCTACTTCATGCTCAATATCCTCTAAAGAAAACAACACAACTATTGCCGACACTGACACAATCAACAAAGTAAGAAGAGCAGAAAATCCATCTATGGCAAACTCAATCCCTAACTGCCTACTCCAGTTACCAAAGTTATAAGTAAAGGGGCCTTCAGCCTGGACATATAAAAAAGTAAGAGCGGATAAAATAATTGCCACGCCAAAAGTACCCATCAACATAAACTTTACAACATTGTCAAACCGCTTTTTTATTACAGGAGTGGATACACCCACTATTAAAAACAAGGACATAATTATTATTGGAAAATGAGTACTATTCATTGGGTAAATCACTCCTTATTTCCATGATTTCATCCATATCTAATGTGCCATACTCGTCATAAATTCTAATAATTAAACTTAAAGCATAAGCAGTCAAGCTTATGGCAACTACTATACCGGTTAAAATAATAATAGAGGGAAGGGGGTTTACATAAATAGCATCGCTATTTTCTCCAATTATAGGCGCTTCTCCCCCTGCTACATAACCTATAGAAACAAAAAATAAAAACACCGATGTCTCCATGATGTTAATGCCTATTACTTTTTTTAACAAGTTGGAATGGGTAAGAACTGTATATAATCCTATTACAAACAACACAGCCGCTCCTACATAATTTATATGATCTAGAAGCTCATTAATTAGCTCCATAGCTAGTCCTCCTCAATAATGGTGTGAAATAACGTTATTAAAGTACTTGCCACCTTCATACCTATAGCCATAGTTGCAATAGGTATAAAACCAGCACTTAAAATTCTGCCAGTTTGACCTAAATCAAAACCAGCATCAGCATTGGTTAAAAAATTATTTCCTGTTACAATGCCAACCATCCCCAAGGCTAAAAGCAGTAAAATTGCGCTGGATTCTATGACCTTGGACACATGGTGAGGCATTTTTTTTGATGCACCTTCTAGCCCAAAGGCCAAAGTCAAAAGTATAATACTAGCACCTAAAATAGCACCTCCGGCAAAACCGCCTCCCGGCGAAAGATGCCCGTGCATTATTATAAAAATCCCGTATAGCTGAATAAAAGGAATCGTTAATCTACTTATTACTTTTACTATTAAATCATTCATTTAGTTTTCCCCCTCATTTCCATGCTGAGGTGCATTTCCTCTCTTTAGAACCGATACAACTACAGTAATTCCTGTAAAAAGCACCACTGTTTCACCTAGAGTGTCAAAAAACCTGTAGTCTGTTAGTAACGCTGAAATTACATTAGGTGAATTGGTATCTTCTATTGAGTTTTCTAAATAGTATTCAGTAACTTCTTCAGTGTAGGCAGGGTTGTCGACACTGCCAAGGGCAGGCATTTCCAATATCCCTGATATTAACACTATCAACAATCCAAACAACAATATCGCCAGTATTCCTTTTTTCACTTTTCAGTCCTCCTTGTCCTACTAATGACAGCTACGAAAAGCATGGTGGTTACCCCTGCACCCATGGCAGCTTCAGTTAAGGCGATATCGGGAGCTTTTAAAAGCAACCATAGCACCGCCATTGTAACACTATATGCACCAAAAATTACTACAGCACTTAACAAGTCCTTTGTACGCTCTACTGCTAAAGCACAACATATTAAAAATAAAATTAAAACTACATTTAGCACTAACATTTTTCCACCTCCACCATTACTTTTTTTGGTTATAGTCTGCCTTTGCTATTATATGTGCTGCAGTGGGATTGGTAAGCCAAATAAAAACAATAACCAAAAATAGTTTTATGGCGACATCTAATTCTCCATGAGAATACACCATAAGACCTAAAAGTATTAGCCCCGCACCCAAAGTATCGCATTTAGTAGTTGCATGCATCTTAGAATAAACATCGGGCATTCTCAAAAGACCTATTGTGCCTACCAAAAAGAAAAAAGCACCCGCTAGCAATAAAGTTCCTGATAAAATATTCACTATCAACTCCATATGATCACTCCTTAATCCAATCGGCCTTTTTCTAGGTATTTGGAAACTGACACTGTAGCGACAAAGCCCATCATAGCATATACAAGGGCCACATCTACAAAAGCTCCTTGTCCATTAACTATGGCTAACAATGCTATAATAATGGCAACTTTAGTAAAAATAACGTTAATTGCTATTACTCTATGAGCAGCCTTTGGCCCTTTATATGCTACATACAGTCCAACAAAAGCCAGTAAAGCTAAAAAAACTAGTATCCCTTGCATTATTAAAGCTATCATATCTTATTCCTCCATTTTTTTTGCGTATTGTTCCATAGGAGAATCTTCTAATCCTTCTGCTACGCCATCAGTCAAAGCATGAATAATAAACTCGTTTTCTTTAATATCTACAGTCAAGGTCCCTGGCGTTAAAGTTATAGAATTACCATATAACACTTTGATAAAATCATTTTTAAAGCTAAGCTTCTTTTTTACAAAGTGAGGTTTTACAGGTAATGAAGGACTAAGAACTATTTTCGCTACATAAATTCCTGACTTAAATATTTCAATAATCAAAACAGGAATGTAGGTGAAAAAAATCACTAGTTTTTTCATAGAATATAACGGCATTTCTTCTTTTCTTAACAATATATCTCTTGAGTAAATAAGAATTGTCCAACAAACCACAAACCCTATGGCTATAGACTCCATTGTTACTTTTGGAGATAACACCAACCAAAAACCAAGCAATGGAAAAAACATTACAATCATTTCTAAAAGACCAGCTTTTTTTTGCATATACTCACCCCTTTATTAAATCAAGTGAAGTTCCTCAATTAAAATATTACATCTTAAAATGAATAATGGCAATAGCTAAAAAAGGATAAGTTCCAATATTGATATCATTTGACAACAAATAAAAAAACCAACATTAAAGTAAGTACCACAGAATATATGATTATATCGCAGTTTATAATAGAGTACTCTACCTTATTAGCTCCTTTGTATACAAGGCTTACAAATTTGTTTATAACTCCTTCTCCGCTTTTGTTATTTTCACTATTTAAAGTAACCTTTTTATTTATATTACTATTCTTATCTGATCGCTGTTTTTTCCTATTTATTTTTTTATCAAAAAACTCAACCGCTTTTAGCACTACAGTCAAAGGTAACGCACAAATATAACCTACACTCAACCACCTAGGAAAGTTTAAGTGAAACAAATGAAACTTGGTTCCTAAACAAAATATAGTTAACCCCATCAAATAAACTGGTATCATCCCTAACAAATCTGATCGAGCAAAAATATTAATATCAACAATATAGTTGTCTATAAATTCAGGGTCATATGTTACACTTTCAGCTGAGGGTATTATAATTGTATCTAGCAAAAAATTGGGGAATATCCCTATAAAGATAATCATAATAGCTATTCCTGACATCGCTAAATTCATCATGGGGTATTCACCCTTGACATTCTTAAGATTCTCGGGACACTTGCCTAAAAAGATATAGTAAGTCCATTTAATAAAAGAACAGGCTGTACCTGCACTTATTAGCACAAATAAAAGTTCTGCTAATTTAAAAGAGGAATGACCATACATAAAAGATTCTTCTATAGCGTGATGTAGTAAAGTTTTACTGGCAAATCCATTAAATAACGGCATTCCAGTAATTCCTAAAGCTGCAATAGTGCTAACTGCAAATGTAAAAGGAAGTTTTCTCCACAATCCACCCATTTTATACATATCTAAAGTGCCTATTTTAAGGTAAACTACTCCAGCGACCATAAACAATAAGCTCTTAAATAAAGCGTGGTTTATAATATGGTACACCGCTCCAGAATACCCCATAGCCCCTTTATATCCAAGATACACCGCCACACCAATTCCCATAATAATATAACCCATTTGGCTTACACTATGGTAAGCTAACATTCTTTTCATATTACCTTGCTGGAGAGCCATAAATACCCCAATTCCCATAGTAAGAATACCCATCCAGATTAGCACAAACCCTATATTTTGAGATGTTATCCAAACACTATCTGTAAATCCTTCCAGTACTTGATAAGGTTCAGGAAAAGAGAAGGTAGTGAGTATCCTAATCATCCCATATGCGCCTATTTTAACCATTATGCCCGACAGTAATGCACTAGCAGGTGTAGGTGCTATAGGATGAGCTTTTGGCAACCAAATATGCAACGGCACTAACCCTGCCTTTACGCCAAATCCGACTATAAACAAAGCTAAAATAACATACTCTATACCGCCTAAGTTTTGCAACTCTACAGCTAAGTTTGAGTATTCTAAGGTGCCGACATTTACAAATAAAAGAACCATTGCTAACAGTATACATAAGCCTCCCATGATCCCCATATAAATATAGCTATCCCCGGCTTCGATACATTTTTTTGTTTCACAATGAACAACTAGCATATAAGAACTAAAAGTCATTCCTTCAAAGAATAAAAAGGTAGTAAAAAGACAACCAGACAATATTGTTCCCAGTATAAAGCCAAATGTTAGCATCAGGAACAGATAAAATCTGTTCCTGTGCTCTTCCATATTCATGTAATCTGGAGCGTATATAGTAACCATTAGCCATATAATGGTGGTGAGTAGGCCTAAAACCAGCGCTAACATATCAAGAGTAAAATTTAAACCTAATCCCAAAACTTCTGAAACCTGTAGTGTTATAACACCTTCAGATACAGCGGGGATTGTAATTACCATCATTATGAAGGTAATAAAGGTTACATTAACTACTAAAATATCTCTTAAAACTTCGTGATTTGAAAACATTAACACAGCTAAGGTTCCAAATATCAAAGGTATAAATATTATTAACAACACGTAACCATTAAAACCATATACAAAGCTAATTAGTTCTGTTCTAAAGTTGCTAAAATAGCCTAACTCCATGCTAAAGATAACAGCCAAAGCTGCTATTGTTAGCAAAAATATTATCCCATTATTAATCGCTGTTAGGGAGTTTAACGACCTTTTAGATTCTCTTGGTGAGCATATATTTTTTTGCTTTTGAAGTTCCATACTTAATCCCCCACAGTAATTATTAAGCGAGAAATTTTTACCTTTCCTACTTAATTATATTTCTTTTTATAGCTGGCCAAATAGTTATAGCTAATATTCCACCTAAGGTCGCTGTAAACAACTGAGGCAGTTGTAACATAGCGGCGGGCTCTGGCGGTATGTCCACAATTAAACGAACCACAAAAGTTAAAATAAGGAACTTACCAAAAGAACTACAAGCAACAGCTATAAACTTATTCCTTTTATAAAAGATCATAAAAATAATTATCAAAGCCCAGTTGCTTATTATTATAAACGGAATTACCGGGCCTAAAATTGGTGGCAATATCCCTCTAATAAAGGCTATCAAAGGCGTTAGCCCTCCAACTATTATAGAACCATATATGCCAACAGAAAGAGCAGCTAACACTAACATTGCATTTACTACAATTCCCGTCACCATTTGCGGAAGACCTAGCATTTGAAATGTCAAAGTAATAGCTAACAAAATACCAGTTTGAGTTATAAATCTTACATGTTTATGTCTCCCCATAATTTTCTCTCTCCCCTATCTATAATAGACTAGGAACTTTGGGAAACCTCTTTTTTGCCTTCAGTTTTGCTCAAGTTAGCAAAGATGTCAGATACCCCTCTGACCGCTATTACTGATCCAAAAGCAATTGTACCAAGTTTTCCTCCTGCTCCACCCATGTAAGGATTTGTATAAATAAAAGCCAAAGCGCTTACTAGTGCTGCTAAAGCTAAATATTTTTCATTTGGAATTCGATGTTTACCAGCCATACCTGCAAAGGAAGCACATATCGCCATAACTGCTAAACTTCCTCCACTTTCAGGAAAGGCTGCTGGAAGAACAAGTCCTGCAATTAAGCCTACAATACCGGAAGCCATAACTGGTCCATGACCTAAACGATGAGATATGGCATAGGTTATAACACCTGCAAATACTGAACATATTATTATTTTCACCATCATATCTACGTTAGGAATTTCTGCACTTAAAAATTCCTGACCTGTTAACAACCCGGTAACTATGCACCCTGTAAAGGCAATGGTACCAAATTTACCACCAAACCCGTTAAAGACTATTTTAGATATGACAAATACTATACCTGCAATTGCTCCTGCAACAATTATTGAAATATAAGAAGAGAGCAGTGCCTCCGAAGCCATACCCACAAAAGCTCCTGTATATAATGGTGCACCTAGTTTGGGAACTACCAAAGCCGCTAAAACCCCCACAGCCCCTGCAGCTACCACTGCACCAAGTTGAAGCTCTACACTTAAAAAGTACGTTATAACAGCTCCTATAACTATTGAAAGAAAGTTATAAAAGTCATTGACATCAAACTTAGTTGTCTCATAATTACTAACTAGATTTAACGATATTTCTTTTTTCATTGCGTATATAATACCTACAATCGCGATAGTTAAAACCGAAGAAGTAAAGAAGTGGTTTGCAGCAAAGGCAGCATAAAGCCCTGCAGTATATAAAATTAAACACATAACAACTAAAATTACATAGCCTAAAGTCCAAATTGCTTTTTGCATAGTTTGCCTCCTTTTTTTAATTTTCAACAATGCGGCTCAACGATAGAGCCACATTGTTGAAAATTTTTTAACCCAGTTTTTCTATATTAACACCTGTAACCTTCAAACTTGGAATACTAGCTTTAGCATCTAATAGTTCGGAGTTAGTTAACACGTTTGCTCCATCTTTAAAGTGGAAAGGTACGCTAACTACTTTGTCAGAAACTAACTCTGTTATAAACGCTCTAGGTTTTATTTCACCTCTTGGTGAAGTTACCTTTACCACTTCTCCATTTTCTATCCCAAGCTTTTCTGCTGTGTTAGGACTGATTTCTACAAAGGTTTCATTGACAAGTTTGTTTACGCCCTCTGTTTTACCAGTCATTGTCGAGGTGTGGTATTGATATAGGACACGGCCGCTGGTCATAATATAAGGATAATTACCTTTATCAGATAACTCCGGCGTTTCTTCAAATTCAACCGGCACTAGCAAGCCCTTACCCCTTGCTGGCTGGTTTGAGTGTAAGAATTTGGTACCTGGATGCTCTTCATTTGGACAAGGCCACTGAATTCCTTCATCTTTAATGCGTTCGTATGTGATACCAGCATAAGATGGAGTTACAGCTCTTATTTCTTCGAATACCTCTTCTGCAGTTTCAAAGTTATTCTCATATCCTAAAGTTCTCATTAGTTCAACAAATATTTGCCAATCTGGTTTTGCTTCTCCAGGAGCGCTCACTGCTTTTCTTACCCTTTGGACTCTTCTTTCGGTATTAACAAAAGTTCCATCTTTTTCTGCAAAGGCAGCAGCTGGTAAAACAACATCAGCAAGCTCTGCTGTCTCCGTTAAAAATATATCCTGTACAACTAAGAAACTTTCTTTTAGCCCCTTAATTACATGGTTTGTATCGGGATCGGATAACACAGGGTTTTCTCCCATAATGTAAAGCATTTTAATTTTTCCGCTTTCTGCATGTTTCATCATATGGGTCATGGTCATTCCATTTTCCCCAGATAGCTTTGTTCCCCAAGCCTTTTCAAACTTTTCCTGAGCTTTTTTATCGGCAACAGGCTGATATCCAGTATAAACGATAGGTAAAGCACCCATATCACAGGCTCCCTGTACGTTGTTTTGACCCCTTAGCGGGTTAATTCCTGTTCCTTCTCTCCCCAAGTTGCCAGTAACCAAAGCTAGATTAGATAGACTGATAACACCGTCTGTTCCTTTATGATGTTGAGTTATTCCCATGCAGTACATAATACTTCCTCTATCGTATTTAGCGTACATTCTGGCAGCTTTTCGGATATCTTCTGCATCTACCTCACAGATCTCTGCTACCTTTTCTGGGGTGTATTTTTTCAATACTTCTTTCAACTGCTGGAAATCTTCAGTATTTTTCTCAATATACTCTTTGTCCTCTAGACCTTCCTCTAAAATCACATTTAGCATTCCATTTGATAATGCAATACTGGTACCTGGTTTAATTTGCAAAAATACATCAGATACATCCTCCAGTGAAATTTTGCGAGGATCAGCTACTATTAATTTGGCGCCTTTTTTAACGGCTCTTCTAATACGCGCTCCAATAACAGGGTGATTTTCTTCTGTATTTGTACCTGTTAAGAATATAACTTCTGCCTTGTCTATTTCTTCGATACTATTTGTCATAGCTCCACTTCCAAGTGTAGTTGCAAGACCTGCAACTGTAGAGCTGTGTCAGAGTCGAGCACAGTGATCAACGTTGTTTGTACCGATACCTGCCCTAAAAAACTTAGTCATCATATAATTATCTTCTGTTAAAGCTCTAGCGGAAGAAAATCCACCGATAGCATCGGGTCCATCTTGTTCTTTAATTTCAGTTATTTTATCCGCTATTTTTTGGTAAGCTTTCTCCCAAGTTGCTTCTATAAGCTCACCATTTTCTCTTACAAGTGGTTTGCTTAGTCTATCAGGGTGGTTAATAAAATCAAAAGCGAACTTGCCTTTTACACAAAGTAAACCTTGATTCAACTTGCCTTTTACGGGATTGACCTCTACTATCTTGTCATCCTTAGTGGAAAGTTCTAGCTGACAACCAACTCCACAGTACGAACAGGTAGTTTCAACTTTTTCTGTTTCCCAGTACCTATATTTATGCTTTGCTTTGGGCATCAATGCCCCTACTGGACAGTTTGAAACACAGTTTCCACAGGATACACAATCTGTCTTGGTTAACTCTCTCTCAATGTTTTGGGGAGCTTTAACATACCCCTGTATTCCTTGTCTTACTAGAGATAACCCTTCTACACCCTGTAACTGCGTGCAGATTTCTACACATTTTCCGCAGGCGATACATTTCTCTCTATCAATGTAGTAAAAAGGATTTTTGTCGAAAAGTTCCTTTGGAGCTATATTTTCTCTGAAATAGTCAGGGCCTTGAACATCGTATTTATAGCAATACGTTTGCAAATCACAATGCCCCGACTTTTCACAGGTTAAACAATCTAAAGGATGATCAGCTAAAATCTCTTTAAGAATCTCTTGTCTAGCTCTAACTACATTGTCCGATTCTGTCCAAATTTCCAAATTATCCTTTACTATTACATCAGTAGAATCAACTAAACTCTCTTCTCCTTTTATTTCAACAATACTTAAGTCAGCCCCACTATCTACAGTTTTCATATCAAAGCGTTCGTCATAATTTAAAGTTGGTATATTTATGTCGTTTAAGCGAGCTGCATTAAAAACACTTATTCCCTCTTCACATTGAACAGGTCGTCCGTTAATTTTAATCGTTATCATCATATTCACCCCTTACATCAATATTTTTCTTTGAGCGATCAATATAGTGGGTATGAAGTAAATCATGAGCTTTATGTCCACCAGGCTGTCCTAAATAATTATCATACAATTTGCTAATTAGAGGATTCTCATGAGAACGGCGCAAGATAGAGCTTCCGTCTGTTTTATAAATACCTGCCATTCTCTTTTTGACTGTTTCCATAGAATCTGGGATAGGAGCTCCTCCTCCGTTAATGCAACCTCCTACACATCCCATTATTTCAACAAAGTGGTATTTTTTTTCACCATTATCAATCTTTTTCATTAGCTCCTTTGCAGCAGCTGTACCATGGACAACAGCAATTTTAACCTTCATATCTGCTATTTTAATCTCTGCTTCTTTAGCATTTGTCAGTCCTCTTACACCTTCATACTCTATTTTGTCTAGTTCACCATCACTAAGTTTCCAAGCAACTGTTCTTAAAGCTGCTTCCATAACTCCACCTGTTGTACCAAAAATTCTTCCAGCACTAGTGTGATCTCCTAAAAAGTTGTCAAAACTTTCTTCGTCAAGCTTTGCAAACTGAATTTTTTCCATTTTTATCATTTTTGCTAGTTCTCTCGTTGTCAGTACCGCATCTACATCTTTTAGGCCGTTGACTTTTAGTTCTTCTCTATCTGCTTCGAATTTTTTAGCAGTACAAGGCATTATAGATAGGCTAAATATTTTTTGAGGATCTAAATCATTAATCTCTGCATAATAGGATTTAGACAAAGCACCGAACATTTGTTGTGGTGATTTACAAGAAGATACATTTTCCAATAAGTGGGGATAATTATGTTCTACATACTTTACCCAACCTGGAGAGCAAGATGTTAACAACGGAAGCTTTTCACCTTTTTGGACTCTGTCAATAAACTCAGTTCCCTCTTCCATTATTGTCAAGTCTGCTGTAAAATCGGTGCTAAATACTTTGTCTACACCTAGCTTCCTTAAGGCTGCGTTGGTTTGTCCTGTAACATCAGTGCCAGGCTCCAACCCAAACTCTTCACCCAAAGTGTGTTTAACAGCTGGTGCTGTTTGTACCACTACGTGTACATTAGGATCATTTATAGCTGTACGTACTCTTTTGATGTCATTTTTCTCTACTAACGCCCCTACAGGACATACTTTTATACATTGACCACAGTTTATACAATCGGTTTCTAAAATAGGTTCCTTTTCTTTAGTGTTAATGACTGTGTCATGTCCTCTTTCAGTATAATCATAAATGCCTATGTCCTGTGTTTCCGAACAAACTCTAACACAGTTTCCACATACTATACATTTATTTACATCTCTAGTAATCGAAGTACTTGATAAATCAAGGACTTCTTTTTGTGGCAAAGTCTCCAGCAATTGCTCTTTTCTATTAACATCATATTGATAACAAAGGTTTTGCAATTCACAATCGCCAGCAACTTTATCGCAAGTCAAGCAATCATTTGGGTGATTGGCAATTAAAAGTTCTAACGTCGCTTTTCTAGAATCTTTAATTTTCTCTGTTTCTGTGCGCACTATCATTTTATCTTTTACTTTAGTATTACAGGAAGCCAAAAGTTCCTCTTCTCCATCAACCTCCACAACACACATCCTACAATTTCCCTCATTATTCAAATCGGGATGAGTACATAAAGTAGGGATGTTAACTCCATTTTTCTTACATACATCCAAAATTGAATTATCTTCCGTAGCAACTACATTTTTATCGTTTATAGTTAATCCAACTGTTGCCATTTTCATACCTCCTTTAGCTTTTATTCCTTATGTTGAAGACTCGCCATAATTGGATTTATAGCTTTATTTCCAAACCCACATAAAGAAGAATCTTTTATTGCTTTTGCAAAAAGCTCCACTAGTTTAACCTTATCCCGCTCTCCTTCAAAGACGGCTGGCACAAGATCCCCCATTCTCTTTAGTCCCTCTCTACATGTGGAACATTTGCCACATGATTGCTGTGAATTATGTTGCACTGAGTTAACAATAAGTTCTGTTAACCTTTTTTTATCTTCTATAACTTCTACAGGGCTCGCCCCAAGTAAAAAACCTTCCTTCTTTGAGGTTGCATAATCAATCTTTGTTGTTTTTAGTTGTTCCTCGGTTAAAACTCCACCTAAACTTCCCCCAACATTTATAGCATACAG
Source organism: Proteinivorax tanatarense (assembly GCF_040267685.1). GTDB lineage: Bacteria > Bacillota > Proteinivoracia > Proteinivoracales > Proteinivoracaceae > Proteinivorax > Proteinivorax tanatarense. The sequence continues at coordinate 2,671,668 of NZ_CP158367.1, forward strand.
GTTGGGAATGTTTATTCTTTCACTTGCTTTTTTAATTAGTTCTTCGAAGTTAGAGCCCAGCTCCATAGTAACTAGACAACCTTCCTGACCATTATTTACATAAAATACTTTGCATCCATAATTATCTGCTTCCCCCATAGTCTTAAACCATGAGCTTCCATTTTCCACTATTAAAGATATATTAATTAAAGTTTCTACGTTAGCAATAAATAGCTTGCTTTGCTGCCATGTATTTTTGGCTTCTAAAAATGGGTAACGTCCGTGACTTAAATTTTCTTTATAATTAGTTAAAAGTGCTATGTCATTATTAAAAAAAATATTCTTTTCATCTACATCAATAATGTCAATTTTTAACTCTTTAGCCTTAAAATAACCCATTTTCCCCATTTGTTTAATAGTTAGTTTTAACATTCTACTAATCAACTGGTGGCTTTCGTTTATAAAAATGCTAACTTTTGATGCTTTTACCGCTTTTGCAGATAAAACTAAACCTTGAACTAAGTGGTAGGTATTCGATGAAGCTAAGCCATTATCTAACTTTGAATTGCCGATATGCAAAACTACTTCTTTAGAGCCAGTATATTTTGCTACCTCTTCCATATAATTACCGATAAATATTTTTCTACCATCCCTGCTGAGCAGCTCAGCTTCTTTTATCTCTTTAATAACTTCTTCGCCTTTACTTTCTACGACAGCCATTGAGTCAAAAGCGAGTTTCTCCACATCATATTTTTCTAAATCTTGTTCGTTTAGAGATAAAACTCTTTCCATCTTAAAACCTCCTTAAATTTCGTTTATAGATATCTCCCTGTAGCTACAGTACTTTTCCATCACCTCCAAATACCTTTAAAATATTTATTGTTATATAAAGAGCAATTGTCATGCCAAAAATATAATTCTTAAAACCCGCCAAACATAGCCATGCACCTAACATTTCAACCGTCCTAATTTTAGGACAAAATTCGAGCTATTTCATTTTTTTTCGCCTCAATCGCTTTATGCCAGTGAAGCAATTGAGAGTGTCTTTGTTTTCGGACATCGTCTTTAAACTAGGACACCTTTTTATCCCATGATTTTAAACTAAAAAATGGTACCTGCTAGTAATAGCAGATACCATTTTTTAGTTTAAATTGTTTTTTCCAGTTAGTTCAGAAGAAGTATTAGATAAATCTTCTAATGACGAATTTGTTTCCTCAGATATAGCCATAACGTTTTCCATTTTTTCTCCTACAATGCTAATAACTTTATTAAGTTTATCTACTGAATCTTCTATGGTTTTTACACTCTTTACTCCACTACTATTATTTTTTTCTGTTTGGGATACCACAACCTCAGATTGTTCTGCAAGCTTTCTAACTTCCTCAGCAACAACGGCAAACCCCTTACCCGCGTCTCCTGCTCTGGCCGCTTCTATAGATGCATTTAAAGCAAGCAAGTTAATTTGTTCTGCAATTTCTACAATTTTGTTTGACATTTCTTCATGCTCCGAAAAAGTTTTCGTCAATAAATCAACGCTGTTAATAGTATCTTGAGATGCAGTTTCTATATCTCCCATCTGACTGTTTATTTCATACATATCTTTAGCCGTCTCTTCTGAAACTTTGGTCAAATCATTAATAATGCTGTTTATATTTTCTGCCCCTTGCTTTATGTTTTCCAATAACATCTCTTGTTTTCGGGAGTTTTTTCTAGTTAACTCTGCATTTTGTCGTTCTTCATTTAACAACTTTTCCTGTTTGATTTCCCCTTCTCTTCTATTATATTCTATACAGTTTTCTAAAACGTTGTAATTTAAGGCAATAACTTTAACCATATCTTCACAACTTTTATAACCACAAGCAGCACAATCAAAATTTTTATCTTCATCGGTTTTTTTGTGAAGTTTACTGTAAATTATATCCTTTTGATTTTGTTCAACCTCCTTCTCTTTCCATCTATTATTATAAGTTACTTTAAAGTCATCTACCCGTAGCTTTTTCTCGAATTTTTTCATCATATCTCTTGGAGAAACTTTCGAAAAAAGCCCTTTCTTTTGTGCAGTTATTTTTTTAGTCTTCTCATACAAAATAGCATCCATTTCATCAGGGCTCATCATGTCTTCGGTAGCAGTTCCCAGCAAACATCCTTCTGAGCAATTAAGTATATCTATAACAAAAGGAAGCTTCCCCTGTTTTTTGTTGATACCAGATAAATAGTTTTGAACTAATTTAGGCCCTTCAATTTTTTTAATATGAAATCCCTTTCCATAAACCTGCTCAATACTTTCTTTTAATCCCCCAGGAGTGGGATACCAAAACCCTACTAAACTTTCAGGAGAGTCAAAGTTTTCTTCTTTTTCCCATTCCCCTTCTTTTCTATACAGCTCCATAATTTTCTTAAATGTAATGTTATAATCAATATGCTTATGTCTTCTGAATTCGTCGGTTTTTGCTATACAAGGCGACAGTGCAGCTATATTCCCCTCAAACCCTTCATATTTTTTCAAATATATAGCTGCACAAGACATAGGTGAACCAACCGGGCTTAAATATTTTAATAAATTTGGATAATATCGTTCGATACTGTTCACAATCACAGGACATGGTTGAGAAATGATAGTTTGTATACTTTTTTCTTCAAAAATTTTCATATAAAGAAATGTAGTGATATCTGCCCCAAAGCTAACATCATAAATCAATTGGATTCCTTTACTCTTTAACCAAGCAAACACCTTTTTGTACTCATCGGGATAATTTAACATAAAAGCAGGGGCAACTACTATGGATATTTTTTTGTTTTGCTGAAGATCTGTTAAAAGCTGCTCTATATCGTCTTGATAATATCTGGCTTGATGGGTACAAGCTTTTATACACTCTCCACATGTTATACACTCCTCATTTGCTATATCAACTTTTATTGCCCCAGATTCATCTTTAAAGGCTTTATTGGCCAATACTTGAGGGCATTCCCTAATACATTTATCGCATCCTGTACATTGTTCTTTATCGGTTTTTATTATTTTTTCTCCTAACATATTTGTCCTCCTCTAAAGCTAATATAATATAGATCATTTAATTATATAAACAAATAATATAGCAAATACTGTGCCAGTAAAAAACAAGCTGCTTTCCCCTTATTTACTCCGCCCCATTAACTTAAAAATTATTAAGTAAAAGAGGCTGCACCATTATAGGATAATCCTATGATGGTGCAGCCATTGTCATATCTCTAAGATTTTTCTGTTGTTAAGTTATATTTTTTTAGTTTTTCATAGAAATTTGATCGGGATATATTTAAAAGCTTAGCAGCTTTAGTCCTGTTATTATTAGATCGTTTTAGTGCATTAATCAGTACCTCTTTTTCCACTCGCTCTAAAATTTCGTCTAAAGGTTTGTTAGGATCAGTTATATTAGTGCCTTGACTTTGATTTTCCCAAATAGATTCAGGTAAATGTTCTGGTAAAATGGTATCTTCCTCTACAAGATTTAACAATCTCTCTAATAGGTTTTCTAATTCCCTTACATTACCAGGCCAACTATAGTTGCACAACATTTCTTTTGCCTTTGCGCTAATGGATTTGCAAGGCAATTTATGTTCTTTAGAAATCTTATCTTTGAGTGAATCAATTAGTAAATTTATATCATCTTTATGCCTCTGCCTTAAAGCTGGAATGGTAAAGGTAAGCACGTTCAGTCTGTAAAATAGGTCTTCTCTAAAGCCACCTTTATTTATTTCTTGTTTTAAATCTTTATTAGTAGCAGCTATAATTTTAACATCTAGTTTTATTGATTTATCCCCACCAATCCTCATAACTTTTTTATCTTGTATTACCTGCAAAATTTTAGCTTGCATGACAGGACTCATATCGCCTATTTCATCTAAGAAAATGGTGCCTTTATTTGCCTGTTCAAATTTCCCTATTTTACCACCTTTTTTAGCTCCTGTAAACGCTCCTTCTTCATACCCAAATAATTCCGACTCTAAAAGCTCATGGGGTATGGCGCTACAGTTAATTTTAACAAAGGGTTTGTCTTTTCGTTCTCCAAACCTATGAATAGTTTCGGCAAAAAGACCTTTACCTGTTCCACTTTCACCTAAAAGTAACACTGTAGAGTCGCTTTTGCTGGCTTTAAAAACAAAGTTCTTAGCTGCCAGTATTGACTGGGAGCAGCCAACTATGTTTTGGTCTATTTCGTTATACAGTTGCAATAGATTCTGAGCCTTTTTCTGATAGTGAGTCACTCTATTCTCAGTTAGCTTCAGCAAATAAGGAAGACACATCTCCACCTCAGCAACACCGTGATATACAGCCACTGCTTTATCTCTACAAGTTTCATAACCACAGGCTCCACAGTTTAGTTCGTCCTGTTTCTCAAATTTCTCACTATATTCTAAAATTCTTACTATTTCTTTTTCTGAAGGGAAACGTTTTTTCTTTTTTAAAACACGAAATTCTCTCGACAAGTCAATTTCAACGTAATAATCTGGAGATTTGGGGGCCTTTTGCTTTTTTTCTTTTGCAAAATTAACAACTTTATTTTTTTTATATTGATTAGTACTTTTATCATCATAAAAATCCGGTCCATTTATACATCCTTTACAATATAAGATATCAATAAGTGCCGGTTTGAGCTCATTATTTTCAATACCGTTTAAAGTTTCTAAAACTTCCTCTTTTCCTTCTACCACAGACACATCATTATTTAGTAAATCGGTATCAATATTAGCTGCTTTTAGCAGCCCACCAGATATAGGAAACAACTGACCTAAATACTCTTCACTAAGATAGTCCAGGGGTGCTTTCTGACAATCTTCTATATTAATTTTTTTCTTTTTTAATAAGCCCTCTAATTCAGAAAACAACAGCGCATAATCTACTTTTCCATCTACAGACTCATGGGTAATTTCTGACTTTTTGGCAACACATGGGCCTATAAAAACAACTTCTACCTGTTCATCCCAACTTTGTTTTACAAGATCAGCCATGGCTATCATTGGTGAAACAATATGAGCTAGATTATCAATTAATTTAGGATAATGTTTTTTGACTATATTAATTACGACTGGACAGGGAGATGTTAATATAGGTTTATCCAACGGCTTTTGATAAAGTCTTTTGTACTCTTGTGCTACAATCTCGGCTCCTTGGGCTACTTCATAAACTTGACTAAACCCCAGTTTTTTTAATGCTCCCACTAGTTTAAAGGGGTCTTGCTTAAAAGAGGCCACAAAAGATGGAGCCATTAAAGCTACAGTTTTTGTATTTTTATTGTTAAGAGATGTTTCTACATCAATAACAAAATCCTTTAAGACTTTATTGCTCTGGCTACAGGCTTTTACACAAAAGCCGCAGCTTACACATTCTTCTTCAATTAAGTTTGCTTGCTCACCTTTAAAACTAATAGCATTTACTGGGCAATGACGCACACAGCAATAGCATCTTTTACATTTTTTGTCTTGAGATGCTATTATCATATTATACCATTCCTCCTAGGTTTTATTTTTAAACCTATTAGATTAATACTTTAAAGTGATGTTTTTGTTATTATAACATAGTACTATAAATTTTTAGCTGGAGATTTTAGGTTAAAGAATTCAACACATCGAGGAAAGGCACCAGTAAAATAAGCTAAAACGATTCCATAGTTTGTGATAGAAATGTTTTTTTCCAGACAATGCTTTATTCTGTTTGTCATAGTTTTTTTATTTAACATACAGGAACCACAGTGTATAACTAAATCATAGCTATCCATATTTTCAGGAAAATCACTTCCCATTTTAAAATCGAATTTAATATTTTCATCGATATGCTTTCTGATTAGATTAGGTATTTTTACTCTCCCAATATCTTCATGAGAATGATTGTGAGTGCAGCTTTCTGAAATAAGGATTTTAGATTCACTATTCATTTCTTTTAATTTTTCTAACCCCTCTATAAATATTTGTAAATCCCCTTTGTATCTCGCATATAGCACCGAAAAGCTAGTTAAGTTCATATCTTCAGGTATAATCTGTGTAACTTTTCCAAAAGCCTGAGAATCCGTAATAACTAAGTCAATGTTTTGAATTTCTTGTAGGGATTCCGCTAGTTCTGTATCCCTAACTACGTGACATTTAATGCCATGGTCTAGGCAGTCCCTTAACACTTGTACTTGCGGTAATATTAACCTTCCTTTAGGGGCTTCAGAATCTATAGGAACCACCATTACCACATTACCCCCATAAGGAATTAAATCACCGATAATAGGAGGATCTGTTTCTTTTTCCTGCAACCTATTGATAATCTCTTCTTTTAATCTTAGGATGTTCTCCTGGTGTAGTGCTGAAACAGTTAAAGGGTTATCTAATTTCTGAGTAAAAGCATCTAAGGCATCCTTATTTACGCAATCTATTTTGTTAACCACAGTAAGGAATGGAATATTATATTTTTTAAATTTTTTTATTGCCTTATGGTAAGATTTCAAGTCAACATCACTGCCATCCAAAACATAGATAGCAAAGTCTGTCCGCTGCAATATTTTTAATGTTTTACTTACTCGCAAGTTTCCTAATTCACTATCATCGTTTAACCCTGCTGTATCAATAAATACAACAGGCCCAAATGGAATAAGCTCCATACTCTTAATTACAGGGTCGGTAGTAGTCCCTTTAATATCAGAAACTATTGAAATTTCTTGACCTATTATAGCATTTAGTAATGTTGACTTTCCTGAATTGGTCTTTCCATAAATAGCGATGTGTTTTTTACTTCCCCTTGGTGTGTTTTGCATATAGTATCCTCTCCTATAAGAAAATATCTCTTTTACCGTCATATACCATTTTCAAACAATTAAGTGTACGCCTTCTAAGCTCATTGCTGCTGATCTCTTTTACTTTGGAATAAACTAGCTTTTCACCTTTTTCCAAAAGCTCTCTATCCCCGTAGTTTAGTATAAATTCCATAAAAGTAATTAAGGCATTAGGGGTACAAACGTTCTGAATCTCTCCTTCTTTAGCCATTTTTGCAAATTTTTCACCTGTTCTTCCTTTCCTGTAACACGACGTACAATAGCTAGGGATATGTCCACAGTCTACAAGTTCTTTTAAAACTTCGATGGGTGCTCTGTTATCGTCAACATCAAACTGTTTATTTTCACCACCTTCAGCTGAATTTTTATAGGCATTAACACCGGTACATGAGCCTGCACTAATCTGAGATACCCCATACTCGATAACTTCCTTCCTCATCTCAGGTGTCTCTCTAGTGGAAAGAATTAACCCAGTATATGGCATAGCTAACCTTAAAATTGCCACTATCTTTTTAAATGATTCATCATCTAAAATATGGGGAAAATCATTAATATCCATCCCTTCGGCTTTCTTTAATCTAGGTACGGATATAGTGTGAAAACCGACACCATATTGGTTTTCTAAGTGCAGATTGTGCATCATCAAAGCTAAAATTTCAAATTTGTAATCAGCTAAACCAAATAGCACTCCACCACCTACATCATCTATTCCTGCCTCCATTGCCCTATCGAATGCTTTTAAGTGATAATCATAGTTGCCTTTTTTTGAGTTTGCATGGACTCTTTGAAAGGTTGGCTTGTGATAGGTCTCTTGAAACAAAATATAGGTTCCAATGTCTGCTTGTTTAAGTTTTTTATAGTTTTCTACAGAAGTGGCAGCTATGTTTACATTTATCCTTCTTATATCTCCTTGTTTAGAATAGGTTGAGTATATTGTTTCAATCCCTTCTAAAACGTAGTCAATGTCACAATTTACTGGATCTTCCCCAACTTCTAAGGCTAACCTTTTATGCCCCATATTCTCCAAAAGAATAACCTCTTCTTCAATCTGTTTTTGATTGAGTCTCTGCCGCTTAAAATTATTATCCCTTTTATATCCACAATACAAACAGTTATTCACGCAATAATCACTAATATATAGAGGTGCAAAAAGCACTATTCTGTCGCCATAAATATCCTTCTTTATTTTTCCAGCCGCTTTATAAATCTTATCTAATTGTTTTTTTTCTGAAACTTGCAACAAAGTTGCTACATCCCTGTATGATAACCCCTTTTTCTCCAAACCTTTTTGTAGAATTTCATCGATATCTCTTTTGCCATGCCCTATAGTTTCTTCAAGAATATCTTTAATAATATCTGCTTTAATATAAATTATAATCTCCTCCAGTTTTTATGATCTCCGCGAGACATATCTAAAGAGTAACCTATGTTTCTCACCTTCCCCTCAATACACTGTCGACATTCAGCAGCCTCATCTCCAACACAAATCTTCCCATCATAAAGTGCATATTTTTCTCTAACGCTAGTAGGTGATAAGTTAGGCATTACAACATTTGCGCCAAACTTTATACCTTGCTCACGTCCTGTAGGATCAATACTACCTAGAGCAGTGGTTGCAGGCAGGAGGACCTTGGGTAGCATAAGTCGTACAATGGCTAGCAAAGTTACAACTTGAGTAATAGAGCCATTGGATGCTCCCTCCAGCGGGGTATTTTCATGAGCAATAAAAGGACCTATCCCTACCATTTCTGGTTGCAACTTCTTTAAAAACAACAAATCTTCCACATAATCTTCGTTAGATTGCCCTGGTAAACCCACCAAAAAACCAGCCCCTACTTGAAATCCAATTTTTTTCAAATCCCAAAGGCATTTTTTTCTACTTTGAAGACACATGTTAGGATGATACTTATTATATATAGTGGGTGAAGCGGTTTCGTGCCTTAAAAGGTACCTATCCGCCCCTGCTTCATAGTATTGTTTTAGAGAACTAAAGTTTTTCTCTCCTAAAGATAACGTTAAAGCACATTCAGGAAAAGTCTTTTTAATAGATTTTACTAAGTCAACTATTCTTTCATCTGAGTAATAGGGGTCTTCTCCACCTTGTAGCACAAAGGTTCTGTATCCAAGCTTATAACCAAGTTTGCAGCAATCCAAAATTTCTTCTAAACTAAGCCTGTACCTGTCTGCATTTTTATTATCATACCTTATTCCACAATAAACACAGTTTTGGATACAATGGTTAGTAAATTCTATAAGCCCTCTGGTATAAACTGCCTTCCCATACTCTTGAACTCTTCTTTCATTAGCTTTGTCCCTTAAATAAGTAAGGCTATCCCCGTCCATGTTATTTAACAAATATAAAAACTCGTCTCGACTTAAAGTTGTTTCCTTAAAAAGCTTGTCTATAGTTGTTTTCATACCATAACCTCTTTCTTTGATATAGCTGTTTTTACCGTTACGCTGTCTATGCTACCTAATTTCCCTGTAAAACTATTGATTTCATTTAAACTTCCCACAACTGTAATTGAAACTACTGAAATTCCCTGCTCATTAAAAGGGATACCCATTCTTCCTCTAACAATTCTACCGTAATTTGAAACAACTCTATTAAACTGTTCTTGACACTTTTGAGGCTCCTCTAAAATAGAGCTTATAACAGCTATTTTTTTGATGAGACCACTCCCTTTTCTGAATTTTCAATCTTATTAAACAAAATAAAACAACTCCTAAAAAGAAGTTGTTTTCAAAAGACGCAACTTATCGAAAACTCCCTTTTAGATCAGATTGACTTGAATCTTTTCTTTTAGGTGTTTTATTTTGTTGACCAAATTTAAAAGGTGCCCCTAAGTAAATTTGGTGATTGTGAATAGTTTAACAATCATTTCATTTGTTGTCAATAACTTTTTTCTTCCTCTATTTTACAACCTCTCCTAAAGGTTTAATCCTTAACCAAAGACCTCATTAAAACTATGCCTGCTGCTACATTTATTAGATAATTACTAAGTGCTCCTTGTAAGATTTTTGCTGGCCCATATGTGGCGATACTAACCCATTCAAACCAAAGGTTTTGAGGAATAATGCTTATGATAATCAAAATACAGCTTAAAACTAGCAAAGATATATCAACAGAAAATCCCTCTTTAAACAGTTTTAAAACCCTACGCCATTCGATAAGCACACCAAAAAGGATAACTAAAGTTTTTAGGAAAATAATATTCAATATTGGAACCTCATAGGTTGAACCAGCTATTTCTCTAATCTCATTTTGCTGCCAATTTATTAAAGTTAATAATACATAACCTATGCCAAGTAACAAAACAAACTTTAAAATTTTTTTTTGCACAATAAATCCCCCTTTTAAAATTTTAGCACTAGTAAACCTACTTCTATATTTTATTAAAATCTCCTTCTTATAATTTATACTCAAATAAGCATTAAGTTTTTACATAAACAAAAAGATGGTTAAAAAAGCTTTAAGAGCTTAATTAACCATCTTCTCATTTTTTGCTAAGTTACTCCCACTCAATGGTTCCAGGCGGTTTTGATGTTATGTCATAAACGACACGGTTTACACCATCCACCTCATTAACTATCCGCTGAGATATTTTATCTAAAACCTCATAAGGGAGGTGAGACCAACTTGCTGTCATGCCATCTTCGCTTCCTACAGCTCTAACTGCAACTACCTGCTGATAGGTACGATCATCTCCCATCACACCTACACTATAAGATCCAGGAAGAACTGCAAAGTATTGCCACACTTTATTTTCTTTATCATATGCTTTAATTTCTTTTCTAACTATGGCGTCGGCTTTTCGCAATAAGTTTAATCTGTCTTCGTTTACTTCTCCCATAACTCTTATAGCCATACCAGGCCCTGGAAAAGGTTGTCTATTTACTAAATGCTCCGGAAGACCTAGTTTCCTACCAACTTCTCTAACTTCATCTTTAAATAATTCCTTAAGGGGTTCACAGAGCTTAAAAGTCATATCTTCTGGAAGTCCACCTACATTATGGTGTGTTTTGATAGTGGTAGCTGTTTTAGTGCCACTTTCCACAATATCTGGATACAATGTGCCTTGTACTAAGAATTCACCTTCTCCGTACTTGGCAGCCTCTTTTTCAAATATATTTATGAATTCATTGCCTATTATTTTGCGTTTACGTTCAGGATCTATAACACCTTTTAACCTACTTAAAAAGTGTTCCCCTGCATCAACTTTAATTACATTTAAACCAAGTTTTCCTTCAAAAGCTTCCATAACTTCTTCTGCTTCATTAAGCCTTAACAGACCATGGTCAACAAAAATACAAGTTAGGTTATCTCCTATTGCTTTGTGGACTAAAAGAGCTGCAACAGCAGAATCAACTCCACCGCTTAAGCCACATACCGCTTTTTTATTTCCAATTTGTTTAGAAATATTCTTTACAGTTTCTTCGATAAAAGAATCCATATTCCAATCTGGTAATATTCCAGCAATTTCAAACAAAAAGTTTTTTATTACTGTTTTACCACACTCCGAATGAACAACCTCAGGATGAAATTGTATCCCATAAAGTTGTTTTTCATCACTTTCAATAGCAGCGGTGGGAGTATTTTTGCTTGTAGCAGTAACTTTAAAATTCGCTGGAGGAATTGGGATAAAGTCGCTATGACTCATCAAAACTTTAGTAGGAGAAGAAATATCCTTCAATAACTTTGATTGCTCTTGTAAGATTTTTAAATCCATTACCCCATACTCACGGCTTTCAGCTCGTTGCACTTTTCCCTTAAGCTTATGTACCATTAGCTGCATTCCATAACATATTCCTAATACCGGCCATTTTCCGCTAAAAATTATATTGTTACAGTCCGGCGCTCCTTCTTTATAAACACTAGCTGGCCCTCCTGATAATATAATTGCTTTAGGATTAAAATCCTCTATTTCCTGTGGTGAAATATCATAAGGCTTAATCTCACAATATACTTTATTTTCTCTAACTCTCCTGGCTATCAATTGGCTATATTGCCCACCAAAATCCAGTATTAATACTTTGTTCTTTTCACTCAAGTCTACACATCTCCTTTTTGCCTAGTTTGGGTTTATATTTAAAAATAATGTATCCTAAGACAAGTTTTCTTAGGATACATCCTTTTTTAAGATGATTTTAAATATTTTGATTATCATTAGTGTGTTTCTTGCTGCAGAACTTATCAATTACTGTAACAAAAAACAACATTGCAGCAATAACTAAGAATATAGTTAACGTTTGACTCTCATAAGCAATTGCAGTGTCAGGATGATTTGCTATCAAAAAAAATGTCCATCCCGCTATATTTGTAGCAATAACCAATAAAATCAACATTCCAGTTGCACCTATAACTTTATATATTTTTTTAACTATATCAGAAAATTTATGTTTATTCAAGTTATTATCCGTAACTTAGCTACGGATTTTCACCTCCTTTCAGTTTTTGATATCCTTATTCGCCTTTGCCCATTTTTCTAAAGTTAATTATTCTATTATATACAATTTTAATATAATTAACCTTTTTAAAATCAGTTTTGATTCCTTTAACCTCTCTTTCACTTACGCTGGATCCTCCATAGTATATACTTTGAAATAGATAAGTTATTTTTTTGACAGGTTGCTGTGGCAACCACTGATACCTTTTCAACCTTGCTCTATATTCTAATGGAGTTTCATTATTTTTTCTGCCCAATCCTATCCATTTAAACTTCGACAGCATTGAATTGTATAATGCTATTACTGCTTTATCACTGCCTATATCTTTTTTTCGTCTTCTATCCAAAAAGTAAAAAGTGTATAACCCCAAAAACAATAACATGCCTCCACCTAAATATAAAATGAAGTTTATATCTTCTTCTTTCCCATCGTCACCTTCTCCTTGTTCAAGTTCATACTGTTGATCAGCGCCAACCTCTTCGTCCGTTTCTTCCTCTTCTATATCTATATCGGACAGGTCTTCATCTTCTGTCGCAGTACCATGATGAGTAAAGCCAGGAGTAGGCTCAAAGGGAACCCAGCCACTATTAGCAATATAAACTTCTGGCCATGCATGGGCATTTTTACCTCTGACAATATAATGCTCATCTTCGATAGTTCCGTTGCTAAATCCTGAAACCCAACGAGCTTCTAGCCCGGCTAATCGTGCCATTACCACAAAAGCAGTGGAAAAGTGAACACAATACCCTTGTTCTTGAGTAAAAAGAAATTCTTCAACAAGGTCTTGATCTTCCTTTGGAGGATATACATCTAAGGAGTATCTATAGTTTCTACGCAAATATGATTCAATAGCTTTTGCTTTATTATAGGGCCCCTCATAACCTTCTATTATTTCATCTGTCAACTTTGATACAGGGCCATTTTCATATCCATCTGGCAACTGCAAAGCCTTGGGCTCAGGGTTCCGATTAAATGGTTGTTCTTCTAAAAATTCTACACTAAAGTTTGGTACATGGCTTACAAAACCATAGCTATCCCCAACGGTTAGCCTATTGCTTATTTCTAGTTCTCTGTAATTGCTTGTGGTTATAGATGGATTTTTTTCCATATAAATGGCTTCTGTATTACCGGGAGTAAATAACACATTGTATCTTCCGCTTAAAACTTCAACTTCACCTTCTACAGTTGTATATTCAACCCCCTCTTTTTTTTGCACCGGCAAAGAGGTGGGAAAATAAACTTCTGATTCTATTGAATGTGGTTCCGACCATCCTCTACCGTTATATTTATATCTATAATGACCTCTAAGGTAATGGGGAGTATCGGTGCTGATTTTTAAAACCTCAGTATCATCCATTTCCATAGCAAATCCTAACACTTCATCACTTTCACTATACCCTGATCTTTTAGTATCACCTTTACCCGTAGAGCTTTTTCCTGAGCCCCCTTGACCATGCATATCTATTTCGTTAACAATATCTTCAAAAGTTTGTATCCCTTGTAAAGGGCGATCTATAGACCAGCTAAAAGCGAAAAAAATAAAAATAATCAGCAAAACCATTGCGCTAACTTTTTGACTTTGTACCGTTAAGTATCTTTTTTCTATGTTGTTTTCTGCTATTAGATATAATCCCAAAACGATAAATAACCCCAAAAATGGTTTGCTTGTATAAATGTTAAGACCAATTAAAATCGCGCTACCAGCAAGCGTCCCAATTAGTAAAGCTCCTCTATTAGCCTGTTTTAAATACACTTTTTGAAGCAAAAACGCCATTAGAACGCTACAACCTCCATTAAATAGAGCAGAAACTTCGCTGAACTGTCCAAAATAGATAGCAGAAAAATCGGAACTTAGTACATCACCAATGTTTGCCATACTAGCTGTAGACATGCCCTGAAGGTAAACGATTGATAAAGTTATCTGCAAAACTATAGTTGCCAGTTTATTTTTTATCAATTTTTCTATAACCCAAAATAGAGTTGTTAGCAAAAGTACTGCACCAAGTCCAGGGTTTGTTTTGGGAAACTGATGAAAAAATGACATAGAAAATAACATAAACCAAAATAGAAGTAATAATTTATTAAACCTTATTTTCAACATTCATCCCCCTTCTGCTACCCTTGTGTAGCTCCTCTAGGGAACTTATATTCTTGACAAAAGGCAGGTTAACCCCTTTTTTATCACCAATAATAAATACTTTCACCAATACTTTTTTATTGAGAAGTTTGGCAATTACTTTTCTTAATTTCGTGTCAAAGCTTTCAGATACAATAATCACATTTGTTCCCTTTTCGAATCTGAAACTATTTTTATCACAAAAAACCTCTATAGGTACTGAACCATCTTTTTGAACAAAGGCCAACTTTCTCATAGCTTGTGATAAAAATTGACCTGGTTTTCTTTTGTCAACCTCCCAGCGGTAATTATTATTCATTAAAAGACTAAAAGGTTCATTAGAATTACCAAAAGCATAGGTAATACTGGCAGCCACACTCACGCTTAATTCAAATAAATCAATACTATCTTTTTCATTTCCTACTCCTTTAAAACAGTCTAAAATTAAATAACTTTTACGACTTAATTTTGGAGTAAATTCTTTGCTCATTAAAATATTATTTTTTGCGCTAGCCTTCCAGTGAACTAAACTTAACTTATCACCATGTTGATATTCTCTCAAGCCAGTTATCTGTGAAGTATCCTGTTTTTTGTATTGCTTTTTTTCACCCTGGCACTGCTGCCTGATGCCGACTATGGATTCAGGGTTTACAATTGTATACTTAGGATATACTAGAACACTTTCTGTCCGTTTAATGTGCTTCTTCATTTCCACAAACCCAAACAAATCTTTTTTGCTAATATTAATATCGCTAAATAACAATTGTCCTCTGGGAATATTATATAGACAATATTTTAATGATTTTTCTTTTGCTACTAAAGGCAGTACAGCTTTTACATCATTTTTTTCATTATGTCGCAACTTGTAACTTAACGGTAAGGAGTCAACTATTTCTGGCAGAAATATTGGTATATATATTTTATTTTTAAGTTTAACCTTAATCTCCATATCATCGCCAGCAAAAAAACGCTTTTTACCAACTATACTTCTCTCAGCTGACAGTCCATAAAAACCTCGCAACAAAGTAATAATAGGGAATATCAAAATTAGAGTAGTAAGCCAAAAAAGTTGTCTAATCACTTCATAATCTAAAAATAAAGACCATATATAAATAAAAATAATGGCTGACAACAATATATATACTTCTTTGTTATACTTGATTCGCATCAACCCACCTGTTTTCCAATTGGAACGCTAGTGTCATTTAAAATTTTTTCCAGCACAGCGTCTGCCTTTTCCCCTTGTATTACTTCGTCTGTATGAAGAATTATTCTATGACATAACACCTGTTTAAACATACCTTTTACATCATCAGGTATCACATAAGTTCTATCCAACAACATAGCTTTAGCCTTAGAGGCTTTTATTAGAGCAAGTGCTGCTCTAGGGCTGCCTCCTAAATATATAGATGGATACTCTCTTGTTTTCCTGACTAAGGTAACAATATAGTCTATTATTTCATCATTGACCTTTATGCTGTCCACTTGATTTTGCAACATCATCAGCTGGTCTGCACTTATAACCTGGCCAGAATCTAGTTTATCTAATGGATGCTCTCCATTTAATTGTGAGTTAATTATTTGTTTTTCACCTTCAGAAGAAGGATAGCCTATAGAACATCGAATCATAAACCTATCTAGTTGGGCCTCTGGCAAATTATAAGTCCCTTCATGTTCTATAGGGTTTTGAGTAGCAAAAACCATAAATGGTTCTGGCAGCTTATAAGTGCTCCCATCCACAGTGACCTGTCTTTCTTCCATTGCTTCTAGCAGACTTGATTGAGTTTTAGGTGAAGTTCGGTTAATTTCATCTGCCAAAACTATGTTAGCCATTATAGGGCCGGGTCTAAATTCAAACTCGGAGGTTTTTTGATTGAATATAGAAACACCTGTAACATCTGAAGGTAATAAATCAGGGGTAAACTGAATTCTTCTATTGCTGCACCCTAAAATTCTTGACAAGCCTTTCACTAACACAGTTTTACCAATCCCTGGTATATCTTCTAACAGAACATGTCCTCTAGCTAAAGTTGCTACTAGGATATCTTCTATAACATCTTCTTTGTCAATTAAAATTGTTGATAGCTGATTCTTAAGATTTTTGATAGCTTCTTTTTGTTCTTCGTTTTTCATATTATTGCTCCCTCCATATAAACTTAAATTTATCATAGCATAAATCAAAAAAATTAGAAAGTTCATTATTGTTACTTAAGGCGACCTACCAACTTTGATTTAAGTAAAGAAAAAAATGATATTGATTTTCTACCCGCTAATAATTTTGTTCTCACCTTATCATTAGCTTTTGCTTTTCCGTAATGTACTTCTATAAATTTGTTAGTCAAGTACAGTGCAACTTCTTTAGGAACCCAAGCATACACCTTTATTCTATTATAATATTCTAAAGGCGTTTCACTCGGTGCCCTAGAGACTTTAAACAGGTCCAGCCTTTTTAAGAAAGTATGATAATTTTTTATCACAAATAGTTCATTCGTTAACTTATTTTCCTTAAACAGTTTTTTTATCGATATAATCGCTGACAATGCTGCACCTAATAACAGAAATATCAAGGGATAAAAAATTGAAATTCCATTATAACGGTCACTTTCCTCTAAAGATATTTCCCCTCTTTGCCCTTCTTCATCCCAATCTCCCGCGTATAGTTCTGCAAGTCCTTGTTCATGTTGAACATGCTCTCGTTCTGTTTCAGAACTCACTATAACATTGTTTCTAAAACCCGGGGTAGGCTCAAAAGCAACCCAACCGGCATTATCTATATAAATCTCTGGCCAAGAATGTGCATGTTTTTGTTTAATAATGTAAGAGTCACCATCGGGGGTTCCTTGAGCAAAACCGGAAACCCACCGCGATTCAATATCTGCCAATCTTGCCATAATTACAAATGCACTGGAAAAGTGAACGCAATACCCTTGTTGTTGATTAAATAAAAAGTCCTCCACAAAATCTTTACCTTGGTTGGGTGGCTCTACTTCTAAAGAGTAGTTGTAATGTAGTCTTAAATAATTTTCTATAGTCTTAGCTTTATTATAAGGTCCCTCAACACCTTCCAATATATCATCTACTAAATCAGAAACAGGACCATCTTGATAATTTTCAGGCAGTTCAAGGGCTAATCTTTTCCTTTTATCTGGTCTTGGCTGGTTGCTAAGAAAATCCTCACTCCAGTTTGGAACTTTGCTATAATATTTATAGCTATCTCCGGTTCCAAGATATTCAACAGGGTCTTTTATCTCAAGTTCTCTATAAGAACTATGATACAAATGAGTTATGCCATCTACCTTTACTTTTTTAGTATTTCCAGGGGTAAAAATGACATCATATTGTCCCCTTAATACCTCCACCTCTCCTTTTACAGTTGTATAATCTATAGCTTCCTTCTGTTTTATAGGCAAATTGTCAATGGAATAACTTGTGGGATGAAATATCTGTCCTCCATACCATCCCCTACCGTTATAAATGTATCTAAAGTGCCCTTTTAAATAGTGATTCTGATCAGCAGTGATTTTCAATACTGGAGTTTCATCTAACTCCATTGGGTGGCCAAGCTCTTCATCATCTGTTCCATACCCAGATGTTCTGCTTCCACCTGAACCAAATTCAGGTAAACTTTCAATGGTTGCCTTGATATCACCAAAGCCAGCAACTTGATAATCCATCGACAACCCTAAAGTTACCATTAGTATAATTGCTAAAGTAACATAGTTATTTTTCTGGTATTTAGACTTTCCCGACAAATCTTTTTCTGAGTTTAAATTAGATAATATATAAAAGCCCATAACCATAAAAATTCCTACATGCACTTTAGAAACGAATCCAACATATATAATAGCCCATGTTATAAGAATTGCACCTAAAAAAGTCCCTATAACAACAGCAACTCTTCTTGTTTTTTTTAAAAAAACATAAGTAAATATAAATGCCAAAATCACACAGTATATTGCACTAAAAAAAGTGGAAACTCTATCTAAGTTGCCTAAAACCAGAGTTGTAAAGTCATTTTTCAAGGTGTTAATCACAAGATTTATAGGTGGCATATTAACTACAATAAATATGGCTGAAGTCAAAAGCTGAGTTAATAATGCTAATGTTCTATTCTTAATATACTTATCCGCAGTAAAAAAGAGTATCACTAAAAGAATAATCGCAGATAACCCAGGGTTGCTAACCGGAAAAGGAGAGGTAAAAATCAATGTAAAATATGCTAACCACAAGATAGTCACTACTTTGTTAACACTTATTTTCACCTTGCTACCCCCTTTAAATTTTTATCATTATAGCCTAAATCATTTAGTGATTTAATCCTTTTAACATAAGGTAGCTTCTTTTCCGCTGTACTATTTCTTCCAATCAAATAAACCTTTACAATTATCTTTTTTGCTGTTAATTGCTCGATAATTTTCTCCATATTATCATCTATATTTGAAGTTACAATAAACAGTAAAGTTTCTGGTTCAAAAAAAACTGAGTTTTCTTTGCAAAAAACTGAAATAGGTTTTTCTCCGTTTTCCCGAACTAAAGCTAGCTTTTGCATCATTTCTTTTAGAAATTGAGTGTTTGACCTCTTTTCACTATTAAACCCTTCTCGGTTATTCATTCTCAAGACAAATGGTTGGTTGCTTTTACCAAAAGAGTAAGCAATAGAGGCTGTAACACTTACAGCTAATTCAAATTCATCAGAGTACGTTATTTGGTCATCTTTATTATAACAATCAAGTATAAGATTGCTTTTTTTAATCAGATATGGCGAGAACTCTTTACTCATCAACTTTTGTTTTTTTGCAGACACCTTCCAGTTAATTAAGCTAAGCTTGTCACCTTTTTGGTATTCTCTAACCCCGGTTATCTGAGAGTTTTCTCGTCCCAGATACTTTTTATATGATCCACGTTGCTGTAATTCATTGCCAACCACTGATTCCACTGATAAGTTCAAGTGTCTAGGATATACCAACATTCTCTTTTTCGACTCTACTTCTTTTTGGATCTCAACAAAGCCCAACAAGTCGCGCTTTATAAGTTTTATATTTTCAAAATTTAAAGGACCTCTAGGAACATTTCGCAAGGTATACACCATAGACTTTTTACCGAAGACTAAAGGAAACACCTTGATTTGATCAACTTCTTCTGTGTATCTTATCTTGTAGTTTTCTGGCAAGGGGTCTAAAACCATAGGAAACAAGTTTGGTATGTGATATTTATTTTTAACTTCTATTTTCACATCGACGTCATCATTTACGTAGTATTGATTTTTTTCATACAGCATTTTTCGACTCACTACTGTTCCAAAAAGTTGCCTTGAGAAAGCAAGAATGGGTAATATTAAAGTTATAACTAAAACCCAAAACAAGTTTAATATCATAGGACTATCCAGCATAAAAGACCAAAAATAAGTTACTAAAATAGCTAATAGCAAAACAGATAGCTCTCCATACCTAATCTTGTATTTTTTTGTCATAGTCCACCTACTCTCATAAGTAAAATTTGTCTAGTCTAGTGATAACTTTTTTATATAATATCATAAATTTGGCTGTCGCACTATTATTTTCAGAAAATATTTAAAATCCTTAATATAAATTTAAAAAAAAATGGAGTTTCCTTTTTAAGGAAACTCCATTGATATTTATTACATCATTCCTGGCATTCCGCCTGGCATTCCACCGCCCGCAGGTGCACCAGCGCCTGCATCATCTTCTTCTTTATCTGCAACTACAGCTTCAGTAGTTAGGAACATAGCAGAAATACTACCTGCATTTTGTAAAGCAGAACGAGTTACTTTAGCTGGGTCTACGATACCAGCTGTTATCATATCTTCGTACTTGCCAGTTAAGGCGTTATACCCAATTCCGATAGCTTCAGATTTAACTCTTTCCACTACCACAGAACCTTCTTCACCAGCATTTTCAGCAATTTGTCTTACTGGTTCTTCTAACGCTCTTTTTACTATAAGTACCCCGGTCTTTTCATCGCCTTTTTCTACTTCGATATTATCTAAAGCACGTAAAGCATGTGCTAGAGCAGTTCCACCACCTGATACAATACCTTCTTCTACAGCGGCTTTTGTAGCTGCTAAAGCATCTTCAATTCTTAGCTTCTTCTCTTTCATTTCAGTTTCAGTAGCAGCACCAACTTCTATTACTGCAACTCCACCGGCTAGTTTTGCTAAGCGCTCTTGAAGTTTTTCTTGATCAAACTCAGAAGAAGCATCCTCAATTTGAGTTCTCAGCTGTGAAATTCTCTTTTCAATTTCGCTAGCATCACCATTACCATCAACAATGATTGTGTCATCTTTGTTAACTTGTACCTGACGAGCTCTACCTAGCATATCTAGATCTACATTTTTTAGCTCGATTCCAAGATCTTCAGAAATCACTTGACCACCTGTTAAAATAGCGATATCTTCCAACATAGCCTTTCTTCTATCTCCAAAACCAGGTGCTTTAAGAGCTACACATGTAAATGTTCCTCTTAATTTATTAACTACTAATGTAGCTAAGGCTTCGCCTTCTACATCTTCAGCAATAAGAACCATTTGTTTACCTTGCTGTACAATTTTTTCTAAAATTGGCAGCACTTCTTGAATATTATTAATCTTTTTATCTGTAATAAGAATGTATGGATCTTCTAGCACAGCTTCCATTTTTTCTGTATCGGTTACCATATATGGCGAGATATACCCTCTATCAAATTGCATACCTTCTACCACATTTAGACTAGTTCCAAAACTTTTTGATTCTTCAACAGTGATTACACCATCTTTACCAACTTTCTCCATAGCTTCTGCAATTAGCTCTCCTACTTTTTTATCATCGGCAGAAATTGCAGCTACCTGAGAAATAGCTTCTTTACCTTCTACAGGCTTAGAAATATTTCTAATTTCTTCCACAACAGTTTCTACAGCTTTTTCGATACCTTTTCTAAGAATCATTGGATTAGCACCAGCTGTAACATTTTTAATACCTTCTCTAATTATAGCTTGAGCTAATAGTGTTGCAGTAGTAGTGCCATCACCAGCAACATCATTTGTTTTAGTAGCTACTTCTTTAACTAGTTGAGCACCCATATTTTCATAAGCATCTTCTAGTTCAATTTCCCTTGCAATAGTAACACCATCATTGGTGATTAACGGGGAACCAAATTTTTTGTCTAATACAACATTTCTACCTTTTGGACCTAATGTTACTTTTACAGTGTCAGCAAGAGTGTTAACCCCACGTTCCAAAGCTTTTCTTCCATCTTCTCTTAACTTAATCTCTTTAGCCATGTTAAAAACCTCCCTTATTATTCAAATTTTATAAAATCGCTAATACGTCTTTTTCGCTTAAAATGAGGTACTCTTCACCATCAATTTTTACCTCAGTGCCTGCATACTTAGAATACATTACAGTATCTCCAACAGATACCTCCATATCTACTTTACTACCATTTTCTAGCACTCTACCACTTCCAATGGCCATAACCTCACCTTTTTGAGGTTTTTCTTTAGCGTTGTCTGGCAATACAATGCCACTAGCTGTTTTTTCTTCACCTTCTACGGTTTTAATTACAACTCTGTCTCCTAAAGGTTTGATGTTCATTTTTATGTACCCCTCCTTATTGATTTATTTATTTTTGTTTTGTTAGCACTCACCAATAACGAGTGCTAACATCTACTACATATTTTAGCCAATTTTTTTCCCAAAATCAAGTATTTTTCTAAAAAATTTTAGTTATTTTTTTTTACTACCTTCAATGGATATAATGTTCCCACAATCCTTTAAATTATACCCACCTAATTTATTTACTTCTTGTTTAAAACTAGTACTAGTGATGACACTGTGTAAAACCTTAAACCCTTCTGACTTATAGAACTCTTCGGTTATTAGTAAGTCATAGCTTTCTTCAAACACAGGTACGAAGTCTATTTCCATAGCCTTACTAGCTGCATAAATCCCCATACCAGCTTGTACACGACCACTTTTTACTTGAGCAGCCACGTCTAAGTGAGTAAAATATTCTTTATTATATCCAGATATTTCTTTTGGTGATATTCCATTCTGATATAAAAGGTAGTCAAGTAAAACTCTGGTCCCTGCACCTTTTTGTCTATTGGCAATGCTAATTTTGGTTAGATCTCCAATTTGCTTAATATTTAAAGGGTTTCCCTTTTGTACCATTATCCCCTGAGTTCTTTTCGCCAAGCTTAATAAATATACTTTTTCATCAGAAATATATCTTTTTATATAAGGTATATTATATTTTCCGGATTCAGGATCTAAAAGATGTACACCAGCCATATGAGCTTGCCCTTTTTTGATTGCCATTATTCCTCCTAAACTTCCTACATGGGCAGAATTCAAGGAATATTTAGGAGTAACCCCTTTTGCTATTAAGTCAAGGCAAAGATCATGGCTTCCTACTGCCATAATAGTTTTTTCCAAATCTAATTGTTTAAAAAGTTCTATCTCTACATCTTCACCAGCTCTATGCCCTTCAGAGTTTGAAGGTACTGTAAGAAGTCCATCTCCATGGACGATAGTATTCATAAGAGCTGAACCTCTGCCTAATGGAGTAGCTACTACCTTCCCCTTAACTTTTCCCACCTTTACACGAATGAATTCTTTATGTTTAAGGTCAGAAACTGCAGGCTTAGTTAATCTAGCTTTTAAGGTAATGCTGGGAACAGAGGTTATTTCCATTAAAGAATGATAAATTTCTTTTATAATTTTCTCCATAACTATAAATCCAGAAACAGGGTATCCCGGCACTCCAATAATAGGTTTATCAAACGCTTTTCCTAAAATTGTAGGCTTGCCAGGTTTGATTGCAACTCCATGATAATAAACCTCTCCTAAAGTATTGATAACTTCTGACGAGTAGTCATCTTTACCAGCTGATGAACCAGCATTTAGCAGCACCATATGACATTTTGCAGCTGCGTCTTTTACAGTTTCTTTTAAAGCTTTAAAGTCATCCTTTACAATTGGATAAACTACAGGGTTAGCTCCCCATTTTTTCAAAAGAGCTGCAAATAAATGAGAATTGCTATCTACTATTTCACCTATTTGGGGGTTGTTTTTATGTGATACGATTTCATCCCCTGTGGGAATAATAGCTACCTTTATCTCAGAAGTGACTAGCACTTTTTTAGTTCCACTTGCTACCATTACTGCCACGTCCATAGGTTCGATAGTCTTCCCTTTTGGCAAAAGCAGTTCATGGGCTACTATATCCTCACCGATAGGCCTTATATGTTGCCCTTTAAATGCAGCTCCTATAATTTCAATACCATCCTGCAATTTATTAACATCTTCTATTTTTATCACAGCATCAAAACCGTCTGGCACAGCATCCCCAGTGTCAACATAAACTGCCTGCTTATCAAATTTAAGCTCCACTGGCTTATCAACGTTTGCACCAACTGTTTCTTCAGCCTTTACAGCATATCCATCCATAGCAGAGCTAACATAATGGGGTACAGAGCGTGTCGCATACACATTATCAGCACAAACTCTCCCTAACGAATCTTCTGGCTCAATTTTGTCAATTTCTATTAGCTTAGAAAACTCTTTTTTATAACTGTCAAGGCATTCTTCTAAAGGCGTATTTTTTAAATAAACCATTATCCTCTCTCCTTTAAGTAAATTTTTACTTTTTCTCCCTTCGCTAGCCCTTCACTATGAATAGGAACAATTATATAGCCATCCATTTTTGTTAGCACACCAATCGAATTCGATTTTGCAAATAAAGGTTTAACTTCAATTTTATCTTTCACTTGGTTTACCTTTACAGGTACATAGTCCTGCCTTCCACCTGCTGAAGGTATGTTTTGATTAAGGTACCCAATTAAAGTCTTTTCTTCTGTATAATTATTTAATAAAGGCCGGACAAACAGCTTAAAGCAAAGCATCGCCGACACAGGGTTTCCAGACAAGCCAAATACAGGTGTATTATCAATTTGTCCTATTATAGTCGGCTTTCCCGGTTTCAGCGCAATACCATGAATTAAAACCCCAGGGGTTCCTATACTTTCTATAGCTTCTGCTACATAGTCCTTTTTCCCTACTGATGTGCCACCGGTTAACAGAACTATTTCGCATTCATTAACGGCCTTTTTTAAAGTAGATTTTACATCATTAAATTGATCTTTTACAATACCATAATACTCAGGAATTCCACCCCATAACTTACAAGCTGCCATTAGACCAGGTCCATTACTGTTTGGAATTTCACCTAAGCACCATTCTTCCCCTGTTTCCACAAGCTCATCACCAGTAGATATTATCCCCACCCTTACTGGTTTAACTATAGAGACTTTTGTTACACCTAATGAAGAAAGAAGGTTTATGCTCTCCGGCAGCACTTGATCTCCTTTATTCATAATAACCTCACCTTTTTTAATATCTTCACCTTTTATAATAACATTCTCACCTGATGCCACACTTTTATGTATTCCAACCTCATGGTCAGAAAAATTTTCCGTATACTCCACCATTACAACTGAATCTGCATTTTTAGGCAACATTCCCCCGGTGGGAACTTCTACACAACTACCGGGCTTTAGTTCATTAGTTGGTGCAGTTCCCATTTCCAGCCGTTCTATAACCTCCAAAAGTGAGGGTAGAGATTCACTAGCACCTGATACATCTTCCCACCTGACAGCATATCCATCTACAGCAGACCTGTTAAATTGCGGCAGATCATATGGCGAGTAAATATCTTCGGCTAGAGTTTTCCCTACAGCATCCACGATATCAACAATTTGTTCCCCAGGATTCACTTTAAAAGAATTAATTACTTTATATACTTCTTCTACAGATTTTACATTTAAAAAAGCCATAAAATCACTCCCTTTAATGCGAAATTTTATAGTTCCTAGTTATAAAGGAACTTTGTCATAGCAATATCTCTTACCTTTTTACAGAACTTTTCCCCGGATGAATCAGGTTTCAGACTCCACCCTATACAATCAATAGATTAGAGGTTTGAGTTATGGGTTCAAAAAAACTATTAATACGATTATACCTTTTATTACCACGGGACACAAACTAAACACTAAAAAGGCTGTATCAATCAGGATATATAGTCCTGTTTTGATACAGCCTTTTTAGTAAGCTCAATCAATTGTGGTCAAAGGGTGAACTACCTCTATACTATGTTTATTCGGTAGCTTGAGCACCTTTGGTGCCACCTGATATCTGGCGATAAACGGCCTTAGCTCCATATAAAGAAAGTACTGATATACAAGCAATGGTACCAAGTTTTCCACCTATACCAGCAAAAGCATTAATTGACACCACAAAGATAATACTCAAAAATATTAACGCTACAGTCATTTCTTTAAAGTTTCTCACACGGTTTTTACCTGACATTCCGGCATAAGATGCAGCAGTAACTGCAGTAGCTAAAGTCATCCCTGTATCCGCTCCAAAGATTGCTGGAAAAGTTATACCGCTTAATAACGCAAGCACCGCTGAGGCGAAAACAGGTCCTTTTTCGAGATTATGGTTTATATAGAAAGTTAAAAGCCCTCCTAAGATTGTCAAAGCAAAAACTTGAATTATCATAAAGCCTTCCATTTAAACCCCTCCTTAAGAGATACTGAAAATTCCCATGGTTATAAGCACAGCTAATGCTGCAATAGTTCCCAGTTTTCCACCGAATCCATTATAAATAGGTTGTACTAAAATAAATATAAGCCCCACTAAAAGACCAGCTAAAATTACCATTCCATAGTTTGTTAAAACAGCGGCGGAAGACATGCCAGCAAAAGCTGCTGTATATGCCACCACAGCAAGGTCTTTAGGCAAAAATAGAGCTGCTAAAAGCCCCACTATTCCAGAACCTACCATAGCATTAAGACCTAAAGCGGGTGCTCCTAGGACGTCTGGATCAGCACCTAAAAAGAATGTAAAAAAAGTCCCAAATACAGCTGAAAGTAAAATTTGAGTACGTTTATCCATGTTTTCCACTCCTATCCATCATTTTTTATTTCTTGCACATGATGATAAACACCTATAGCATACAGTATAGCTACAACTGCTAAAAGAACCAGAAAAATGCTGTTACCCTCCCAAGTAATAACAGATCGGTAAATTAGAAGCACACCTGTTCCTATTAATAATAAAAAGGCTGGTAAATTTTTAGTCACCATAGGTCACCTCCTTTAGCCTGTAGTGGTGAGTATAACAATTAAGCTTTTTCCCTCTAACAAACCCTATTAAGGTCAGTCCTCCCCGTTCCGCCAAGCTAATTGCCAGAGAACTGGGCGCCGATCTAGATACTAAAATGGGAATCTTTGCCTTAATTACTTTAAGCACTATTTCTGAAGAAAGTCTCCCGCTAGAAAGCAATATCTTATCTTCCACGGCCATCTCATCAAGAAATGCCCTACCTAAAATCTTGTCTACAGCATTATGCCTCCCTATATCTTCTCTTGTGTAAAGCAGATTTTCTCCATCAGATAAACTTGCTGTGTGAACTCCACCAGTTTCTTTATATAATTGTGATACTTTTTGGACTTGATGCATTTGTTCCATTATCTTTTGAGCTGAAACCTCAACATCTTTATTCAATTTATGCCCCTTGTTATTTAAAGAGTCCAACACGTTATAAAATATAGTCCCTTTGCCACATCCTGTAGTAATGGTTCTCTTACCGTATAACTTCTTCTTTAATGGACTGTAATTAGGGATGCTCACTTCCACAACGCCGTTATCTTTGTCCAAATCTATAGCTTCAATCTCATCAACTTTAGAAATTAAGGATTCCGACAAAATAAACCCTATAACAAGCTCTTTTTGGTTATAGGGTGTAGAAAGTAATGTTATAAATTGGTCACCATTGATATAAATTGTTAAAGGAGTTTCCTCCACCACACAATCTTCCATACTTTTATACTCATTATTTACAAACCTAACTATATCAACTTTTTTCTTAGCCATTTTTCCGCCCCCTATTAGATTGTATATTATACATTATAATATATTTGGCGTTTAGATAAAACGTTTAGAAAAAAGCTTATAGTGAATGATATATCTTTCACTATGTTGTTCTAAAATGGCGGGAGTGCATGGGAATCGAACCCACCATGGACATTACTCATGCCCACTGTTGG
This sequence comes from Proteinivorax tanatarense, assembly GCF_040267685.1. Lineage (GTDB taxonomy): Bacteria > Bacillota > Proteinivoracia > Proteinivoracales > Proteinivoracaceae > Proteinivorax > Proteinivorax tanatarense. The sequence goes on from NZ_CP158367.1 coordinate 2,699,107, forward strand.
ATTTGAAGTCCAAAGAGCCCACCAGGACTCATCCACTCCCAGTTATCATTATATATTGCACAGTTACAATCTGTCAATAACATAATTTTACTTAGATAATAGTTATGTTACCCTCACCTTTGGAGGTTATGCCGATAATACATCCATATACCCCATTTTTTTGAAGCTCATATACAATGTCATCGCTCTTTTCTTTAGAACAGGAGAACAATAGTCCACCAGAGGTTTGAGGATCAAATATAATATCTTGAATTTCTTGTGGCACCGTATTCTCAACAGAAACTCTATTAGAAAAATGCTCCTTGTTTCTATAGGCACCAGCTGGAATCAGTCCAAACTGGGCATACTCAAGTGCTTCCTCGATAATAGGGATATTGGTATTATTAATAGTTATATCTACCTTAGACCCCATCGCTATTTCGGCGCAATGACCTCCAAGACCAAACCCTGTTATATCAGTACAACACTTTATATCATACGAAGATAACACCTCTTTTGACTTTTTGTTCAATTGAGCCATAGTACTTACAGCTTTATTATAGGCTTGTTCACTGGCCATATCACCTTTTAAAGCAGTAGTTATAACCCCTGTTCCCAGCGGTTTTGTCAAAATAAGATGTTCATCAGGACTAGCAGCTGTATTTTTCCAAATACCATTTTCTGATACAAACCCAGTTACAGATAGGCCATATTTAGGTTCAGGATCTTCGATGCTATGCCCTCCTGCTAAAGTAACTCCAGCTTCCTTTAGCACTGAGCTCCCCCCTGCCAAAATTTGTGCTAAAGTCTTTTTAGGTAAACAACTCATAGGAAAACCTACTAGATTAAGAGCATATTTAGGATCTCCTCCCATAGCATATACATCACTTAGAGCATTAGCAGCGGTTATTTTCCCAAAGATAAAAGGATCATCCACCATAGGTGTAAAAAAATCAACAGTTTGTACCACCAGTTTGTTCTGTGGCACCCTAAATACAGCGGCATCGTCTCCGCTATGGTAACCCACAATTAAATCATCATTATGTTCAAATTTAATATCATCTAGTATGTTTTGTAGATCCCCCGGACCTATTTTAGCCCCTCAGCCAGCAGCTTTAACCATCTGTGTCAACCTTACATCATCCATTTTGGTTACCTCCCTTTGCCAAATAATTTAAAAAGAGTTTAAAAATATTAGAACCTGCATAGTCTCTTCTAAATATATAGAATAAATCCCTTTTAACTTCCATAGGACATTTGATAATCTTTATATCTCTAGAACTTTCTGCTCTTTTTGCAGCAACTTCAGAAATAAAAGCAACCCCTAAGTTAGCCTCAACAGCAGATATTATACCTTCAGTCCCATTCGATTCCATAACAACATTAAGGTCATTTATACCAAGATTAAAGTGGTTTCGTAAATTATCCAATAACACCTCTCTGGTTGCTGAACCTTTTTTTCTCAACACTAATGGAACTCTTTGTAAGTCTTTTGCATTTTTAAGATTATCAAAAGGAAACTCCGTGCTGGATATAGCTACAAAACTATCAGTCACCCATCTACAAGATGTTATCTCTTTTGATTTCACTCTTTTTCCCACAAAACCAATATCCAACTCACCCATGCTAACTCCATCTATAACCCAATCGGAATCTCCCATTATTACACTTATGTCGCCTTTAGGTACATCTCTTTTAAATTTTTTCACAAAAGATGGCAAAAAGTATTGACCTGGTATTGTGCTAGCACCTAACTTAAGTTTTCCAGAGACCTGTTCTTGATAATTACTTAACATACCTTCAGTATTCTCCCATATCTGAAGTATTTTCACAGATTCATTGTAAAGTATTTTTCCTGCATCTGTAAGATGCACCCGTTTACCTACTCGCAAAAATATCTCCACTCCTATTTCCCTAGATAAACTTTGCATTTGCATGCTAACCGCAGGTTGGGATAGGTGCAGTTTCTCAGATGCTTTGGAAAAATTTCCTTCGTCAACTACTGTAACAAACGTTTTTAAAGTAGTTAAGTTCATAGGTTAATCTCCTTCCCTTTTGAACCTAATATCCTTAAATCTCCAACTCTTTTAGTTATTCCTTCTCCATCTAAATATTCTAAAATTGGAACAACATATTTCCTGGATGTATTGAATAAATCACGACATTGGGCCAAAGTAATTCCTTGTGGATTATCTTTAATAAGCTTTATCAGCTTTTTTACACCGTTAGACAATACTTCTTTGCTGATTACCATGTCATCACTTATCCTAACTATTCGATTCGATTGATATAAGTAATCCCACAGGTTTTTATCTAAAGGCAGTTCCTTTTTAGGAGGCGGTTGAAAGGCACCATTATCCAAAATTTCCATCACCATCTCAATATTTTGTCTCTGCTCTTCAGTAAGGGTTACTTCAAAGTCACAAAGCTTTACGAAAAGACCATCGGTTTTTATTTTCCCCCTATAAGTTAGAACTGAGAGCAAGTCTGAAAGTCTCTTGTTGGACAATTCTATATCAAGATTATGTTTTAATTCTTCTTTATTTACCCCCCACCTAAACGGGTTATTTTGATGATATTTCTGTAAAAAGTTAGCCATATTTTCAGAAAGTGTTTTTAGGTTTTTTTCACTTATGGCTACATATTCATCACTGTCAAGTAAAACAATATCCCCGCGCTTTCTTAAAGTTAATATACAACTTCGTATCTCATCATTTGATTGCTGCAGTTCTTTGGAAAGTTCCTGTAGGGTTATTCCATAAACACCCTGTTCTTCAACAACCTGCTTTACAACCTCTAAAAGCGGCTTCTCATCTCTTATTTTTAGTCCATTTAAAGCTTTTTCATCATATCTTTTTATTCTTTTATTGGTAGCCCCTAAAACTTTACCTCCTCCAATTGTTGTTACAGGAGACATCGCTCTAATCACAAAAGGGTCATCTTTTGCCACAACTACCTTTTCCTTTAATCTTATTTGACAAAAAGAGCTTTCCCCCCCATTAATTTCTTCTTGATCTAACAAAACTAACCTACCTATACTCTCTTGAGTTCCCACATGAAGCCTAACCATAGTTCCTGTTTTTACTTTACTGCAATTTTCCAAAAGGTTTAACTTGCAATTAACTTTGTTTTTAGGTGAAAAATAATTCTTAGTAGCTAGCATTGAACCTAGGCTTAACTGCTCCTTTTCAAGACCAGCTATATTAATAGCCACCCTTTGCCCTAAATAAGCCTCATGAACCGGAGCTTTGTGAACTTGGATTTGCCTTACCTTTCCATTAATTTCCCCTGGAAAGACTTCAACTGTGTCCCCCACTTTCACTATCCCATCTTTTAAGGTTCCGGTAACCACTGTTCCTATACCTTTTAAACTAAAACTTCTATCTATAGGTAATCGAAAAAAATTCTTGGGCTCAGGTTTTTTTGCATTTTTCACCGTTTCGGTTATCAACAACTTTAAATCGTCAATTCCCTCCTGTGTATAGGTGGAAACCATTGCTACAGGAGCATCCTCTAAAAATGTGCCTGCAACTTCCTCCAATATATCATCTTTAGCTAATTCTAAAAGTTCATCATCAACTAAATCTTTTTTGGTTATCACAATAATCCCGTTTTCTACATGAAGAAGTCTTAGTATGTCTAAATGCTCTCTAGTTTGAGGCATAACCCCTTCGTCAGCAGCTACAACTAGCAGCACTACATCTAAGCCGCCCACACCTGCTAACATGTTTCTAACAAACCTTTCATGGCCTGGTACGTCCACAATTCCAGCCTTATCACCATTGGGCAACTCAAAATACGTGAATCCCAGTTGTATTGTTATACCCCTACTCTGCTCTTCTTTAAGCCTATCAGTGTCCACACCGGTTAAACTTTTTATTAAACTTGTTTTGCCATGATCAACATGGCCAGATGTACCAATAACTATATGTTTATTCTCCATCTATAATCTCCTCCCCTAAAAGCCCGCACACTTTAGATAAATATGGGATGTCTTCTTCATAAACTGTCTTTAAATCTAAATAAAGTGTCTCATTTCGTATCCTACCCACAATTGGCACCTGTTGTTTTCTAAGAAACTCAGCAATTAGCTGAGGCTTGTGATAGTTTATTTTTATTGCAACTGTTTTTAGTTGATGTAATGGCATCGCTCCCCCGCCGATGAATGAGGCATCTTCAACAACTTCATAATATTTAGAATCAAGTGTTGCTGTAATCTCACTGGCAATATCTTTAAGTTTATCTATTTCTCTATCTAAAAAATAATAAAAGGGAATCTCTTCTACATATCTCTCTTTTAGATAAATATCCAATGTACTTTCCAAAGCTGACAAAACCAACTTATCGCAACGTAGAGCCCGCATTAAAGGATGTTTTTTCAACTTTGTTATTAACTCCTTTTTTCCTAGCACAATTCCACATTGTGGGCCACCAAGAAGTTTATCACCACTTAAAGTAACTACATCTGCTCCCTGTTGAATAGAGTCAATTACAGTAGGTTCATATAGTCCCCAACGTTCAAGACTTATTAACGTTCCGCTTCCTAAATCGTCAATCAGGGGTAATCCACTATTTTTCGCTAATTGCGAAAGATCAGCTAAAGATGTTTCGTGATTAAACCCCACCACTCTAAAGTTGCTGGGATGAACACGCATAATAGCACCTGTATTTTCATTAACAGCATGTTTATAATCGTCTATATATGCTTTATTAGTAGTTCCTACCTCTTTTAAAATAGATCCACTTTGCTCCATTACTTCTGGTATTCTAAATGAACCTCCAATTTCAACTAACTGTCCTCTAGACAGAATCACTTCCTTGCCCGATGTCAAAGCACTTAGAGTAAGTAACACCGCAGCAGCATTATTATTCACAACAACGCAATCTTCAGCTCCAGTAAGCTGCCTAAACTTTTCTTCAATAGAAGCTGTCCTTTTCCCCCTCTTTCCAGTAGTTAAATCAAACTCTATGTTACAGTAAGGGGTGGATAATTTTTTCACTTTGTCAGCCACAACTTTGGGCAACGGTGCCCGCCCAAGATTAGTGTGAAGTATAGTGCCTGTTAAGTTAATAACTTTTTGTAACCCCTTTCGTTCACTATCCTCTAGCGAACTTTTTATAAGCTGAAGCACAAGATTTTCGCTAATATTTTCGTGATAGTTGGCAAAATCTTTTCTTATTTGCTCAAGAACTATTTTTGAGGTATCCAAAAAAGGGTCTCGCCCAAACTTAGAAACTAACTTAACACCTTTTTCATTTTTTAATAAATTTGTTACACTTGGTATTTTACTATAGTCCATTATCTTTTCCTCCTTAATTAAGGCATCATATAAGGCATAATATAAATTATAATTACCGTCACAATAGTCATAGCCAAACCTGGCTGGATAAACCACTTATAAAATTCAAAAAAATCAAAGTCAAAATAATCTTTAGTAAGCACTAAGCAAAGATGAATCGGCGATAGCACATAAGCCCAAAGAGAAGTCATAAACATCAACAAAACATAAGGCAATGGATTATATGCGATTGCTGAAGCAAAAATTGGTATAGTTATTCCCAACGCCGCTGAGTTAGAACCTGTTACCAAACCGCTAATTCCAGAAGCTAGCACAACTAATAGAGTCAAAGGCAGCCCTAAGCTCTGAAGTTCTAGCATTAAATCCTCCACCACTGAGCTGGCTTCTAAAATTTCCTTAAAAAAGAAAATACCAAATATAGTAATAGCTAAAGTATAGTTAATGCCTGGCAGAATGTCTTTTTTAATTTTTTTAACTGGTTTTTGCCAACTGTGTAAATTATCTTTTGCATCTATGAGCAGTACCCAAATAACTGCAATAAATATAGCAATCGGAAATAATAATGAAAAACCTAACGATAGTATTAAAGCCAAAAGTATGGGAGATATACTTAATATAAATTTTCCAAAAACTTTACTCTTACTCTCACTTTTATCATTATTTTTAATTGGTGTAATACCTTTAAACATTGTCAAAAAGGATACCAATACACCACTTAAAACAATGGGAAAACTAACTAAAATGATATGTTTAATTTCTACATCGGTCATAGCGGCTACCAACAAAAATGGAGGGTATAAAGGATAGATAGGAAACCACATATGTCTAAAAAATATATTTATAGCTCCCATCTGACATTTTTTCAAACCCAACCTTTCTCCAGATTCACCCACCATAGGTGCGGAAAGGGCAGCCCCACCAGGGACAGTTAGCAGCCCTATCAGACTAGGAATGGAGGCCATCAACAACTTTGTTCCCCCTAGTAATGAAATCAAAGAAGAAATCATAGTATCCAAAAAACCTACCTGTTTCATAACAAAGCCTAATAACGATATCATCAAAACAACTAATGCAAGCTCAATAAACTCTGGTGTAACAAACACTCCTATAAAAATATTTAATCCTTCTTTATATGATATTCCGCTGGTAGCAGTTACAATAACTGCTCCTAAAATCATTGCTAAGCCAATATTAACTTTTTTTCTACTTAATGCAACAACTAGAATTAAACTAACTATTACACCTAATATACCCACCCAATCCTCTCCAATCAAGCTAAATTTTTTGTTATCTTCATTATAATATATACTTATATATTTAACCACAGTGAAAACAAAAAAAACCTTAAGTTATAGGCATTAATTAACACCTTCTTTTTAATTTAAAGTGTATCTCTGTTAGCATAATTGGTATATAATTAATTAAAAAGAGGAGGGGACTAGTTTAAATTGAAAAAATATGTGACTCTATTTATACTAATTATTTTAGCGTTAATTCCACTGGGTTGTTCCGATAGTGAAACCGTTGATAACAAAGCTAGTAGCGAGATCATTGATGAAGATAAAGAAAATCAACAAACAGAAATTAAGTCTGAATTAGACTATGCTAAAATTCAGCCTAATGAGGCAGGACAAATCATGGTGTTGATGTACCATAGCATTGCCCCTGAAGAAGGAACATGGACAAGAACTCCTGAAAATTTTAGAAATGATTTAGAAAATCTTTATCACGAAGGGTATAGGCTCGTTCCCTTACGCGATGTGATATTAGGGGATATCGATATCGAGGCAGGTAAAACTCCTGTTGTGTTAACTTTTGATGACGGTACACTGGGTCATTTTAATTATATTAAAAAAGACGGAGAACTTGTAATAGACCCTGATAGCGCTGTTGGGATAATTTTAGAGATAAATGAAAAGTACCCTGATTTTGGAACAGCAGCCACATTTTATATTAATTCTAACCCTTTTAGACAACCAGAATTTGCTGAGCGAAAATTAAGAGATTTGGTAAATTTCGGTATGGATATAGGCAATCATACTTATAACCATATGAATATGAGTGAGCACGGTTCAAAAGAAATTCAAAAACAGATGGCCAAGGTACAGGAACTGGTAAATAAATCCCTTCCAGATTACTCCGTAGATACTTTAGCACTTCCTTTTGGAATTTGGCCTCAAGAACAATACCGTCGTTTCGCAATTTCTGGAGAGTATGAAGGCATAACTTATGAAAACATAGGAGTATTAGAAGTAGGCTCCCACCCTAGTTTTTCACCTTTCCATAAAGATTTTGACCCACTGTCTATACCTAGAGTAAGAGCTAGCTATGAAGAGGGGTACGGCCACTTCAAATTTTTCTTTAATAACTATCAAAAAGATCCTTCAAATCGATATATCAGCGATGGTGATTCAGATTATATTACAGTCCCTGAAGAACTTGAAGATAAAATCGATATGGATAGATTTCCTGACAAAAAACTAAGAACTTATAATCTAGATAAAGAACAATAACCAAAAAACCCTTTAGGACTTTTAAAATCCTAAAGGGTTTTTTTAACCACTAATTTGTACAATAAAATACTTGTTAATGCACCTATGCAGAAAGTTAAAATCGATAGCAACAACATCGAAGTAATTGTTAAAAAATCAAACTCTAACAAAAATTTAACCCACAATATCCCCATAGGTACATGTAATGCAGAATATAGCGCTGAAATAGTTACCTTTTGGGTAAAACTACTTTCTTTAAATAGAAGCTGGTTGATAATATCTGTTAGTACCCCAGAGCAACTTACTATTAGAAACATAACGGGACTAAAAAAACTAAGTAAACTTCCTTTAATAATTGAAAGAAAAGTTATTGCCCCTTTTTTGTCAGTTTTTTCTAAAAGCACCATTACAATTAGAGAAAACAGCGGTGCTAGCACTATGGGTTTGAAAATTGGAAGGGGGAGTGACATTAGTACAGGCAAAACAGCAATGCCCAATACTACACATAAAGATGCTAATATACCTATTAGTGCTATATCCTTAGAAATTACCGCCTTACCATTCATCCCTATCCCTCCTGTTAAACTTTTCCTTGAATAAATGATGTCATTGTAGCAGTTAACCTAAATTTTTATCCTAACCACTCTCAGCCTTTGGAGTTTATGACAACAATACTTTAACATTACTTTGCACTTCACCCAAAAGCTATTCTAATTTTAATATTTTTTCTTATTCCTAATTATATTATATAAACGCAAATTTTATAATAGTATAATAGCTTTTAATTAAAGTTTTTTCTTGTAGATTGTCACCAATATACCATGGAGTATCATAAGGCTGGTAACTAAAAACCAAACTGCCCATTTATACTCTTCTAGGCTAAACGGTCTTACATATTTGTCAAAAAGATGTAAGACAAACCACCCAAAGGGCACTAATGGAAAAATAAAGCCATAACTCTTATTCATAATTTCTTTTCCCCGCTCATCCTGCCCTTCTTTACTCCAGTCGAACTTGAAAACAACAAAAATAGCTGCAAAAAAAATAACTACATAAACCAGCTTAAAAATTGACATAAGTTCTGTCATAGTTAATCATTCCTTTCTTAAATTTTATATTGAAAAACCTTATTTATGTCTACACCAAAAGCATGGGCAATCTCAAAAGCTAACACTAAAGACGGTGTGTATTTACCTTTTTCTAAAGAACTAATAGTCTGTCGACTCACTCCAACTTTTAGTGCTAAACACTGCTGCGTCATTTTTTTTTCCGCTCTAAAAACACTTATTCTATTATTCAGCTGTCCAGCTTTATTGCTCATAACATTACCTCCTTGTTTTTAACTCACCTTTATTGTAAAGTATTTTTTACAATATGTCAAGCAAACTTTACTTTTTGTCATTTTTTATGTACTAAAAGCCATTTGTAAAAAAAAGGACAAAAAAGCTCAGCGTAGAATATAGAATATATGCAATTTTCTGGTTAACTTTTAGAACCTTTATAGTTATTGAAATTATCAGTAAAGGGTGATGATGTGATAAAAAAAGATTGGTTAAAATTAGAAAAGGCCTATTTAGAAAAAACTGTTAAGATTATAAAAGATAGGTTGGAAAGAGAGCAGGATAGCATGGCTGGTAAAAAGAAAGACCTAGTGGCTACACGTGCAGATATGTATGAAAATACCGCCAAAACACCGAATGATATCGGAAGACTTACTGAAATGGTTCAGCATTTAACTCCTATGCAAATACAAACCTCTGATTATAAGCAAACTACAAAAAGGATAACTAAATATGAAAAACTGCTAAAGTCTCCATACTTTGCTAGAATAGATTTTATTGAGGAAGGATACGACAAGGAAAGCATATACATAGGAATTGGCAATTTGGAAGATAACAATGATATATATGTTTACGATTGGCGAGTGCCTATTTCAAGTATATTTTATCGATATGAACTTGGAGAAGCTTGTTACCAAGCTCCTTCTGGGATTATTAAAGGAAAGGTTACTCTAAAGCTTCAATATGAAATCAAAGATGGACAGCTGGAATATTTCTTTGATTCAAATGTAAGTGTAATGGATAACATACTCAAAAAGGCATTGTCTAGCAACACTTCATCTAAAATGAAGAACATTGTTGAAACCATTCAAAGGGAACAAGATAAAATAATACGAGACATTGAAAATGACCTTATAATTGTTCAAGGAGTTGCTGGCAGCGGCAAAACTTCTATAGCCTTACATAGAGTAGCTTTTTTGTTGTACCAAGGTCTCAAAGAAAAATTAAGTCATAATAACATCATTTTAATCTCGCCCAACTTTCTATTTGGTGAATATATCGAGAATGTTCTTCCTGAACTGGGCGAAGAAAACATAACATCCTGTACCTTTGAAGATATTTTTTCCACAGCTTTACAAAACACAGTAACCATAAAAAGTAGAGATTCACTATTAGAAAGTATTATTACATGTAAATCTGAAAATCATAAACAGCTACTCAAGAGCAACCTAAATTTTAAATTATCTAAAACTTTCACTACAATACTGGAGCGCTTTATAAAGCATTATGAGTACAAAGCAATTGGTTTTAAGGATATTCAATTTGATGGTCAAATAATCGCCAATAGACATTTGTTAAAAATGGATTTCTTGAAAAGGCAAAAGAGCTCTGTATCCATTGAAAAACGTTTAAAGCACACAGAAACCAAAATACTAAATAAGATTTTAGAGCTTAGGAAAAATAGGCTTTCAAAAATAGAAAAAATAGTATATGAAAAGCACCCTTTTGATTCAAAAGCTTTTGCAAGACTAATGCACACAAAGCAAAGTAAATCTTTAATTAGAGATATTTACAGTTTTACAAGAATAGACTATCTATCTTTATACCGAACTTTATTTCAAGACAAGGAATTATTTCTTCGCCTTGCATCCGGACTTAATTTGCCACCAAATATTATTGAAATACTAAATTTTTCAAATAAAAGACTAGCGGAAAATAGCTTGCATTATGAAGATGGAATTGCTTTATTGTATTTAAATTTAAAAATAGCAGGTTGTTCTGCATATTCAAACATTAAGCAAGTTGTAGTAGACGAAGCACAGGACTACCATCCTATTCATTATGAGATTTTAAAAATTCTCTTTCCTGATGCAAGGTATACAGTTACTGGCGATATCAATCAGACAATCGAAAAAAAAGCCAACCTTTCTATATATGACGACATTAAGAGAATTTTAGATAAACCTAAAGCTTCAACTGCATATATAAATAAAAGCTTCCGTTGTTCCCATGAAATCATCGCTTTCAGCCAAAAGTTTATCGAAAATGACATAAGTATAGAGAGTTTTGACAGACATAGTATCCCACCAAAAGTAGTCCACAGACCAACAGTAAACCAATTAATAAATGCCATGCTAGAAGATATAGATAACAGCAAAAACTTAGGATATTCTTCCATAGCCATTATATGCAAAAGTATGAAACAAGCGATAAAACTCTACAATAGCATAAAAGAGCGGATTGATGTACACCTAATAGATAAAGATACCCCTTATACTTTAACAGGTATACTAGTAGTTCCCATTTATATGGCAAAGGGCCTGGAGTTTGATGCGGTAATTGTAGCTGATACCGACGATAATAATTACAAAACTAGCGATGATAAAAATTTGCTTTACATAGCCTGTACTAGGGCACTTCACAAGTTATCACTATATTACACAGGCAACAAAAGTAAATTTTTACAATAACATTGCTACAAATAGAAACCAGCTATCAAAACTTAATTTTGATAGCTGGTTTCTATTTGTATATTTTATACTACAACCTCAACTTCATTGCTCAACTCTATAGTGTTTCCGATGTTGCAGATATAAGCATGTATTGATACTTCTTCGTTGTAAGCTTCTGTTAAAGCTTTGCTAAACAATGGGTCTGTTTTTAAGTTAGGTGAAAAGCTTTTGGCGTCATTACGTTGTATCATAAACAGGACTTTTGCCTTATATCCTTCTTTTATACTTTGTGTTAATTCTTGTAGATGCCTTGTACCCCGAGATGTTGGTGCATCAGGGAATTTAGCTATGCCATTTTCAACTAAAGTAACCGATTTAACTTCTATAAGAGTCTTTTCCCCTGTTTCTTCTTCGACCAAAAAGTCCATCCTACTTTTCCCATAGGTATATTCACGTCTAATATTTGTTAGTTGATCAAAGCCAGGCATTTTGTTTTCTGTAAGCAGGTTTTCCACAAACCTATTTGGCATTTGGGAATCCAGCGAAACCCTTACCCCATCAACAGTATCAACCTGCAAAAGATCAAACTTTGTTTTTCTATTGTCCGCCCGTTCAGCCTTGCGAACATACACAGTTGCATCTGGTAATAAAAGCTCTTTTAATCTTCCCGAGGTAGGAAGATGGCAGGTCAGTATCTCACCGTTATAAAGTACATCACAGCTAAACCTATTGTTACGTTTGACAAAGGCAGCTTTTAACAGCTGCCCTTTTATTTTTAAACTACCCATTTACAGCAACCTCTCTATGACAAAGTAGATCGTAGGTGATATCATTAAGGTAATTGATACAACAGCTAACACCAGCACAAAGTTCTGTAATTTTTTGTTGTTTTGTTTTTCGGCCCTTGTGTAAGCATAGTAAAGCATACCTGCTGAAAGCAGAACAAAAAACGGCCTATAAGGTGCTATACTGGACACAAACGATAGTGTTACTCCACTGAGACCCAGGGAGATAATTATTACTGGTCCTAGTCAACATAACATGGCAAAAAAAGATGGTATCAAGGATAATATCGCTGATATTTTTTCTTTCATTAAATTGCCTCCTTTTTTGACAACAAATATGAATTGCCTTAATATATTTTTAACGGCATATTTACGGAGTGATTAAAATGATTGTACTACAATGTAAAGATATAGTTAAATATTTTGATGGTGAACCGTTATTTTCTAACGTTTCCCTTCAAATACATCAAGGAGAAAAAATAGCACTTGTTGGTGAAAATGGTAGCGGCAAAACTACACTCTTTAATATTTTAAATGGTACATTAGATTGCGATGACGGTCAAATCTTTTCTGCTAAAAATATTACCACAGGTTTTCAGACTCAACACCACGATTTAGACCAAAACCTTACTCCTATTGAAGAATTGCGCAAAGTTTTCAAGCACTTAATTCAGTTAAACAATGAAATCCGAGTTATAGAGCAACAGATGTCTACCGCAAAAAGTGAAAACTTAGAAAAATTAATGGAAAAATACGGGGCTCTTACTGAAAAGTTTGAAAATCATGGAGGATATAGGTACGAAAGTGACATTGTAGGAGTCTTAAGAGGTTTAGGCTTTTCACAAAATGAGTTAAATAAAAAAATACATCAATATAGTGGCGGTCAACAAAGCAGAATTTCATTAGCTAAGCTTTTGCTAAAAAAACCTGACTTGCTTTTTCTAGATGAACCTACCAACCACCTTGATATCAACGGGGTGCTGTGGCTAGAAAACTTTCTGAAAGAGTATAAGGGTGCAGTATTTTTGATTTCCCACGATCGCCAGTTTCTAGATAACATAGTAAGCAAAACTCTGCATTTACACGGTGGAGACCTTATGAGCTATGCTGGGAATTACTCTTTTTATATTAGGGAAAGAAAAGCCTGGGAACAAAGGTTAATTAAAGAACATCAAAAACAACAACAACACATAAAAAAAACAGAAGAATTTATCAGACGTAACATTGCTGGCCAAAAAACTAAACAGGCCCAAAGCAGACGAAAACAGTTAGAGAAGTTAGAAAAGGTTAACCTCTTTTCTAACGAACATACTACAGACTTCTTCTTTAACATAGATTCAAGCAGCGGACGCTTTGTGGCCACCGTCAAAAACCTTTGTTTTTCTTATAATCACATACCCATTTTCAATGATATTAATTTTAACATAGAACGTAATGACAAGGTAGGTCTTGTAGGTCCAAACGGATGCGGAAAAACCACTTTGCTCAACTTATTGGCTCAAAAGCTTTCCCCTGATAAAGGAGAAATCATTATTGGACATAATGTGCAAATAAGCTACTTCAGTCAGCAAAGAGATGATCTTACACCATCAAATACAGTCATCGAAGAAATTTGGAGTGTAAAACCTGGCTGGAAAGAGGGTCAGGTACGGGCATATATGGCAAAATTTTTGTTTACTCAAGATGATGTTTTCAATCACATTTCTTCTTTGAGTGGTGGTGAACAAAGTAGGTTAGCTCTAGCAAAGTTGATTTTAGGAAAAAGCAATTTTATTATACTTGATGAACCCACTAATCATCTAGATATAAAAAGTAAAGAAGTTTTGGAAGATGCTTTGCAAGATTATCCTGGAACACTATTAGTTGTTTCACATGATAGATATTTTTTAAATAAAATCACAAATAAAACTATTGCTTTAAAAAATGGAAATGCTCGAACTTTTTTAGGTGACTTTGATTATTACCAACAAAAAATAGCTGAAGAACGCTGGGAAAAAGAACAAAAACAAAAACGTGTCGAAAAATCTACAAAAACTAAAACTAAGCCAACGAAAAGCATAGTTAAAAAAATCAAGGACCAGATCTCTCAAGTAGAACAGAGTATTTTTGAAACTGAAGAACAAATAAAAAGCCTAGAAGCTGAACTATGTAAAGAAGAGGTTTATAAAAATCACAAAAAAAATCTAGATGTTAATAAAAAATATGAAGCACAAAAAGAAAAATTATCGTACCTTTTTTCTCGTTGGGAAGAGCTAGAAGATCAACTATCTAAAACGGTCGCCCAAGATTGACGAAGGCATGGAGGTTTAGGGTTTATTATCAGTGCAGCAGTAAAAGAGTTTGCTGGCTGTTGAGCAGAGGAAATAATAATCTGAAATTTTAAAGCAGCAAAAGTCTTAAAAGACTAGCGCTGCTTTTTTGTTGCTATTATTGTTTGAACGGTAACTTTTCAGAGCACAAACAATATAATATTGGTAAAGTTAAAAAAAGCATAGAAATAGCTGCAGTAACAATTCCTGAATCGTTTAATAATAAAGCTGTAAAGCTACCAGCTAAAATCCCTCTTATAGCTAAATAGTATTTTTTCTCTTTATGGTATAACAATTTTTGAGGTGGATAAAAACCCAAAAATATTATCGCTATCAATAACACAAAAAACACTCTACTCCAAATGCTATACTGAATTAGTTTGAAATTCATGGACAGTTTTCTTGAGGCGGTCATTATAACATCTTCTATAACATTCTCGCCCGCAAATAAGTTGCCTATATGAGTTGGATTACTGCTAGTTATATTAAAAAATATCAAAAGCATTAGAATTATAAGGCCTGCTGCTCCTATAGTGGCCAATGTCTTTAGCAATCCTTTTTTTCGGTTATAATCAACTAATACCATTGCAAAACCAACAGCCAAGGCTAATGTTCCCCCAAAATTTGTTCCCCAAAACGGAGCCATGGTTACAAAAAGTACACCGGAATATATTATATACAACCAGAAACTTTTTTGTTTTTTATACAAAGGATAGGTGGCTAAAATTGTTCCCCCCAAGAGAACACCAATATATTCATTACCTATACCATAAAACCTAGCACCACCTATAACATCGTATCCTAGTACTGACTGTTTTTGTAGAAAATTATCTAAAAAAGTGTCAATAATAACCACAACCACTGTAGCTGTCGCCGTAAAAACCAACCTGTTAATTGGCTCGTTATAAACAATTGTAGTTGTATAAGCTAATATAATGCTGATTAGAATAAATATTACAGTAGATATATAAATAGGGGCAACTGGTAAAAAAGCCATAATTAAAAATGCCAAAGGCCCCCATAGTAGTGTTAATATAGGTAAAAGTAATAGCTCTAGTTTAATAGCTTTTATTTTAAAGTTTAGCATAATAAAAATAACTAAAATCATTATCAAAGTCACGTAGAAATGTACTAAAAAGGGACGTTGACTATAAACTGTGTTTATTCTTTTAACCATTGACATAACTTCTTCTTTTTGCTCTGCCTGACTTTTAGCAGTAGCAACCTGCCCAAACATATTATCAGCTTTAATATCATAAAAACTTAATAATGTTGGTGCTATATCCAAACTTGTTACAACCCCTGGCCGCTTTGTAGACCCAGAAGTTAATAGGCCTGCCTCTCCACCTTGGTTATAGTGGTATATTGTGGGGATAAACTCATTGTACTCCTCTTGTCTCCAGCGAGGAACGTTAAATGTCAAAATCAATATATTATCATCTTCATTAAACTTAGATAGTATATACTCAAAAAGAGGGTCCATCCTTTGAATGCTATCCTTTGTCAAATTCTCCACTGTTTGCTGTGTATAGTTAAAATAATGTTCATCCAATCTATATGTGTCACCAGTATCTATTAAATATATATCAGCACTATTTTGATGCTGATCTAGATAATTAACCATTCGGTTATAATCGGTTTTTTTACCTCCAACAAATTTTTGAGTATCAATCAAAATATTTTCATCTACCTTGCCTATAGGAACTTGGCCAGCATTATCAGCCACTATCCAGGCAGCGTGCCTTTGCTGCTCAATTGAGTCAGAATTTCCTACGACTAAAGGCACTAAGTGGTGCTTTTTAAGCTTTTCGCCCAATGCACCGACTTTCACAGGATGCATTAGTTCATCATTCTGATGCTTCACATGATTTATAAACGGATTAACTACACCATCTACTGGTACAGATACACCAGGGTTAAATGTTAAGTATAAAGAAGAGGCTAACATCTCATCTTTTTTTTCTTGACTGTTAAAAAAAAGCTCCCCTTGAGCTCCTACCGCTCTGCTTGACGCTCCTATTGTAAGCGCATTGTTTATGCTACTCCTACCACTGGCTGTATTATTAGCCATTATACCCCAGCTGCTATTTTCCAGTATATAAGATAGATTTTCACCAGCATATTCCTCTAGTTGTTCAGGTGAGACCCTATCTATAATAACTACATAAGTCTTAGGCACATTTTTATTTTCTGCAACAACATCTAAGGCTGTAAAGTTTACAAGGAGAAACATTAATAATACTATAAAAGCTATTCTTTTCAAATTAACACCTTCTTTAAACTCACATTAATTTTTTTTTTGATTATAAACCTGCATGGTTTCTTTATACATTGCTTCTAATGAGAAGTTATTTTTTACATACCCTCTGTTTACTCTTAATCTTTCCCTTTGTTTTTTTTGTTGGATTAACTTCTGTAATGCATCCTTTAAATTGTCAATATTATTTTTTTCCACTATCAAACCATTTTTATTATGCATAATTATTTCCTTTAATCCACCGGCGTCACTGGCTATTACTGGTATATCTAAAGCCATAGCTTCAAGCACAGTTATGCCAAAACCTTCGCTCAACGAAGGTTGTACAAAAATATCAAATCTTGACATCTTGACATAAGGACTGTTTAAATATCCATAAAAAACAACTCTATCTTTGACTGGCTGAGCTTGCTTTTGCAGAGTAGTTTTACCTGGCCCATCACCAATTATATGAAGATAAATATTGCGGTGCTCCTTGGAAAGTTTGATAAAAGCATCAACTAAAATATGTATTCCTTTAATCTGAGTTAAGCGCCCACAACAACCTATATTAACAGCATCGGTTGTTTCTTTGTTAATTAAAGGGGGAAGAGATATGCCGTTATAAATAACTTTTACCTTCTTTTTTTTAGCGAGAGGTTTTATATATTCTTTCAAGTGTTTAGATACACATATAATTTCATCAACACCCTTCACGCTCTGAGAAAACCCTCTAGCAATAAATCCTTTCTTTTTACCTTGGAGATGTTCTAGGTCATTGTGAACAGTGACTATTTTATTAGCTTTTTCAAAGGGATACAAAGCATAAAGAGTAGCCTTAAAGCCATGAAAATGAATTATATCTGGAGAAAAGTTATCCACCATTTTTATGTAACTATATATCGATTTAAGCCCACCTTTAAAATCTAGCTTAACCTTGATTGTCTCAGTCTGATGACCTTCTTTTTCTAAAAAATAGTTAAGGTCTTTTATGTGCTTTTCAATTCCACCCACAGCATCACTTTTAACAATTAACACCTTCATAATAAAGTCCCCCATATTTATATATACTCATTATATTCTAGCCTAGCAAGAATAATTTATACTACAATTGGGTACAGCAAAATAAAAAAACATCGTTTTGCATTTTTACACTTACTTATACAAGTCGATAAGTCTAAAATTTTGGTATTTTTCTAACAAAAATAAGTGAAAGGATAAATGTATTAAAATAGACCATTACTGGTCTATTTTAATACATTTATCCTTTAATTCTTTAGAAATGCTATGGGAGATTTTCCAAACATCTCCCGCTCCCATTGTAACTATAATACATTTTTTGAGTAAGTCTTTTTGTATCATCTCTATGCATTGGTTATGTGTATCAGTATATACAACTTGTGTAGTTTTGCGCTGTTTTATTACCTGAGCAAGGTTTTTTGATGTTATTTTTTCAATTGTCTTTTCTCCTGCTGAAAATATCGGTAGCAAGTAAACTTTATCCGCATAATCAAATGCTTCGCTAAACTCCTTAAATAAAAAAGAAGTTCTGGTATACCGTTGCGGCTGAAATATAGCTATAACAGGTGCATTAAATTCCTTTGCCGCTGTAAGAGTAGATTGGATTTCCGTCGGGTGATGGGCATAGTCATCTACTATTATTTTTTCTTCGTTTTTATACAGTATCTCAAACCTTCTTTTAACACCTTTAAAGTTTTTTAAAGTTTCGGCCATATTTTTTACGCTTACTCCTAGCTGATAACATAACGCAATCGCAGCTAAAGAGTTTAAAACATTATGTCTCCCGGGAACATTGAGCTTTATCCTCCCTCTAGGAGTTCCTTTAATAAACAAATCAAAAGACGCTGTTCCTCTATAAAATGAACAATTAGCAGCTGAGAAATGATTTTTCTCATTCAGCCCAAATGTTATTATTTCTCTATCTAGGATATCTAATTCTTTTATAACTGGATCGTCACCGTTTACGACTAAATACCCTAATTTTGCAATATTTCCGATAAACTTTTCGTATGATCTTATTAGCCTACCAAAACTTCCTCCATAGTTGTCTAAATGATCTGCCTCAATATTAGTTAGCACTGCGGCATAAGGCCTATACTGTAAAAATGAGCGATCGCTTTCACAGGCTTCAGCTACTATATAACAAGAACTGCCCACCCTAGCGTTTCCGTTAAAATGCTCAATTTCTCCCCCTATAAAAGCTGTAGGGTCCATACCAGCCTTTGCCAAAATAAGTGAAATCATTGAAGTAGTGGTAGTCTTCCCGTGGGCCCCTGCAATGGCAATACCTTTTCTGCTATTTAAAAACTGTGCTAATACATCAGCCCTGTGATATATTGGTAACTTTCTTTTTTTGGCTTCGAGAAGCTCGACGTTATCATCTCCTATGGCTGTTGAATATATCACCGCATCTGCATCTTGTAAGTTTTTCGCTTCATGTTCAAAGTAAATTTTTGCCCCATCTTCCTCGAGTCCTTTAGTCAATGCCGACTGTTTTATATCTGAACCAGAAACTTTATGCCCCCATGCAAGCAATATTTTGGCAATCGCACTCATTCCATATCCGCCTATGCCAATAAGGTGTATTTTATCGTAGGGAATAGTCATCCTTAACCACCTCTTTTTAATATTTAACTTTCTTTATGTTATTAAGGTATGATATTTGCCTAAGTATGTTCATGAGAATAAAAGGTAATTTTATAAATTTAAATAAAGTAAAGAGCGCTAGTTGGATAGGGTTGATCATAATAAGTTCTGCTGGGAGCACTGTAGTGCTCCCATACGCATTCGCTCTGTACATCATATGGGGGACTTCTATATTAGCAGCCACTTTCTGATGGGTCGGCACGGAGGCACGACCCCTACCTTCGCGAGGGGAATGGCTGTCGTTAGAAGCTTCTGTACTGCATACTGAAGGCGCTCATAATATTATTGGAGGGTTTGATTGGCGGGAAGCGTTTTGGAACCATGTGAAGGCTTTTATGGCGTTGGCCATCCCAAATTGATTTAGCAGAGCCAGTATCCAACCTTACTGGCGACCCATAAGCCATAAAAGACAAGCATTGGTGAAACAGCTGATCACCACCCCAAAGCCCGGAGATAATATTATGAGCGCCTCAACTGACTGACGGTCAAGACTCGCCACCTAATTGGCCACGGTAGTTGGATAGGAGATGGTTGGATGGTTTTTGGTTATTATTAAAACCTAAGGGTCAATTTTACTCCAGTGGTTTGACATAATAAGTTCTGCTGGAGCACTTTAGTGCTCCCCTACAAATTCGGCTGTGGCAGGGTTTGTGGGGGTATAACCTCCATATTAGTAGTCATATGCTGATGGGTCGGCACGGAGGCGCGACCCCTACCTCTGCGAGGGTGTTAGCTGTTGTTAGAAGCTTCTGTACTGCATACTGAAGGTGCTCATAATATTATTGGAAGGTTTGATTGGTGGAAAGCGTTTTGGAACCATGTGAAGGCTTTTATGGCGTTGGGCCATCCTAAGTTGACTAGCAGAGCCAGTATCCAACCTTACTGGCAACCCATAAGCCATAAAAGACAAGCATTGGTGAAACAGCTGATCACCACCCCAAATCCCGGAGATAATATTATGGGTGCCTGAACTGACGTTGGCTGGTGAGTAGGTGCAGATGTTGGTTAGTCAGAAGATGGTCGGATAGTCTTTGGTTATTCTTCAAAGCTGAAGGACTAATTATACTCCAGCCTAGAAACTCGGCTGTGGTAGGGTTTGTGGGGATGTTTTTATCAGGCTTTCTTACCTGCCATAACTAAATCTTTCCTACGATATATACCCAATAATACCCCTATCAAAGCCATATTTATAACAAAACTAGTTCCCCCGTAGGAAATCAGAGGTAAGGAAAATCCTAAGTGTGGCATCAACCCAACGCTCATTAAAATATTGCCTAGACCTTGTATTGTAAATAAAACTACAATTGCCGAGGCTAAATATCTTCCGTAAGAGTGACGAATTGATCGCGTTGCCATAAACATCCTTGTTAGCACACACACCATTATCCCTAATGTGACCAGCCCTATTAGCAGGCCAAAAGTGGAGATAATGTATGTAAAAATGTAATCCGTATGAACATCGGGTAGGATAAGCTTATTCGCACCGTCTTGCCAATAGTATAAGCTATCGCTCCTTCCGATAAGTTCAGCATTAGATACTGCATCTCTAGAAATGGAGATAATCCAACCACTTGAATTCTGGGATGAATCAGGACGGATGATAGCTAAAAACCTTGACATCCTATAAGACGTTAGATGTCCTGCTAGCAGGAGGATTTTCGCTAGTAGTGCGCCTCCATATATCGAGAAGATAAACCTACTTTTATTTCCAGCAAAATCCTTGCTCATTATTGCTAATGTAAGTACAGTTAAGAGTCCAGCACCAAAGAGCAAAACAAACCCAAAGGATCGTACGTGTGTATTAGAGATAAGCACCATAGCTAACATTGCTAAACCTACAAGCTTTAACATATCTTTTATATTCCCGCTCCCCCATCTCTTTGCAAGCCCTGCAAAAGCAATAATAAAAAGAGTCATGGTGAGAACAATTATTCCTGAAGGATTATTTATTACACTATTACTCATCCAAATGCCAATTGCAGCACCAAAAATAAGCAAAGAATGCTTTTCTATTTTTGTATAATCAAAGAAATAGCACCCTATACAAACCCCTATACCCATTGGCAAATAAGTTAAATAGGTTCGCAGGATCTGGCTATGATTAAGTGGAATCTGACCTTGGTTTTGTATTGACTCAGTGCTTAAAATAGTAATTAGTGTTAACCCTCCAATTAACACCAACGCACCAACCAACCCGATAATTGACCATTCAGTCTTTGGTCTATGTGTTTTATTCAGCTCTTTACCTATTTGGATAGGATCCCCCATCTGAGTTATAGCTTTTTGAATGGCCTCATCTTCGTCCATTCCCGTCTCGATATAACTGTCCGCTATTTCACATATATGGCTTTCAATTTCTTCGGAAATATCATCAGTTACTCCTTTATATTTTATTTCCCCACATACTTTGCTTAAATATTGACAAATGTATTTATTCAAAACAAACACCCCCTATCACCTTATTAACAGTACGACTATAAACTTCCCACTCTTTTTTCTTCTCCTGCAAAAGTTTATCACCTTTATCTGTAATGTTATAATATTTTCGCTTTCGACCGGACTCGCCTACATCCCAATATGACTGAACCATCCCTTCGCTTTCTAAGGCGTGTAAAATAGGATACATCGTTCCTTCCTTTAAAGTAAAGGTTTGGTCAGACTTTTCTTCAAGCTCTTTAACCATCTGATAACCATACATATCTCCAGTGCTCAAAAGATTAAGTATCAACATCTTTGTACTACCCTTCATAAGATCCTTATCAATTTTCATATTAGACACCTCCTTTTTTTGGGTATGGGCCACTTACAACTCCTAAATTGTTGAAGTAGGGTGCTTGCACTAGTTAACCTTCGATAAACTTATGTACCCATTTACTTAACGCTATTTTGTAAAAACAAAACCCTATAACCCCACCTAATGTGTTTAAAATAATATCATCTATATTAGATGTACGCATGAATACAAGTCCATAGTAAGAAAAGATTGCTTGGTAAATTTCTATGGTTAATGATGTAAGCATTACCCAGATAGTAACTCTTTTTATATTCCTTACATTAAATAGGACAGGTAGATAAATCCCTAACGGCAGTAACAGTATGACATTATAAAGGGAAAGCCTCACAGAGTTCCAAAAAAACCAATCTGCTCCTCTATGCACGTATAATTGATACCAGTCAGCTATAAATTTAAATGGTATAAGCTGAATATAAACTGTCCCTCCTAACCTGTCCCTTGAGAATATATGTATATTTCCTGTTGTAACCTCAAACACTTTTACCATATAAATCAAAAAACTATAAAACAACAACCTACCTATAATATTTTTTGACTTGTTTCTTATAATATCGATCACGATGAAAATAATTACCCCTAAAACCCCTAATAACGCAATCAATTCCCTCAACCTCCTATACCTATATAAACTATGCATCGTCAACCTATGTATAGGATAACCCTGCAGTTTTTATCTGTCAACCTGTTTTTAACAAATAAAAATAGTAGGGTAGTATCACTATAAGTTATACTTTTTAGGAGCCATTTACTAACGGGTTGACACAGAAGAGCTTCTAAGTTATCATCTAGGTGGCAATTGACTGAACATTAATGAAAAACTTATTTAAATTGGTTAGCTATGAGGGACGGGGCGACACAGAAGCCTCCCCCCTACCCTCTTTGAGGGAAAGGGCTGTTTTTATTGGTTTTAGTCTCAATATAAATTGTTTAATTTCTGCCTTCTGCCTACTATGATAGCAGGTGACAATTTCTTTTAATTTATTTAAGATGCTTACATGTTAGTGTTAGCGGGGTAAATTGGCAGGAAAATAAACTTCCTCCACAAATGTATGGTAGGGTAAATCATTTGCTGATGTCGCCACAGTGGTCAACCTCTAAATCTTTGAGGGTGTTTACGCCTACTATTGAATATATACTCCTATTACTGTTTTACTTTTTACTCAAAGTAGTTGTTACAATATTAAAGCAAAAAATAAGATGCAGGGGCCTTTATGACTCCTGCATCTTATTTTATCTAAAACATTACCCTTTTACCCACAAAATCTATTCTTCTCTAAGTGTCTCAATTATATTCATCTTTTTTACCCTTTGTACTGTAGCCCTAGAAGCTAACAACGACATCATAATGGCTGCTACTATTACAATAATATTTGCAGTCCATGGAAAATCCCATGGAACGTGCCTTACATCACTCATTAGTTTGTAGAGCCAATACCCTAACAAGTTTCCGATTATACACCCATAAATAACCCCTATTAATCCGCTTAATATAGCTTCGTATCTAATCATGTTAACTAAACTTTTAGGCCCCATCCCTACAGCCCGTAACATAGCGAATTCTTTAGTTCGTGTTAAAAGATTAGTGCTTATAGTATTTATTATATTTAGCGCTCCAATAAAACTAATTAGCACAATAAACCCATATATAAATACCGAAGCTTCAATTATTAGCTGCCTCTCTCTACGCACTGCATTATAAGCATCAAAAAACCTTCCGTCCTCGGATCTATAAGAAATATTAGCTAACTGTTGGGAAAGCTCCATGTGAGTTTCATTATCTAGGTCTTCCACCCCATTTACATAAAACATATCGTACCCTTCCCTTACTTGACCCACATAAAAATCTTCTGCTGTAATAAAGTTTAAGCCGTTAGCATTGAAAAAAGGATCTTTCTCTAATATACCCATAACAGTTAATGTAGTTATTTCCAATGCTTCTAACTCAATTTGCTCTTCTCTATATAGTTGTATTTCGTCGGAATCTAGCACAAGGTCTATCTTATCACCTACGGCATAATCTGTTACCTGATATTCTATTTTTTCATTATCGTGATATACTAATTTATTTTGTATCAATAAAACTCCATTATCCTGAGCCAGCATTTCCTTGTCTATTTTACCGCCTAGCAAGTACTCTTCAGCAGAATCTAATTGGTCTTGGGTATATCCGAAAATCTCGCCCCCAATTATATTAGAATCTTCATTTGAAAACCAAGGGACATTCTTATATTCATCTGTAATTTTATCCATGTCAACTATCCCAATTGCCTGTTGTCGCCTTACTGGCTTAACTTCCTTAATTTTGGGCAAGCTTTTTATTTCTTCATAATCCTCTTCTGTATATGGATTCCCATGTCTTCTTTGAATTTCAAAGTCATATTCAAAACCACCGAAATCGTCTTGTATATTGAGTGCATAATAACTAAAAACATAGAAAACAATAAACAGAATTACGCTGATACTCAAAGCAAAAGCAGTTAATATAGATCTCTTTTTGTTTCTTTGAAGGTTTTTATAAGCTAATGCTTTTTCCGCCGCAAGAAACCTTTTAACTATAAAACCTTTTCTCCTTTTAAACTTTTTTCTTTTTACCTTTGGCCTGTAAAATATTGCTTCTAGCGGTTTCTTTTTGCCCGCTAGAATTGCAGGA
Organism: Proteinivorax tanatarense; assembly: GCF_040267685.1. Lineage (GTDB taxonomy): Bacteria > Bacillota > Proteinivoracia > Proteinivoracales > Proteinivoracaceae > Proteinivorax > Proteinivorax tanatarense. The sequence goes on from NZ_CP158367.1 coordinate 2,724,052, forward strand.
ATAAGTGCTGATAAAAAAACCGTAAATGCTCCTATTGCTGCACATGCCACCAACACTTTTGTGGAGTAAAATATCGTTATTTCACTAAAGCTTGAATAGGCACTTATTGATAGCAAATAAAAAACTACATGCATAGCCATAATTCCCGAAACAATCCCCAGCGGTATAGCAATAAGAGTTTGAACCCCAGCCTCCACAAATACGATTCTACGTATTTGCCTAGGTGTAGTTCCAACAGAACCTATGATACCAAATTGCCTTATTCGCTCTAATACTGATATATTAAAGGAATTATAGATAACTGCTATTGTAGCTCCACAAACCACTAGCACTAAAAACACAACTACAGCTACTAGAGATGCCATAGTTTCAATATTATGTTCTTGAACAGGTTGTCTCTGCAAGGTCAGTAACCTGTCGTTATATCTAAAGCTTTGGTCATCTAGTCCCGTTTGGATGTCTTCCACTACATCTTTAACAATTAACCCATCTTTTACGGTAAAGTAAACATCTTTAAAACTGTTTTCATTACTTCTCTGAACAGCATAATCATGAGAAGTAAATGCTATATCCTTGCTTGTTCCTCTGAATAAACTCATATCCTCCAGCAGGCCAACTACTTTAAATTGTTTATCATCCCTGTGCTCAAAGCTTTGTTCCCAAACACCTTCTTCTACTTCATCTTCTTCAACAAAACCCACTGGCATTTCCAAAGTATCTCCTATAGTAAGCCCCAATTTCCTAGCTACTGTTGCATATAAAGCAATTTCATCATTTTTTTGTGGCTCCCTACCTTCACTCAAACTAAGACTATTAAGATAAAAGTAATCTCCTTTATAACCATAAAGGTCAATAACAGTTTCGTCGTCAAAAACCCCATTTTCAACAAACATTGAGTAAGCTATTTTGTCTATCTGAGGGTTTGAAATAATTTTTTCATAGCCCTTTTGGTCGACAAAGGTTGCGGCCTGAAAAGCCCCTAGTGTCTCTTTTTGTCTCTCTATCTCACTTTCCCAAAAACTAAGCAAAAGGATGCCAATAGATGTTAGCATAGAAACAGATATAATAATTCCCAATATCGTTAAAGCTGTTCTTTTCCTTTGTTGCCATAAATACCTTAAAGCCAAGGTGGTTATACATTTCATCTTACCACCTCATTTTTTACTACCCTGCCATCTTCTATGCGAATTATTCTATCAGCTTGTTCTGCGATAGACATCTCATGGGTTATCATAATCAACGTTTGCTGATATCTAGCAACGGACAATCTAAGAAGATCTATTACTTCTTTGCTTGTCTTGCTATCTAAGTTACCTGTAGGCTCATCAGCTAGCACAACTGCTGGCTTGTAAATAATTGCTCTACCTATGGATGTTCGCTGCTGCTGCCCACCGGAAAGCTGAGAGGGAAAATGATTTTTTCTATCCTTTAACCCAAGTAAATTTATCACTTCATCAAAATATGATTTATCAACTTTTTTCCCATCTAGCATCAATGGCAAAGTTATATTTTCTTCCGCGGTAAGAACCGGCACCAAATTGTAAAATTGAAAAATAAACCCTACTTGACGGCGTCTAAAGATAGCCAGTTTTTCCTCTTTCATTGTATAAATATCTACACCGTCAACAAAAACTCTGCCCTCAGTAGGTCTATCTAACCCACCTAGCAAATGAAGCAAAGTACTTTTCCCCGACCCCGAAGGCCCTACCACTGCCACAAATTCACCCTTTTTTATAGAAATACTTACATCCTTTAAAGCCTCTACTTTTTCTTGCCCACTTTCATAAATCTTAGATAAATTTTCTGTACGTAAAATTTCCATTTACACACCCCCTTCTTTTCCTTCTGTATACCATTATATCTTTTTAACCTTACTACTAAGTGAATATCTTTCTTACATTTTTGTAAGATATAAAACTTCTTAACTTTAAACACTCTATTAATATTAGCCGTTAACATCACTTACATTTTTAGTCATTCGATGACCTTTTGACATGTAAATACAGCTATTCCTCCCTCAGTGTTTCTATTATGTTCATCTTCTTTACCTGTTGTACTGTAGCCCTAGAAGCTAATAATGATACCATTATAGTAGCTATTATAACAGTTATATTTGCAGCCCATGGAAACTTCCATGCTATTTCTGTTACATCATTCATTAAAAGATACAACAAATAACCTAATAAATTTCCAATAATACATCCATATATTACTCCTATAAGGCCGCTCATTATTGCCTCCCATCTAACCATTCTTGCCAAACTTTTTGGTCCTATGCCTACAGACATTAACATGGCAAACTCCTTAGTCCTTGTTAGCAAGTTTGCGTTAACAGTGTTTATTATGTTTAATGCTCCTAAAAATCCTATCAAGGCTATAAAACCATATGCAAATACAGATGATTCAGTAAATATTTGCTTATCCCTTCTCACATTATAAAAGTAATCGGTAAACCTACCTCCTTTAGATTTTCTAGATATATCTTCTAGCTGTTCAACAAGCTGCATATGGGTATCAGTATCTAAATCATCAACTGCATTAACATAAAATTTATCGTACCCCTCTTTTAAATTGGTCTTATAATAATCATCTAAAGCTATCAAATGTATTCCTTCATTATTTAAATTAAATAGATCTTTTTCTAATATGCCTTTAACAGTTAAAGTAATAAACTCCTCACAGTCATAATCCTCTGGGTTTTGTATGTGCAATTCAGCTTCTGCTTTATCTAGGAAAATTTTTATTTGATCGCCAACTTCATAATCTATTAGCCGAGTATTAGATTGTCTGTTGTTTATACTTTGAACAAGTAAAACTCCATTTTCATTCATCATTTGCTTTTTGTTAACTTCTCCCTTTAACAAATGGTCTTTAGCTGCATTTAGTTGACTTTCACTATACCCTGAAATTTTTCCGCTGATAACGTTAGAGCCTCCATCAGCTAAACAAGAATAACTTTTACTTTCATTTTTCACTTTATCTGGTTCAACTACTGCAAACACGGAATGATTTCTATGAGCTTGAACTGTTTTAATTCCTTCTAGCTGTTCAATTTGATTTAAGGTTTCTTCGGGATAAGGATCTCCATATGTTCTAGTTATTTCAAAATCATTATCATACATATTCCTAGTGTTTTTAACATCATATGAATAATAGCTAAAAACACTAAAAACAATCAATAAAATTACACTAACACCCAGAGAAAGCGCTGTTAGCACAGTTCTTTTTTTATTTCTTTGAAGATTTTTATAGGCTAATGTTTTTTCAGCAGAAAAAAATCTTTTAATTATAAAGCCTTTTCGCTTTCTAAATATTGGGCTCACCTTAGGCCTATAAAAAATTGCTTCTAACGATCGCTTTTTACCTGCCAAGATTACCGGTGTAAGTGCTGATAAAAAGACCGAAAAACAACCTATAGCTGCACATATCAATAGCATTTTTATCGAATAGGATAATGACACTCCAGTAAAGCTGGTGTAAGCACTTATTGATAATAGGTAAAAGACTATATGCATAGCCACAACTCCGAAAATCAACCCTAAGGGAATAGCAATTAGAGCTTGAACTCCTGCTTCAACCAAAACTATTCTTCGTAGTTGCTTTGGTGTAGCGCCAACAGAAGAAATAATTCCAAACTGTCTTATTCGCTCTAATACTGAAATATTAAATGAATTATAGGTAACTGCTACGGTAGCTCCACAGACCACAAGCACTAACAGCATAACTATAGCTGCAACGCTTATGAAAAGACCTTTGTAGTAATCACTTTGTACCCGTCCCTGCAAAATTAACAGAGTATTATTATAGTTAATCATACCGTTATTTGGAGCTATATCCTCTACTACATCTCTCACAGCTAAACCATCTTTAACGGTAAAAAGAACATTCCCTTGGTTCCTCTCAACATAGTCATGTGAAACATAAGCTGTTTGATGATGGTTATCACTTTCTATTAAGCCAGAAATTTTAAATTCTTTTTCCCCTAAATAGTGATTCTCATTCATCCAGCTTCCGTCATCATTGCGGTAATTATAAATGCCGTCCACTGACATCAAAAGAGTATCTCCTACAGAAAGTTCCAGCTTCCGTGCGACCTTTGTGCTTAACACTATCTCGTTTGTTTTTTGGGGCTCCCTTCCTTTACTGAACGAAAGATTTTTTAAATATAAATAATCTCCCTTGTAGCTATAAAGATGAATGGGGTAATCATATACATATCCACGTCCAACAAAATAAGAGTATGCTACTTTGTCTATGTGGGGATTCAAAGCAATATTTTCATATTGTTTTTTGTGGCTAAATAAACTAGCATGGTGCACTCCTTTAACTTCCTTTACTCTTTTAAGCTCTGCATCTCTAAAGCTTAACATTAAGGTTGCAATAGATGTAAACATGGAAACAGATATTATTATCCCCAATATAGTTAATGCTGTCCTTTTCTTTTGATACCATAGATACCTCATTGCTAAGGTGCCCATAGACTTCATAGTGTCACCACCTTGTCACCTTCCTTGAAGAATTTTTCTGCAAAAATCATTCTAGTCCATTTAGGTCTATCCAGTCTACTTAACAAATAATATAAAGTGCTTTTCTCTAAACCAGTAGTTAGAGCCACCTTTTAGATACAAACATCTTCATCTTTAACCCCACTTTTTTTGACTACTTCCATAAACTTTGATATATTGTCTGTGCCCAAAATTTGCCACTTGTTGAATCAACGGTTCTATCAAGCTGCTTTTAACAACTTATTCTTCTTTAAGTGTTTCTATAATATTTAGGCTCTTCATTTTTCTTACAGTAGTGAAAGAAGCAGAGAGAGAGATAACAAACACAGATATAACTATAATTAAATTTGCCAACCAAGGAAATTCCCATGGTATATCTCTTAAATCAATTATAATTTTATATAACCAGTAACCCAATAAATTTCCAACAATGCATCCATAAATTACACCCAGCAAACCATTAAAAAGAGCTTCATACCTGATCATTTTACATAGTCCTTTTGTACTAAGACCCACTGCTTTTAACATTGAAAACTCTTTTGTTCTAGTAAGTATATTTGTGTTAACTGTATTTAAAATATTTATAGCCCCGATTAAACTGATTAAAGCTATAAATCCATATACAAAAACATAAACCTCTAACTTATATTGCCGTTGCATTCTTGCTTCTTTAACACCGTCACGGACGGCTCCTTCTTTGACCTGATCTTTTATTTCCCACAGCTGACTGGATATCTTTTCATACTCTTCATTGCTCAAATCATCTTCTACATTTGCAAAAATTTTATTATACCCTTCAACTCCTAAATAGTTCAACACTTCATCAGTAGTTATCAAATAAACTAAATGACCATCTGGATAATTTAAGTGGTAAATAGGAACCCTATCCACTATTCCCATAACTGTTAATGACTCCAGTTCTTCTTCCTCGTCATGCTCCCTTTTATTAATTATTATTTCATCCCCTATTTCAAAATCTGTAACTGGAAGAACAGAGCTATTGCTTCCCTCATAAAACAGATTGTTTTGTACAACAAAAACGCCATTAGTTTCTAATACATCGTACCATCTTGCTTCAACATCAAACTCATCCTTTAACAGCTTTTGTATCTGCACTTGGGGATAGCCTATGATTTTTGAATACTGTAATAATTCTTGCCTATCAGGGAATTTCCTCAGATACTCTTCGCTATAATCATCTAAAGAAAGGTAGCTTTTTCTGGTAACACTGTTGATGGGATTGACTTTTGTAATACCTTCTATAGATTTTATTTTATCAACATCCTCTACAGAAAATCTATCATTATAAGCATAAACAGTATAATCAGCTATATGTCCCGTTCGACTTTCTTCTAACTTAATTATATAGTTAGTAAATACACTAAAAACTATAAAGAGAATCACACTTATACTCAACGAGAAAGATGTTAGAATAAACCTCTTTTTGTTTCGCTGAAGATTTTTAAATGCTAACGTCATTTCTGGCGTTAAAATCTTGCCTATCACCTTTCCTTTTCTTTTTTTGAACTTTTTAATTTTAGGTCGATAAAACATTGCCTCCAAAAGCTGCATTTTAGAAGAGCTGTAAGCAGGCCTAAAGGCAGATAAAAATACTGATAACACTCCCACAAAGCTACTTCCAACCAACACCAAAAGAGAAATAGATACTTTTACATGTCCAAAATTCGAAAACTCCCCCAGCGACAAAAGGTAAAAAACTACCTTCATCGCTAACAATCCTGATATCAACCCCAACGGTATTGCTATCAAGCATTGTAACGTTGCCTCTACAAAAACAATTTTTCTTATTTGTAGAGGAGTAGCTCCGATAGAACGTAGAATTCCAAACTGCTTAATCCTTTCTAACACAGAAATATTGAATGAATTATAGATTACTGCAACGGTAGCTAAACAGACTAAGGCACTTAAAAAAAGAACTATTGAAAATAAAGTTACAATCCAAGCTGTGTTATAGCCATCTATCCCTTGCCCAAGTAAAGTTAACAAAAGTCTATTATAATTTATATCTGTCAAGTTATTTTCGGCTGCTATTTCCTCTACAACCTCCTGTACTGCCAATCCATCTTTTATACTTATATAAGTGCTATATTCAGGCTCTGCTAAAACTTGCTCAGAAAATTTTGGGCTTACTATTCCTTTGGGAAAACGACAATGGGAGCTCAGTAACCCCACAACATTAAAAGTTTTAATATCAAACTGCTCTAATGATAAATCCTCCCACAAAAAATTCCTAAGATTTCTGTTGGCATCATAGTTTATACATAATGTAATTTCATCACCGATAGAGGCTCCTAAGCTTCTAGCATAGCTGGTATCCAAAGCAATCTCATTTTTCCTCTCAGGCTCTCTTCCTTCCTCTATTGCCGTGCTAGTTAACTCAAAATAACATCCATCAACACTTAACAGCCGCAATTTATTAAAATTCTCATCAGGCTCTTTTGTTTGAGGTGGTATAAAACCTCCGCCTACATAAACTTCGGTAGCTGTTTTTTCTATCTTTGAGTTCTTTTCTATAATTTCCATCTGCTTGCCACTCAGCCCCATAAAAGAAGCATGATGAGAACCCCGCGTGTCTATTGCTCTTTCTATTTCAGCATCTCTAAAACTAACCAGAATAGTGCCTATAGAGGTTATCATAGCCACAGATATAATAATCCCCAATATAGTCAAAGCTGTTCTTATCTTATTTTCCAATAGATACCGCAATCCTAAGGAGGTAATAGCTTCCATTTAACCACCTCCTTTCCCTTATTCTACGCCCCATAAAATCTCTCCTACTTTTTAAGATAATATAAAGTTTCAAAACATATAGCAAATACATTTTTTCGTAAATTTAACTGATTTTATTATATTTAAGCTTAATCTTCCATACGAATTTCATCAATTATATTCATTTTTTTAACTTTACTTATTGTTGTGTAGGAGGCCATTAAAGAAACTAATATTACAGCTATAATTACAATCATATTAGCTCTCCACGGAAAATTCCAGGGAGCTTGATGAATATCAATCATAATGTTGTATAACCAATATCCTAATATATTTCCAATAATTAACCCATAAGTTACGCCAATTAATCCAGTAAATATAGCTTCAAATCTTACCATATTGCAGAGAGTTTGGGGACTCAAACCAACGGCTCTAAGCATTGCAAATTCTTTAGTTCTGGTTAGCAGGTTTGTGCTGATGGTGGTAATTATGTTTAACACCGCAATAACGCTTATCAAAGCAACAAAACCATAAATAAACACAAACGTCTCAATTTTAGTTTGCTGCCCCCTTCTAATGTCCGCCAAAGCATCTCTAAACTCCCCACTATTTTTTTGCACTATTTCACTTAAATTTTCAGATAAGTTAATATGACTTTCGAAATCAATATCCTCGACGGCATTTACATAAAAACCATTATACTCGTCTATGCCAGTTATTTGGGTATAAGTTTCTTTTGCAGTAATTATTATTGGCCTTGTTTCCCCTCTATAATTTTGACTAAGTGGAGGGAATTCTAAAATTCCAACTATTTCAAGTTCAACATCTTTGTCTTCTTCTTTTATGCAGAAAGAAATTTTGTCGCCTACGGAATAATCCAGCTTTTCAGTTTCTCTACCAGTTTTCACTAACATAGCACCATCATTTTTATCAACGTCTATTTTACCTTGCACTAAATAATCTTGAGATTTTTTTATTGCTTTTTTGTTATAACCACGAAATGAAGCTTCTAAAAACTCTCCAGTATTACTTTTCTCCATGTTTATTGATACATCGGTCTCCATTAACGGATATATGCTTTTTACATTAGATAAATCCTGTATCTTTTGGTAGTCTTCTAGTGAATACAACTGTTCAAAGCACAGCAGTTCAAAATCATTGTTTTCATAACTTGCTCTTTCTGATGCTGTACTAAAAGTATATTGAGCAAAAATACTGAAAACTATAAATAAAATAACGCTTATACCTAAAGAAAATGCAGTAGTTATAAAACGTCTTTTATTTCTTTGAAGATTTTTAAATGCCAATATTATTTCCCAAGCAAATATTTTGCTTAATATAGACCCCTTCCCCTTTTTATATCTCGGCCTTTTTAAACTAGATTGATAAAAAATAGCTTCTATCGGTTGTTTTTTCCTTGTTTTTATCAGTGGTATAAACGCTGATATAAGCACAGAAAGTATAACCATTATACTGCTTATTGTTATAACTAGAGGAGAAATAGTAACAGTAAAGTTTGCAAAACTGGAATAGGAACCTTGGGATAGAATATAAAATACCACATGCATTGCTCCTATACCTGCAAAAGTGCCGAATGGAATTGCGATAAAGCACTGTATAGCGGCCTCTATAAAAAAAATCTGACTAGTCTGTTTTGGTGTACATCCTATGGAACGTATAATACCTATCTGTTTTACTCGCTCCAAAAAAGATATATTAAAAGAGTTATAAATAACAGCTATAGTGGCTAAACATACAATAATTGACAAAAAAAGAACTACTGTAGCTAGTGATACGTATGCTGCAATATCCATCTCATCTAAAGGCTGCCCTAAATAAAATAATAAATTATGGTTATAGGAAAGGTTTTCTAGGTTAAGATCTGTTTTAATATTGCCCCCAACTTCTTTAACTGAAAATCCATCGGTTACAGTAAAAAAAGTTCTACTTATAAAATCATTTTCCATATTATAAATAGCTTGCTTAGTGAAAAATACCTTTTGATTATGGTAATACCCATCGTTAACTACGTCCACTATACCTACAATTTCAAATTCTTTTAGTTCATCATTTTTTACAGGCAGTTGAAAAGTATCACCAACGGATAAGCCATGTCTCAGCGTCATCGATTTCTCTATAGCTATTTCATTATTTTGGTTAGGCTCCCTACCTTCGTTTAGTTTATAGTTAGTCAAATCAAAGTAATCTCCGCAATAGCCAATAATTTCTATTGCATGTTGTTTGGTCAAATCATCAGAGATTGGCAAATAAATTTCATACGCAGCCTGTTCGACTTTGACGTTATCTTCTAACTGTTTAAACTGCTCTCCAGTCAAACCTGAAAAAACACCATGATAAGCGCCTTTTTCTCTTTTACCTCTTGAATTAAAGTATCTCTATAGCTTACTAACACAGTCCCCATTGATGTAAGCATGGCCATGGATATGATTATTCCCAGTACGGTTAGAGCCGTCCTTTTCTTTTGTTGCCATAAGTATCTAAAAGCTAAAACGTTGATGGATTTCACTATATCCCCTCCTCACACCTGTTTATCCTTCTTGACGAAGTGATTCTATTATGTCCATATTTTTCACCTTTTCTATAGTAGCCCTTGACGCTAATAAAGATATAACTAACACCGCCAATATTACAATAACGTTTGCTCTCCATGGAAAGTACCACTCTAAAGGCTCTAGCCTGCTCATCAGCCTATATAAACAATATCCCAGCAAGTTTCCTGCAATACAACCATAAAAAACCCCAATCAATCCGCTTAGCGATGCTTCATATCTAATCATCTTGCGAAGCTTTTTAGGGCCCATTCCTACAGCCCTAAGTTCGGCAAACTCTCTTACTCTAGTTAGCAGGCTGGTACTTATGCTATTGATTATATTTAAAGCCCCTATTGTGCTCACCAAAGCAATAAATCCATACATAAAGATAGAAACTTCTAAAATAGATTGTTTACTTATTTTTGCAGACATTAAATGATCGGCAACAAATGCCCCTTGAATTTTACTTGATATTTCATTTAACTCTCTATTTAAGTCATGGTGGGTGGATTGATCTAAGTTATCTATCCCATTGATATATATTTCATTGTAGCCTTGACAGTGGCTTTTTACCAAGTCTTTATGGGTTACATAATATACCTCATTTCTTCCAATTGGTGGTCCTATGGGTACTGCTTCTAATATTCCCATTACTTTAAATTTTGAGTCTATTGCAGGTTTTATTTGATTATTATCTTTTTCCCCACGATTTTGGGAGGGGTGTAAGTCTACTAAAACCTCTTCTCCTACCTCTAAATCCAACGCTTGTATTTCATTCCACTGCCGCCCCTGATCATTAATTATCTTATTTGGAACAACTAACACCCCTTTTTCTTGACGAATTTTTGAAGGGTCTATCTCCCCTGCTACCAAGTGTTGTTCTGCGAGGCTAAGCTGTTCTTCATCATATCCCATCAGCCTTGCACTAACTGTTACTATGTCATTTTCTTTTTTGCTTTCTCTAAATTTTCTAGTAAGATTTTCTGGCAAATAAACTCCTCGTGTTGTTTTTGCTTTGATGGCATAAACTTCGTCAACTCCTTTTAGACTTTTTATTTCATTTAAATCCTTTTCAGTAAAGTATCCTCCCCCTGGAGTGGTAATTGTGATATCATGTTCTCCTACAACCATTTCATTTTGTAAAATTATTATATAACTGCTAAAAACATAAAAGACAATAAATAAAATCACACTGATACTTAATGAAAGTGCAGTTAGTACAGATCTTTTTTTATTGCGTTGTAAATTTTTATATGCCAAAAAAATTTCAGCTGTAGAAAATATTTTTAATAGGTATCCTTTTTTAGGTTTAAACTCTTTTTTAGGCTTTGGAGGTCTATAAAATATTGCCTCTGTAGGCTGTTTTTTAGCTGCATTATTGGCGGGAGCTAATGCTGATAAAAATACAGTTGACACTGAAACCAAAAAAGTAATGGTAAAAACCAAAGGTGAAATAACCACATTTACATTAGTAAAATTAGAGTATTCTCCAAGGGATAAAATGTAAAAAACTAAATGCATGGCTGCCAACCCCGCCACCATGCCTAGCGGAATACCAATTGCACTTTGTACACCGGCTTCTACAAAAACAATTCTTCTAATTTGCTTAGGAGTGCAGCCAATGGAACGCAAAATACCAAATTGTTTTACCCGCTCCATCACAGAAATATTAAATGAATTATAAATAACCGCTATTGTACATGCGCATACTATTAAACCAAGAAATGCCACAATACTAGCCATAACCACTATGTTCCCTAAGCTACTTCTATCGACAGCTTCACCCATCATCATTAACAAAGAACGGTTATACTGGGGAAGCCCAACTTCTGTTCCAACTTCCTCAACAACATTTCTTACCGTTAATCTCTCTTTTACTGTGATAAAAATATCTGCATTTGTATACTGATTAACGCTTTGAGCATAGTCATAGGATAAAATTGCTGACGCAATAGATTGCGAAAAATAATATCTATCAACAACACCTACCAATTTAAACTCTTTTGCTTCTACCAAGTAATCATCTTTGTCACTAATAGATAACTTTACTTTATCGCCAACAGAAATATCTAATTGTCTAACAAACCACCCTTCCAAAGCAATCTCATCGTCTTCTATCGGCATCCTGCCCTGCCGTAAGGAATAATTAGTTAAGTAAAAAAAGTCATCACTAATACTATAAAAATTTATACCCGTGCCTTCTAAGCTACCTTTACCTACAGTTATTTTTTTAGCAACTTTATCTACTTTAGGGTTTGACTCAATAGCGGCATATTTGCCAGTTTCAACATTACTAAATTTAGCATGATGAGCTCCGTTAGTTTTTTTATACCTGTCTATTTGATCTTCTCTAAAGGTTACCGAAATAGTGCCAATAGACGTTAACATCGAAACAGATATTATTATTCCCAATACAGTTAAAACTGTTTTTCTTTTTTTATACCACAGATATCTTAGTGCTAAAGAAGTTACGGATTTCATATTTACCCCCCCACTATTCCTATATTATCATTATACATAGAGTAACTTACAATAAAGTGAAACTTTAGCTTACATTTTTGTAAGAAAGCATAAAAAATCTCAGCTTTAAAAAGCTGAGAAAAATATGACTTAATTTCTATATACTTTCATCTTTAAACAACGTTATGGTAAAAATACTACCTTGTCCTTCTTTGGATGTAACGTTAATAACACCACCATGGTTTTCTACAATCCCTTTTGCCAGCGCCAACCCTATTCCAGTACTATTTTTCTTGGTGTTGTACTTTCCTTTATAAAATCGCTCAAAAATGTGAGGTTTCTCTTCAGGTAATATTCCTGCACCGCTATCGCTTACTTGAATTTTAACCGTTATTGGTGACTGCAACGTTTTTATACTAATGTTGCCCCCAACTTCTGTATGCTCAATCGCATTTTTTACTACATTTGTTATAGCTTCTCCTAACCACTTTTCATCATGAGGAAAAAGTATTTTTTCCTTTAAGGTTGTGCTAATATTTAGATCTTTTTTCTGCCAATTGTCTTTCAAAGTTTTTAAGACTTTCTCAACAGTCTGGTTGATATCTTTAGACTTATTATTTAATGGTAATGATTTAGTTTCTAATCTAGCTATAATTAAAAGGTTTTTAGTTAGCCACTCCATTCTTTCAGACTGCTGCTCAATCTTATGGGAAAATTCCTTTATATCACTAGATAACGAGGGACTATCTAAAATTAGCCCATTAAATACTTTTATTGAAGATAGAGGTGTTTTTAATTGGTGGGATATGTCAGAGATTATATTTTTGTGCAGTAACTTTTCTTTCCATTCCTTTTGTTGAGCAGTTGACATAGCTTTAGTCATTTTATTAAAGCTGTGATTCAACTTGGCAATATCCCCTTCTTTATCCTTACTTTCTATAACCTTTAGGTTGCCGTCAGCTATGTTGTCAACATGCTCTGAGTAACTGCGAAGTCTTTTATACAAGTTATTCAACAAAAACAAAGTAACTGCCATAAATAATATGAACAAGATAGACATGGGTATAACCACTTTAATTGTCTGCACTTTTTTATGATTCTCAAAAGGAGTACTAACTACTAAAGGCATATCCCTTGTATATCCATACTGTTTTGCAACATTTAATCCCACCTCTTTGGCTTCAGGAGTAGGCTCTTTAGTGAAAAATGCAGGAATATCCCCCTCTAACTCCGGAAATTGATACAATATATTACCCATAATAGCTATATTATTATCTATATTTTCTTTGTGCAGTGACTGAAGACCGAAATTTAAAATTGCTACAATCAAAATTGTAAACACTATAAAAAGTATTAACATCCCTTTTAAAAAAAGTTTGATCTCACTATTTGCTAATAATTGCAACATAGCAATCCCCCCTATTTATTCCACTTATACCCCACACCTCTAACTGTTTGAATATACTCTGGTTCAGAAGGTCTATCCTCCAATTTCCCTCTAATTCTCCTTATATAAACTGATAAAGTGTTATCATCAACAAATTCACCTGATTGATCCCAAAGCTTATCCAGTATAACTGTTCTAGTTAGTACTTGATTGGAATTGTTGATAAAAATTTTCACCAGCCTCCATTCAATTGGCGTCAATTCAATTTTTTCCCCATGTTTGGATATACTGCCTTTTATAAGGTCAACTTCTAAGGAGCCAAACTTTACAGAGGTAGACTCGTCTTCAGATTTTCTTCGAAGGACCGCCTTAATCCTTGACACCAATTCCCGTACCCTAAAAGGTTTCGCAATATAATCATCTCCACCTATATCTAAACCCAAAACAACATTAACTTCCTCATCACAGGCAGTTAAAAATATAATCGGTATAGATGATTTTCCCCTTATTTCTTTGCAGTAATCGTACCCACTTCCATCAGGAAGCATAACATCTAGCAAGATAAGGTCAAAGCACTCTTCATCAAAAGCTTTACGAGCTTCAGCAAGATCGGAAGCTATGTACACTTGGAACATTTCGCGTTCTAAGGCGTGTCGAATGCCTTCAGCTAATGTGGTGTCATCCTCTACTAATAGTACGTTACTCATTTTAATCCCCCCATATAAAACCTTAGGCGTTCTATAGATATTGCCCGGACGCCTAGTGAAAGCCATTCTAAAAAAGACTCTTAATCTCTCTAAGAGACATGTGCGTAAAGTTTTAAATTTGACCATCATTATAGTCATTATATAGTAATGGCAAATAAATTAAAAGACACCCAATAAAAGATAACAGGTTATAATATGTATACCTTTACGACGATTTTAGAGTCATTCAGTGATGTATGCACTATAAAAAATATCCCCAACGACTTATCCGTTGGGGATATTTTTTATAGGTGTTTTAGCATTTCTCTAACTAAAGCTAATGAATTGTTTGCTGCCTGTTGAACGAATTTGGGGAAATCAACATCTGCAGTACCATCAGCTTTGTCTGACATAGCCCTTATTATTACAAAAGAAACATCATTTAAATAACTAGCCTGAGCAACTGCCGCTCCCTCCATCTCTACACAATGACCACTAAACTTATCAGCTAGATGAAGAGCTCTTTGTTTATCTGCTATAAATTCATCTCCCGACAGTATTCTACCAGAAACTATCTGTGGAAAGTTTTCTATATTTTTTGCGCTTTTTAGCGCCAACTTTACCAAAGCATCATCAGCGGCAAATTCTTTTTTGTTTAGTCTTGGAACTGTTCCAGCCTCATATCCAAAAGCACCAACATTAAGATCGTGTTGGATACAGTCTGTGGATACAACTACATCTAAAACATTTAAATTTGCAGACAATGCTCCTGCTACACCAGTAAAAATAATGTTATCCACACCAAAATCATCTATCAAAATTTGTGTACAAATGGCAGCATTAACTTTTCCTATCCCACAATGTACTAATATTATCTTTTTGTTATCTATCTCACCCTTATAAAAGGTTAATCCAGCCTTTTGATTTTTATCAACATCATCCATAGCCTCTCTAAATAATGCTATTTCCTCTTCCATAGCTCCCATAACTGCTAACATGTGCATCTTCCCCCTAAACTACCTTTTTTTCTTTTAGCATGCTTCCAATCTCGTGGGATACTTTCCAAATATCACCGGCTCCCATGGTTATAACTAAATCCCCTGGCTTAATTTTTGTCCGAAGTTCATTGATAATATCTGCGTTTGTTCCTATATATTTAGCATTGGTTCCTGTTCTGTTGATTTTTTCCGCTAATCCTTCAGAAGAAACTCCTTGTATAGGTTCTTCTCCAGCAGTATATATATCAGCAATTATTACTTCATCAGCGTTTTCAAAGGATGATGCAAACTCATCGTAAAAATAGTAAGTTCTTGAATATCGCTGTGGTTGAAATATAGCCACTAATCTTCGATGGTTAATTTCCTTAGCTGCCTGCAAAGTAGCTTTGATTTCTGTAGGATGATGAGCATAATCATCAACAATAAAGTAATTTCTATCTCTGTGGATAATTTGAAATCTTCTTTTTGCTCCTCCAAACCCTTTAAACACTTTACTTATTATAGAGAAGTTTACTCCAACTTCTAAAGCTACAACTGCTGAAGATATAGCATTTAATATGTTATGCAAGCCAGGGACGCTAAGTTCAATTTTCCCTAGTTTTTTACCTCTATGATAAAGGTCAAAAAAAGAGCCTTTATCCTTGTATTCAATATTCTGTGGATAATAGTCATTTTCTTCAGCTAGCCCGTATGTTATGAGTTTTTTTTCTGTCCCTGACGTTACTTCGCGAATGTACTGATCATCTCCAAAAATGATAGCTTTACCATCAGAAGCTAGGTTATTTAAAAAATCCTTATATGTGCTCAAAAGTTTGCTAAAATCACCATCATAATGCTCTAAATGATCAGCTTCTATATTAGTTATAACCGCTATTTCTGGCCTATACCTTAAAAAAGAATGGTCACTTTCACATGCTTCTGCCACAACTATTCCACTTTCACCTAAACGAGCATTACCTTTAAACTCCCCTAACTCACCACCTATTAAAGCTGTAGGGTCTTTATCACCTTTTTCTAATAAAAATGAAATCATAGAAGTTGTACTGGTCTTACCATGGGCACCAGCAACAGCAATTCCTTGACCGCTATTTAAAATCATCGCTAACACTTCTGAGCGATGATAAAGTGGCAGTTTCCTATTTTTAGCTTCTATTAGTTCTGGATTGCTATCGGGAATAGCAGTAGAATAAATAACCACATCAGCCAGTTCTACCTGCTCTGATTTATGGCCGATAAAAACTTTTGCCCCTTTATCTAACAAACTTTCTACCAGCTTAGATTTGTTTAAATCGGAACCAGTAACATCATACCCTTTATCAATAAGTATGCTGGCTATAGCACTCATGCCATAGCCTCCTATTCCTATAAGATGTATCTTGCGTTGTCCTCGCTCAAACATTTTTGTCTCACCTTCTTTTTTTATTAAGCAGTAGAACTTTCATCTATTTCTTCAACTGCTTCATCTTCTTCATAAGCAAACTTGCGTCTTATAAATGGATATAATCCACAAGCAATTCCAATTAAGATAATTGAAGTAATCTGTGCTCCAGTAACCAGCCCAAAATAAGTGGGGTTTACACGTAAAAATTCTATAAAGAAACGTCCTGCGTTGTAGATAATAAGATAGCTTAAAAACGCTTGACCTCCAAAAGTTCGCCTTGGTCGCTGCCATAAAATAAACCCATAAATCCCAAGACCTAGTACAACAGAGTATAGTTGAGCGGGATGATAAGCTGTTGTACCAAATTCCGTAAAAGAAACGCCGATAAAACTATCAGTTTCTATCCCATGACAACATCCATTTAAAAAGCATCCAACTCTACCAAAAGCATATGCTACTGGTATCAAAAGTGCAGCTAAATCTGCTGTTTCCACAACCGATACTTTTTTAGCCTTTAAATATATAATAACCGCTATCGTTCCTAATATTAGTCCTCCATGAAAAACTAATCCACCCTGGTTTAAAGCAAATACGTCCAGCGGATTTTTCACATAATGGCTAAAATCATAAACAAGCACATAATAAAGCCTTGCTCCAATTATTCCAAAAATCATGGCTAGCAAAGCAATATCTAAAGTCTCATTTGGTTCCATATTTATTTCGTGCGCCCTTCTTCTTAACCCCAAAATAACCGCTACAAATCCCATAGCAATCATAAAACCATAGCTATGAACCGTAATTGGTCCCAGCTCCAACAATACTGGATACATTTTATAATCCCCCTTTTCCCTTTAAAAGTTTTTTATCTAGACAATAAACCCTCAAACTGTCTGATAATTCCCAATTACATCTTAACCTTTATATATTACATTGTCAATTGGAACCAGTACCAAACACACCTTCGGTTATCCACACTATACACAGGTTTATCCACAGAACACACAACGGTTTATAGAGGTTTTTCTATAAATCGTCCACATTTTCCACAGCACTCGACAAAAAAAACTCCACTTTTTGTCCACAGTAGACGAAACCTGTATTTTCTGCTGTTCACAATATTATCCACAATATCCACAGTTTTGTTCCTAGTTTTATACACATTATTTTTTGTAAACATTATCTAAGGTCATTGTACTAAATGCATTCAAATCTAAAGGAGCAAAGTCTTGGGCAATAAATTGATAATAGGCCACAGCCCCTATCATCGCAGCATTATCTGTGCAATATTTTAAGGGTGGGTAGTAGAGATTTAAGTTATTTTTAATTGTCCTTTCTTTCATTAAGCTCCTTAATGAACTGTTAGCAGACACTCCTCCAGCCATCATCACATGTTTAACATTTTTTTGCTTAGCACATTCTATTGTCTTATCCACAAGCACTTCAACGACTGCCTGTTGGAAGGAAGCACAAACATCCTCAATTTTAACTTGAAGCCCTTTTTGTTTTTGATTATGTAAATAGTTAATTACTGCAGATTTAAGACCGCTGAAACTAAAATCAAGACTTCCTTTTTCTAAATAAACTCTAGGAAAACCTAAATTATCTTCTCCACTATTAGCCATTTTATCCACAATAGGTCCCCCTGGATAACCTAACTTCAGCGAACGGGCAATTTTATCAAAGGCTTCTCCCGCTGCATCATCTCTTGTTTGTCCTAAAACTTGAAACTCAAGGTGGTTCTCCATATATATAAGATCGGTATGTCCTCCAGATACAATCAAAGTTACTGATGGAAAGTTAATTTCATTCTCCAAAAAATTAGCATATATATGACCCGACAGATGATTTACTGCTATCAAAGGCTTGCCTAAAGCAAAAGCTAGTGCTTTAGCAACAGAAACCCCTACCAGAAGTGCGCCTATTAAGCCAGGACCATTTGTCACTGCAACGGCATCTATGTCGTCTAAAGTAAGGCTAGCTCCTTTTAAAGCCTTTTCTATTAAAGGTATAATACCTTCCATGTGGTAGCGTGATGCCACCTCTGGAACTACACCTCCAAACTCTTTATGAATATCTATTTGAGATAAAACTTCATTTATCAAAACATCCCGTCCATTTTCCACTACCGCCACAGCAGTTTCATCACAGGAAGTTTCGATAGCTAATATTTTTACTGACATTGCCTTCACCTCTTTATAATTCTGTCAACCACATCAACAAAGCATCTTCATTATTATCCGTATAATAAGCTTTCCTTACTCCCATAACCTCAAACCCAGCACCTTTGTAAAGCTTTTGTGCCCCTTTATTTGAAGCACGCACCTCTAGCGTTACTGAAGATACTCCTTTGGCTCTACACAACTCTAACAAAGCTGCAATCATTTTTTTTGCTAAACCCTTACGTCTATAACTTGGCAATACTGCAACATTGGTTATATGACACTCATCTAAAATAAACCAACCCCCAATAAATCCTATAGGTTTTTGATTATGTAATACCACAAAGTAATTAGCTAGATGATTCTCGTTAATTTCTTTTTCAAAAGCATCTCTACTCCATGGATTTGGGAAAACCGCCTTTTCTATGTCAACAACAGCAGATATATGCCTATCCTCCATTGGAGTTATAGTATATTGTCCCATATAAACACTTCCTAACTCTTACTCGCTAATAGCTTACGTTGAGCTTCAGCTAAACGAAGGTATTCAACATTTAAGTTTGATATATTATCTTCTCCCTTATCTTTAAAGTAATTATAAGCTAAAAATCCAACACTGCTAGCCCTGGGAGTTAAGTTTTGAGGTAAAACATAAAAACCTTTTTCTCCAAGCTCATTTTGTATCTGGCTATCAAAACTCTCTAAGTAATCACCTAAAAAAACAGCTTTTTTTTCTAAGTATAGTATTTTATCCAGTAGCTCTTCTAACTTTATGCTCTGAGGTGCCAATTTTTCAGTATATAAATCTTGTTCATAGCTATAAATAGCTCCATAAACTTGATTTCTTCTAGCATTAAATATGGGAACAACCAAATTTTCAAAAACGTTGCTGCTATAGGCTAAAGCCTTTAAACTACAAATTCCCACTATAGGTATGTTCAAACCGAAGGCTAATCCTTTAGCTGTAGCCATTCCTATCCTCAAACCCGTAAAAGAACCTGGTCCCTTAGCTACTCCAATTAAATCTATATCTTTTAAGGTGATATTTAGGTTTTCAAGCAAAGAATGTATGCAAGGCAACAGCTTTTGTGAATGGGTTGATTTGGTATTTATAACCTGCTGACCCAACAACTTTTCTTCATCTGTTACTGCCACACTACACGTTAAAGTAGATGTATCAATACTCAAAGTTAACAAGTTACAACAACTCCTTAGCTATATTTCTTTCTTTAGTATTGCAGTCAAAGTAAATTTTACGATTCTTTTCCCCTACTTTTTCTAAAAAAACAGAAATATAGTCTATTTCATCTTCTTTTAGGACTTCTTTAACCCTATCTCCCCATTCTAAAACTAAAACTCCATCGCATTGTAAATATTCTTCAAAACCCAAGTCATAAATTTCTTCTATATCCTGTAGTCGATATAAGTCAAAATGATATAAAGACATCTTGCCTTTATACTCCAACACATATGTAAAAGTAGGGCTTTTCACATAATCTTCTATATCTAATCCCAATGCTATTCCTTTCGTAAAAGCTGTCTTTCCAGCTCCTAAGTCTCCTGATAACAAAATAACATCTCCACTTTTTAGCAATGTTGCTAATCGCTTTCCGAGCTCAATAGTCTCTTCCGGACTGTTAGTACATATATAATTCATAGCTTATCTCCTTTTTTCCCCCATATATATTAAATAAATTATATCCTCTTATAGCCGTTTTTTCAAACCCTACCTACAAGGGTTTGAAAATTTCTTTATTATTACATTGAAAAACTCTTTACTTTTTTCTAAAAATAATCTAAATTTAGAGGTGATGACAAAATTAAGGAGGGATTATAGTGGCAAATCCGTTTAAAATCATTAAAAACAACAAGTCGTCACAGCAGAAGTTAGAGAGTAAGAAGAAGGTCTCTGATTCTGCTATTTCTATGGAAACTTTTGTGTTTTTGTTTATTCTAATTGGATTTTTTGGATACCTAGCAAGTGAAATGGGATTAGGAATAATGTTTACGGTTTTTATGGAAACAGCCCATGCACTACTTATTGACACTGTTTTTTTGATTATGGCAATTGCTGTTTTAGCCGGCGCATTATCAGCACTTCTTTCTGAGTTTGGAGTTGTAGAACTGATTAACAAAATAATTTCACCTATTATGAAGCCTTTGTATGGAATGCCCGGCGCCGCTTCTATTGGAGGAGTTACTACCTATCTCTCTGACAACCCAGCTATTATCTCATTAGCAAAGGATAAGAAATTCATTAAGTATTTTTATAAATATCAAGTGCCCGCTCTTTGCAACTTAGGAACTGCCTTCGGAATGGGCCTGGTTCTTACAACTTATATGATTAGCTTTGGAAATGAGTTTATCGCTCCTGCCATCATAGGAAATATCGGAGCACTGATTGGCTCTGTTGTTAGTGTTAGAATTATGTTGACCTTTACACAAAAGTATTATGATGCAGATTACGAAGATATCGAGAAAAAAGAATTTAACGAGAACTTTGAAGAAGCTATTGATGATACAGAAGATATCGACTTTATCCCTGACAATCCTCCTAAAACTGATAATTACTTTGAGAGAGTATTAAATTCCATTTTAGAGGGGGGTAAGAATGGAGTAGAGATGGGCCTTGGCATTATTCCTGGTGTTCTAATTATCTGCACCATCGTAATGATCCTCACCTTTGGTCCTGCTGGTATG